>DASRXV010000068.1:0-25820 GCA_035687325.1 Holophagaceae bacterium
CTGGAAGGGCGCGATGGGCCAGGGCCAGAGGATGCCGTCGTCGTCGTAGTTCTGCTCGATGGCGGCGGCGATGGTGCGCGTGATGCCGATGCCGTAGCAGCCCATGACCATGGGCTGGTCCTTGCCGTTCTCATCCAGGAAGGTGCAGCTCATGGACTTGGAATATTTCAGACCCAACTTGAAGACCTGGCCCACCTCGATGCCGCGGTAGGCCTGGTAGTGCCCCTTGCCACAACGGGTGCAGGTGTCTCCTTCCAGCGCGAGACGGATGTCCGCGAGGGTCGCTTGCTTGAGATCGCGTTTGGGATCAAGGCCGAAGTGGTGGAAGTCCGTCCGGTTCGCGCCGCAGGTGAGGTTCACGGCGCCTTCCAGGCTCTTGTCCACGAAGATGATGTCGAGCTTGAGATCCACGGGCCCCATGAAGCCGGATTTGGCGCCGGTGAAGGCCTCGGCCTCCTCCAGCGGCATCATCTCCATGTCCGTGGCGCCCACGGCGTTCTTCACCTTCACGGCATTGATCTCGTGGTCGCCCCGCAGGACGGCGCCGATGAGCTTGGGTTCGCCCTCCGCGTAGATCGCGCGGAAGAGGTAGAACTTGCTTGTCTGCGTGAGGGGCATGCCCTTGGGATGATCCGCGTCGAGCATTCCTGCGGCCTGTTCGACCTGGCCCACGACGCCCGGCGTCTGGAAGTGGTCGCGCTTCAGCTCGAAGGCCGCGCCGTGGTCCTCAGCGGGGAACGCGGGCGCTTCAGTCTTCTCCACATTGGAGGTGTAGTCGCAGGCGTCGCAGCTGAGGATGCCGTCCTCGCCGCTGCCGGCCAACACATGGAACTCGTGGGTGAAGCTGCCGCCGATGGCGCCGCTGTCGGCTTCCACCGGGCGGAACTTCACGCCCAGGCGGCTGAAGATGCGCTTGTAGGCGTTGAACATCGCCCAGTACTCGCGGTCGCAGTCGGCGTCGCTGGCATGGAAGGAGTAGCCGTCCTTCATCGTGAACTCGCGGCCGCGCATGAGGCCGAAGCGGGGGCGGATCTCATCGCGGAACTTGGTCTGGATCTGGAAGACATTCATGGGCAGCTGCTTGTAGCTGCGCACGGTGCTCCGGACCATGTCGGTGACGACTTCCTCGTGGGTAGGCCCCAGGCAGAACCAGGCGCCCTTGCGGTCCTGGAAGCGCAGCAGTTCCTTGCCGTAGAAGGTCCAGCGGCCGCTCTCCTCCCACAGCTCCTTGGACTGCACGGCGGGCATGAGGATCTCCTGGCAGCCATCGCGGGTGAGCTCCTCGCGGACGATCTGCTCGAACTTCTTGATGCTGCGCACGGCCAGGGGGAAGTAGCTGTAGATGCCCGCGGCCTGCTTCTGGATCATGCCCGCGCGCATCATCAGCTGCTGGCTGACGACATCGGCGTCCTTGGGCGTCTCGCGGAGGGTCTGGAGGAGGAGCTTCGACTGTTTCATGTCTCGTTTCAGGGAAGGAGGGATTGGACGAGCGAACTGGCGGCCTTCCCGTCGAAGGCGCCGCCGTGCTGGGCGGTGAGGGCCTTCATGACGAGGCCCATGTCCTTCTTCGACGCGGCGCCGGTGGACGCGATGGCTTCACGGACGGCGTTCTCGAGCTGGACTCCCTCCAGCATGGCGGGAAGGTAGGCCTTGAGCACGGCGATCTCCGCCTGCTCTGAGGCGGCGCGGTCCGGGTGCCCGGCCTTGGTGAACTGCTCGACGCTGTCCTCCCGGGACTTCACGAGCCGCTTGAAGAGCGCGATGGAGTCCGCCTCCGGCAGCTCGCCCTGCGGGCCCAGGCCCTTGGCCACGGCCTCGTTCTTATAGGCGGCCAGCGCCATGCGTAGGACGCCCGTGCGGGCGGCATCCCGGGCCAGCATGGAGGTCTTCAGATCGGCGGTGAGTTTTTCAAGCATGGCGTTGTCCGGGGTTGTGATCGTCCATCGTCTCTCAAGGGGCCTGATACAGGAAGGGCGCCTTGCGGCGCCCTTCCTGTCCGAAGCCTGGGGCGCTCAGGCCTTCTCGTACTTGATGACCTCGACCGGGCAACCGGCGGCGGCGGCGATGATGCTGTCTTCGAGAGAGGTCTGCACATCGGCGTTCAGCTCGCTCATCTCGTCGCGGTTCTCGCTCTGGGCGCCGTCCGCGCGGACCTCGGAGCGGATGGTGCAGGTGGTGTCGGTCACATGGAAGACATCAGGGCACTCGGCCTCGCAGGCGTTGCAGACGATGCAGCCTTCTTCGATCCAGACCTTGGTGATGGACATGGGTTCTCCCGTGCGTTTGCCCCGAGCGGCAACCCTGGAAGGCTAGCATGGCGGATCAGGCCAGCCAAAGCTCGATAATGGGCCATCATGGTCGGATCATGGGCGCCTTGAACGAACTGGAGATCCTGGCCTTCATCCGCGCGCGGCTCCCGGGCGGGGAGGCGTTGATGGATGACTGCGGCGCCCTGCCCGCGACCCCGCCGGACCGGATGCTGCTGGCCACCACGGATCTCATGGAGGAGGGCACCCACTTCAGGCGCGACTGGCACCCGCCCGCCCTGCTGGCCCGCAAGCTCCTGGCTGTGAACCTCTCGGACCTGGATGCCAGCGGCGCCGCGCCCGCCGGATTCACCCTCACCCTCGCCCTGCCCGGGAATCTCGACCGCATCTGGCTGGAGACCTTCCTGGACTCCCTCGCGGACGCCGCGCGGACCGCGAGCCTGCCGGTCCTGGGTGGTGACACCGTGGGCCGGGCGCAGGGCCTTGGCCTCGGCATGACGGCCTTCGGCCACGCGGCGCGCTGGCTGCGACGGGATGGCCTGCGCGCGGGCGACACGCTCTTCGTGGATCAGCCCCTGGGCGCGAGCCTGCGGGGCCTGAGAAAACTCCAGGCCGGATCGCGCGATCTGGGCGACCCGGACATCGCGGTCCATCTTGACCCCAAGCCCAACCTGGGTCTGGGCCTGAAGCTGGCGGACATCGCGGAGGTCCACGCCTGCATGGACCTTTCGGACGGCCTCAGCCGCGATCTCCGCAGCATGGCGCTCGCCAGCGGCGTAAGCATCGAGGTCGATGCGTCTCTGGGTGAGGACGCCATCCGGGGTGGCGAGGACTACGCCCGCTGCTTCGGATCAAGCCTGCCTCAGGCCGAGCTGGAGGCCCGGCTGGGACTGCCCCTCCTCGCGGTGGGCCGCGCCATTTCAAGAGGAGACGCGCCACTCTTCCTCTATGATGGAAGCTCCCGTGTCCCCCTTGATGACCAGAGCTTCGACCACTTCCGATGACTGCTGACGATCCCGGCGAGATCCAGCCCGGCGAGCTTCCGCCCGCGCCCCCCAAGGGCTTCTTGGGCCGGTTGAAGCATTTCGTCCTGCATCCCGAGCTGGCCCCGGAGCAGATCGCCTGGAGTTTCGCGCTGGGGCTCTCCGTGGCCTTCAATCCGCTCGTGGGCCTCCACACCGTGCTGGTGCTGGCTTTCTGCTTCGCCTTCCGCCGCCTCCACATGCCTCTGATGTTCCTGGGCGCATTCATCAACAACCCCTGGACCATGGTGCCCATCGCCACGCTGGAGGTGATCGCGGGCAACCTGCTGCGGGGCCACGGCCTCCATCACGGGCTGGGGAAGATCCCCTGGCACGAGATCACTTGGCGCAACTTCGTCTCCTGGGCGGGCATGCAGGAGCTTGCGGAGATGCTGCGCCCCGTGCTGCATTCCTACCTGCTGGGCGGCTTCATCTTCTGCCTGCTGGCCATTCCCGCCGGATACTGGGCCATGCTCGCCATCGTGCGCCGCATGCGGGCCGCCCATTTCCTCGAACACAAGCACTGAAGGAGCACTCCATGGACATGCGATTCCTCATGCGTCAGGCCCAGGCCATGCAGGCCAAGCTCGCCGAGGCCCAGGCCAGCCTCCGCATCGACGGCACCAGCGGCGGCGAGAGCGTGAAGCTCACCCTCAACGGCGCCAAGGAAGTGGTCTCCGTGAAGATCGCCAAGGAGGCAATGGACCCCGAGGACCCCAGCATGCTGGAGGATCTCATCGTGGCCGCCTTCAAGGACGCCGCCGTCAAGGTGGACGAGGCCATGAAGGACCAGATGGGCGGCATGGGCGGCGGCATGAACCTGCCGGGGATCAAGTTCTGATGAAACTCCCCGCGCCGCTGGAAGCGGTGGTGGAGGCGCTGCAGACGCTGCCGGGCGTGGGGCAGAAGTCCGCGCAACGGATGGCGTTGCACCTCCTCAAGGAGGGCCCGGACGCCATGCGGCACCTGGGTCATCTCCTCGACAACGCGGCGGAGAAGGTGGGCTTCTGCACGACCTGCGGCGCCTTCGCGGACGCGCCGGAATGCGCCGTCTGCCGCGATCTCCACCGCGATCCCGCCGTGCTCACGATCGTGGCGGAGGCCTCCAATGTCATCACCTTCGAGCGCAGCGGCCATTTCCGCGGCCGCTACCATGTGCTCGGCGGCCTCATCTCGCCACTGAAGGGCGTGGGGCCGGACCAGTTGCGGGTGCGCGAGCTGCTCAAGCGGCTGGAGAGCGGCGAAGTGAAGGAGCTCATCCTCGCCACCAACCCCACACTGGATGGCGAGGCCACCGCCGCCTGGCTGGCCCGCATCCTGGAGCCCGCTGGACTGAAGATCTCCCGCATCGGCTTGGGCCTTCCGATCGGCAGCGACCTCGAATACGCCGACGACCTCACGCTGGACCGCGCGCTCGAAGGAAGGCGACCCGTATGAACCCGACCATGGAATCCATCCCCTTCTCCCGTGCCGACATCTCCCCCCTCGCCTTTCTCAGCGAGGCCTGGGCCCGGGTGAAGGACCGCTACTGGCTGTTCCTGGGCATCACGGCCGCGGGCCTGCTGCTAGGCAGTGCGGCGCCTCTGGCGCTCCTGTTGGGCCCCATGATGTGCGGCATCTACCTCTGCTACCGCCGCCAAGCCCAGGGCCTCCCCATCACCTTCGACATGCTGTTCAAGGGCTTCGGCCATTTCACCGAGTCTTTCATCGCGTCGCTGCTCATGCTGGCGGCGAGCCTCGTGCTGATCCTGCCCATGATGATGGCGATCTTCGTCGTGATCTTCGCGGGCGTGCTGAGCGGCATCGCGGGGCACGGAGCGCAGGAAGGCATCGGGACGCTCGGCTGCCTCATGTTCGCGGCCATCTTCCTTTTCGTGATGCTGGGGTCGCTGCTCATCGGGGTCTTCTTCACCTTCACCTATCCCCTCATCCTGGACCGCGGCTTGACGGGCCTGGAGGCCGTGAAGCTGAGCTTCCGCGCGGCCCACGCCAATCTGGGCGGCCTGCTGCTGCTGGCGCTGGTCAACGCCCTGCTGACTTTCGCGGGCCTGCTCTGCTGCTATGTGGGCGCCCTGTTTGTCCTGCCGCTCACCTTCGGCACCCACTGGATCTGCTACGAGCGGGTCTTCGGGATCAAGGAAACCTGATCCGGCGGGCTGGCGTCAGTCGAGGTTGAGCGCCGCGCGCGCGAAGCGGTCCAGATAGTCCATCTGCGCATCTGAGGCGGCCACTGCAGCCTCCTCGTCGCCGCGGATGATGGCCTTCATGAGCGCCAACTGGCCCCGGGCGGCTTCTTCCAGATCCCAGGCGTGGCGGTAGAGGCACCAGAAGCGGCGGCAGTGGGCGTGGAGCGGCTCCATGGACTGCACCAGAGACGGATTTCCCGCCGCTTCCTGCACGATCTCGTAGCAGCGCTGGTCCTGGCGCAGGTAATCCTTCAACTCATCGCGGCCCGCAGCGTCCGCCATGGCGAGAACACAGTCCCGCAGCTCCCCGCGCTGGTCCTGGGAAGCCCGGACAGCGGACAATTCGGCCATGAGCCGGTTTAGCACGCGCCGCGTCTCCAGCAGGCCCAGATACTCCATGGCCTCCACATGGGTGACGCGGATGCCGCGGCGGGGCAGCACCTTCAACAGCCGTTGCGCGGCCAGCCGCTGCACGGCTTCACGCACGGGCGTGCGGCCCAGGCCGATGCGGTCGCAGAGCTCCTGCTCCGTGACGGTGCTGCCTGGCGCAAGCTCCGACACCACCACCAGCTCCTCAAGGAGCCGGGTGGCCTGATCCGCCAGGCTGGGGGCGATGGGGGCGCGTGTCGTCATGGGGAAACGGCGATTCTACCCTTATTCTCCCCAAGGGCACGGCTCCCCTATTCCGAAACGGGCCTGGAACCAGACCCGGTCCAGCCAAAGCCCTTCCGCCGGAGCCGTCTGGCCCGCCTGCACGCGGTCCTTCGAGGCCAGGATGCGGGGAATGTCCGCGGCTTTGATACGGCCCTTGCCCACATCGATGAGCGTGCCCGCCATGATGCGCACCTGGTGCATGAGGAAACGGTCGCCTTCGAAGACCAGATCGAACTCCGGGAAGACGCCCTCAAGCCGAAGGTCGTGGACGACCCGCTCCGTGGTCTTGGACACGCACTCCGGCGAGCGGAAACCCGCGAAATCATGACGGCCCACGAAATGCTTCGCGGCTGCGGCCATGGCCGCGCGGTCCAGGGCATCGGCCCCGAAGACATGGAAGCGGCGGCCCTCGTCGAAGGGGGATTTCGCGGGGCCCTCCGTGCCGCGGTAGACATAGCGCTTCGCCACCGCGTGGTGGCGGGGGAAGAAACCCTCCGGCGCGGGCCGCGCTTCCATCACGCGGATGTCCAGCGGCAGGTGCGCGTTCAGCGCGGCCAGGAGCCGGTAACTGTCCCAGGGCTTTGGGCAGAGGATGAGGACGCCCTGCTCCTTCGCATGCACGCCTGCATCCGTGCGGCCCGTGCCCTGGGGCATGGGCGCCTCGGGATGGAGCTTGCGCAGGGCGACCCAGAAATCCCCCTGCACCGTTCGCAAGGTGGACTGGATCTGCCAGCCGAAGAAGGCCGTTCCCAGGTAGGCAACGCGGAGGTAATGCGGATATTCCACAAGAGAATCATAGTATTGACGCGGCCATCCTGTCGCCCTAGCTTTGGGCCGGGTCGGCTGGATGGATGAGCCGCCCGGAAGGGAACCCCATGAACCGGGCGGACCTGATTGAAGCCATCTCGGACCGGGTGGGCATCACGAAAGCGCAGGCCGCAGCAGCGCTAGAGACCATGATCAGCAGCATGAGCGCCTGCTTGAAGGCCCGTGAGAAGGTGACGCTGGTGGGCTTCGGCACCTTCCACGCCGCGGAGCGCAAACCCAGGATGGGCCGCGATCCCCGCACCTCCGAAGTCATCGAGATCCCCGCCCGGGTCGTGCCCCGCTTCAAGCCCGGCCGCCAGCTCGTGGACCGGCTGAACGAGGGTCCGAAGAAGAAACAGGCCTAATCGGCTCCCGGCCCACGGCGACCGGCTCATGGCATCCTTGTGCCCATGCCTCCGCCGCACACGACACCGCCGGTCGCCCTCTGCCTGGGCGGTATGGACCCGTCCGGAGGGGCGGGCCTGCTGCGCGATGCGCTGACGCTGGCGCGGCTGGGCATCCATCCCATGGCCGTGAGCACGGCTGAGACGATCCAGAACGGCCTCGGCTGCCAGGCCATCCAAGCGCCCTCCATGGACCCAGTGGCGCGCATCGAGACGCTGGGCCCCCATCTCACGGGCGCCTGGGGTGTGAAGCTGGGCCTCTGCGCGTTGGACGCGGGCGCCATGAAACGCCTGACGGCCACGCTGAATTCGCTCCACCCGAAGATCCGCATCTGGGATCCCATCCTCGCGCCCAGCGCGGGCGTGGGACTGCACGATGGCGGCGAACTGCGCGAACTGGCCCGCATCCTCCTCGGCGGCGGTGCCTGGGTCGTGAGTCCCAACCGCGGCGAAGCCGCGGCCATCGCGGGTCTGCCGCCCGAGCAGATCCAGACGGCCTCGCCCGAATCGCTCTCCCGGCCGCTGCTTGAGCTGGGCGCCGCCGCCGTGTGGCTCAAGGGCGGCCACGCCATGGGCGATACCGTGCAGGATCTCTGGATCACGCCCACGCGCATCGAGGCCCTGCCCGCGGCGCCGCGCCTGCCGGGCCAGCGCCGCGGCACGGGCTGCACGCTGGCCTCGCTGTGGCTGGGTCTGCGCCTGCTGAGCCGCAACGACCACGACGCCGCCATCGAAGCCGCGGACATGCTCCGCGCCGCCTGGGGCCATGCCTTCGCGCCCGGCGGCGCGGGACACCCGCTCTTCGCGCCAGGGGCTCCGTGAGAACGCGCCAGCACGAGGGTCGCGGCTTCCTCATCCGCACGGCGCCGGACAGCCCCTACGCCGGATGGTGCGGATCGCGCTTCCTCGATGAGGGCCTTGCCTCCATCCACGCCGCGCCAGGCCGCGCCCTGCACCGGCTCCAGCGCCTCGCGGGCGATCTGCCCGGCGGCTTCGCCCTGGCCTGGGACCATCCGCCCGCCTGGATGGAAGCCCTGCATCCCGAGGCCCGCGCGGGCTGGTGGGAGGCCCTCACGGGCGTGCCCGGACTCGCGTTGCATGCGCGCGCGCTGCCCGCGGACCTGCCCGGCGGCGCCTTCCGGGGCTGGCTCCACACCCACGACGCGCCCAGCGGCCCCGCGGGCGAGGCCTGGCGCCAGGGCTGGATCGGATGGGTGCCAGACACGGAAGGCCATTGGCGCTTCCCCGATCTCGGCTCCGCCGCCGCCGCGGAGGAACTGGCGCCGGGCTGGATCTGGGGCGAGATCCTCGTCCCCTTGAGCGCGCTGGCGAACCTCGATGTGGACGGCGCGCTGCTGCCGGCGGTGACGGCCATCCACACGCGCCTCGAAATGGCCATGGCGCTGCGCATGGCGCATGACATCGACGCGCCCCTGCCCTTTGCCCGTCGCACGGCGGCCTGGCGCCTGGGCCTGCTGGGGGGCGCTGAGTTCATAAGGTCCCATGGCGAACCCGCCAAGGCCGCGCTCCAGGTGAAAGCGCTCGCCACGCGCCTCTCCGCCGCGCTGCGCACGCCCGTGCGCGTGGGCGCCAGCGGCGACTTGGTGGCGGGCGCGGACCTGGGCCAGCAGGCTATGCGCGAAGGCCTGCCCTGGCGGAACAGCCTGTCCATGCCCCCCGCGCCCTCCACCTTCTCGCCCGGCTTCGGCGCCGATCCTCGCGAGGCGTCCCCGCTCGTAGCCCGCGCCAGCGTGCCCGAGGCCCTGGCTGCCATCCTCGACCATCCGCCCGCTGCCTTATTGCGCGTGCCCTCCATCCCGCCCGAAGCCGGTGCCGCCGCCCTGCTCAAGAAGTTGCACCCCGCCCCCGCCCTGCGCTGGTTGCCGCCCCATCTACCACCCCCCGGCCCCTTCGATCCCGACCGCCCCTGGGCTGATGCCAGCGCCTACCCCTTCCCCGCGGATCCCAGCGGGGGGGCAACCCCGAGCTTGTTTGAGATGGATTCACTGTGAAGGCTGACTCGCCTCCTGATTTCTTCGCTTGGGATCTGAAAGCCTTCGTCCGCTCCGTCTTCGGCCCTCCGACCTACGAGGCGCCTGTGGAAGGCGAGCCGGACTGGACTGTGTGGCAGGAGGCCTTCAGAACCACACTCGTCCCCGGCGAGGATCACGATCCTGAACTCTTGCTCAGCCACTCGGCCGCCTTCTGTCGGTCAGCGGGAACATGGATGAAGCCTTACTCCGGTAAAGCCTTTCTCAATGGGAGCTTTCAAATCTTTAATCACCTCACCCAGGTTGGGGAAGCGCTGTTCGAGCAACCGGTACTCTTTGAAGTCAAAACTGCCTTCGCCGCAAGCATCCCAGAACTGTACCCACAGCTCGCCCATTGGAAAGATCCTGATGCGGAAATGGCCCTCTTTGGCCTGTGGGACAGTCTTCTATACGGATTCAAGAGCGGAATGCTCGATCTGAACAATTCAGAACTTCGAAACCTCCAAGAAGCTTTCCTTCAATCGCTTTCGCGGCAATTGGATATGGATTTTGAATTGGCCCAAGATTCGGCTCTTCATGGCCTTAACCACCTTGCGCATCCCCAAGGTTCTCACCTTATCTCAGCCTGGATAGAGCGCCACCCTAAGCTCGACGACACCCGGAAGGGGTACGCTCTTCAATGCGCCGCAGGCAAGGCTTTATAACCTCTCCGCAATCAGCTCTGTGCTTACGCAGCCGCTCCATGCTTCAGGGCCTCCAGCTCCGCGAGCAGCACTTCAGGCTCGTTCATCTGCTGGAGCTTCTGCCGGAACGCCACACCATTCGGCACGCCCTTGGTGAACCAGGAGCCGATCTTCTTGATCTTATGGAGGGCTTCGCGCTCGTCCAAGAGCTCCACAAGGATGCGGAAGTAGCGGACGGTGGCGTCGATGCGCATCTCCACATCCACTTCCATGGCGGGGTCGAGGATCTGGCGGAAGATGAAGGGGTTCGTGAGGGCGCCGCGGCCGATCATGACGGCGTCGCAGCCGGTCTCCTTCGCCATGCGGAAGGCGTCCTCGGGCGTGTTCACATCGCCGTTGCCGATGATGGGGTAGGCGGTGTCCGCATCCGCCGCGCGGGCGATGATGCTCCAGTCCGCGCTGCCCTCGTAGTGCTGGGCGCGGGTGCGGGGGTGGATGGCGAGGCTCTGCACGCCCACGGCCTCGAACATGCGGAGGAAGTCCAGGAACTCGCCGCGCTCCTTCTGGGACTCGTCCCAGCCCGCGCGCATCTTCACGGTGACGGGCACCTTCACGGCCTTCACCATGGCGCTGACGCAGGCCTCCGCGAGGCGCACATCCTTGAGCAGGGCCGAGCCCGCGCCGCCCTTGGTGACATTGCTGGCGGGGCAGCCCATGTTGAGGTCCACCAGATCCGCGCCGGCGGCCTCGCAGAGCTGCGCGCCTTCGGCGAGCGAGTCCGGATTGCCACCGGAGAGCTGCATGGCGTAGGGGTGCTCGCCGCTGCTGGCCATCATCTTCTCGGCCTTGCGGGCGTGGCGGATGAGGCCTTCGCTGCTGATCATCTCCGACACGACGAGCCCCGGGCCGCCGATCTCCCGGATGAACTTCCGGAAGGGCTGGTCCGTGATCTCATGCAGCGGGGCCATGACGAGGCTGTTGGGCACCTCGATGGGACCGATGCGGAAGGGCTGGTGGGGGAAGCTCACGACAGAGGCGTCCAAGACAATCTATAAGATTAAGGGATCACCCCGCTCCCAGCACGCTTTCCTTTCCCGAGGCCCCCATGCGTCCAGCCGCCGCCCTGCTCCTCTCCGCCGGCCTGATGGGCCAGACCGCGCCCGCGCCGCCGCTGGACCGGGCGCAGATGGCCGCGCAGGTGCGCGCGGAGGCCCTGCACGCCTGGCAGGGTTACAGGAAGCACGCCTGGGGGCACGACGAGCTGCGGCCCCTGAGTCTCCAGCCCCGGGACTGGTACGGGCACACCCTGCTCATGACACCAGTGGACGCCCTGGACACGCTGATCCTTCTGGGACTGAAGGACGAAGCGGCCGAGGCCCGGAAACTCATCGACACGAAGCTGGACTTCGACCAGGACCTCCGGGTGAAGGGGTTCGAGATCAACATCCGCCTGCTCGGCGGCTTGCTGAGCGGCTACCAGCTCACGGGGGACGCCCGGCTCCTGGCCCTGGCCAAGAATCTGGGCGACCGACTCCTGCCCGCTTTCGACACGCCCACGGGCATGCCCTACCAGTTCGTGAATCTGAAGACGCACAAGGCCGACGGCGCCGCGAGCAACCCCGCGGAGGTCGGCACCTACCTGCTGGAGTTCGGCGTCCTCAGCCGCCTCACGAAGAACCCGGTCTACTACGCCAAGGCCAAGGCGGCCTCCACGGCTCTCTTCGAGCGGCGCTCCCAACTGGGTCTCGTGGGCAGCGCGATCAATGTGGAGACAGGGGCCTGGACGGACCGCGGCAGCCACATCAGCGGGGGCATCGATTCCTACTACGAGTACCTGCTCAAGGCCTCGATCCTCTTCGACGACGCCGACTGCGCCCGCATGTGGAAGGAGAGCCTCGCGGCGCTCAACGCCCATGTGGCGGACGAAGCGCCCACGGGCCTCTGGTACGCCACCGTGGACATGGACACGGGAAAACGCACGGCCACGGAGTTCGGCTCTCTGGACGCCTTCTTCCCCGCCACGCTGGCCCTTTCCGGCGACCTGGACCGCGCGGCGCGGCTCCAGGCCTCCACTTTCAAGATGTGGACCACCTTCGGCATCGAGCCCGAGGAGATCGACTACCTGTCCATGAAGGCCCTGGACACGCACTACATGCTGCGGCCGGAGGCCATCGAATCCGCCTACTACCTCCGCACGCTCGCGGGCGATCCCCGCTACCTGGAGATGGGCCGGACCTACTTCGAATCCCTGAAGCGCCGCTGCCGCACGGCGGAGGCCTACGCCGCGCTGAAGGATGTCACCACCGGCGCGCAGATGGACGACATGGAGAGCTTCTTCTTCGCCGAGACCCTGAAGTACCTCTACCTGCTCTTCGCGCCGCCCAGCGCCCTGGACTTCCCGAAGGGCGTCGTCTTCAACACCGAAGCCCACCCCTTCCGGCGGACCTGGCAGGGATCCGCCCAATGAAAAGGCGGGGCCGGAGCCCCGCCTTCGGATCCGCTGACGCTTGATCAGCTGTGCTTCATCATCCAGGCGTCCTGGTAGAGGTGGTGGCCCGCCCACTCCAGCCCGCCGGGATGGTTCATGAGCGATTCGGCGGCCTCGTGGTGCTGGCGGCACCAGTTCATGAACTCGCCCGCCGCGGGACGGTGGTCCTGCATGATGCGGTCCATGTAGTCCCAACGGTCGCCGTGCTCCAGGGCGAAGTCGTCGATGTTCTGGTTGGGATGCTTGATGGTCCAGGTGACGAAATGCTTGGCCTGGTCGTGGTGGGCGCCGTCCCAGTCGAAGAAGAGATGCGCGGCCTCCGGATGGCGCTTCACCCACTCGCCCAGCTCGCGGCTGGCATCGGGATGGTTCTGGGACTACATCTCCATGCCCTCGGCGGCGCCGGACTGGATGGGCGCGGGCGGCAGCGGACGCGGCGCGGAGCAGCCGGCAGCTCCAGCCAGGAGTAGAGATGCGGCGGTTAAGAAGGTGAAAGGTTTGCGCATGATGGGGTTCTCCATGCACGAATGGACCGGGGCGGATCCTGAAGGTTGAGACCCACGCCATCCAGAAAATCAGGCCGGTTTCTCACGGCCCCTCAGGAGGCCGCGACGGATGAACGCGACCGCCGTTGTGAAGATTCCCAGAGGAATCCAGATCCGCAGGAGCTCACTGCTCCGGACCATGAACTCCCGGGCGCCGGGGATGTGCGGCACATGCAGCGGCGTGATGGTGATGGGCCGCCAGGGGAGGAAGTACCGCGCGTCGTAGAAGGGCATGAAAAAGCCCACGCCCAGCCCGTCGCTGGTCATGGAATCCAGCAGGCCGTGGGAAGCGGTGGCGAGGAAAAGGTAGAACCCCATGCGCCTCCGCGTGTCCGCGTCAAAGGCCCGCCAGGCCACGAGCACCGCCAGCAGCGCGGCGAAGAAGAGCGAGTGGGTGATCCCCCGGTGGCCGAAGGGTGAGGCGTTGTAGGGGATGCCGAAGATGACACCGAACGCGTCCAGGTCCGGCAGGGCCGCGCAGGCCGCGCCCGCGATCCAGAAGCGCGCCCGGTCGCCACGCCTCCAGAAGACCGTGCCGATGGCCAGGCCGGTCATTGCGTGAGTCAAAGGAGAGGCCATCGGAATCCTTCAGCGCCGTCGGAAACGGGGGACGGCAGATTCCCGGTCGTCGCGGTTCATGAACCCATTCTACGGGCGGCCTGGCCCGCCGATGAGCCGCAGCTGCGCACGGCGCGGATATTCAGTCCTCCGGATCCCCGTCCAGCCCAGGAACCTGGCCCAGGTCCACCGATCCTCCCGGAATCGGGAGTTTGGGCGTGACCCAAAGACGCGTCCCGGAGGGAAGCTGGTAAGGGTTCTGCATCAGCAGATCGAAAGGGACAGGGCGCCCCGTTTTGCCGGAAGGCTTCGGGGCCGACCACGAACCGGGGTCGTTCACATCGATGAAGAAGGGTTGAACGGAGGCGGCGGGCTTCCCGGCCTGGACGGGCGAGAGGACGACCGTGACCTTCTGCACCTGCTCCTTCTCGTACTTCCCGCTTCCATCTAGGGTGACTGCCAGGAGTCTGAAGCTCCCATCGATCCCCGCGTTCTTGCGGACGATGAAATTGGCTTCGATGGTGACGGAGTCCACCTGGAAGAGGCCTTCTTCACCGGCGGCCTCCCGCTCCCGGGCCGCGGCTTCGATTTCCAGGCGCGTCTGCCGGAGGAGATCCTTGAGGCCGAGCTCTTCCATGCCCGCTCCGCCCTTCTATCGCCTGCCAGCCGGTTCCTGCAGCGCAGCCAGGAACTCGTCGTTGGTCTTGGTCTTGCCCAGGCGGTCCACCAGCAGCTCCATGGATTCCACGGGGCCGCTGCCGCTGAGGATCTTGCGGAGCACCCAGACCTTGGCGAGCCGGGCGGCCTCCATGAGCAGGTCCTCCTTGCGGGTGCCGCTCTTCTGGATGTCCATGGCGGGGAAGACGCGCTTGTCGCTGAGTTTGCGGTCCAGCACGATCTCGCTGTTGCCGGTGCCCTTGAACTCCTCGAAGATCACATCGTCCATGCGCGAGCCCGTCTCGATGAGGGCCGTGGCGATGATGGTGAGGGAGCCGCCTTCCTCGATGCTGCGGGCCGCGCCGAAGAACCGCTTGGGGCGCTGGAGCGCGTTGGAGTCCACACCGCCGGAGAGCACCTTGCCGCTGGGGGGAACGACCGTGTTGTAGGCCCGGGCGAGGCGCGTGATGGAATCCAGGAGGATGACCACATCCTTGCCATGCTCCACGAGGCGCTTGGCCTTCTCGATGACCATCTCGGCCACCTGGACATGGCGGGTGGCGGGCTCATCGAAGGTGGAGGAGATCACCTCGCCCTTCACATTCCGCTCCATGTCCGTCACTTCCTCCGGCCGTTCATCAATGAGCAGGACGATGAGGTTCACCTCCGGGTGGTTGGTGGTGATGGAGTTGGCGATGTTCTGGAGGAGGACCGTCTTGCCGGTGCGGGGCGGCGCCACGATGAGCGCGCGCTGGCCCTTACCCAGGGGCGTCATGAGATCCATGACCCGCGTGGAAACCTCTTGAGGATCTCGCTCCATCTTCAGCATTGATTTTGGATATAGCGGAACGAGATTATCGAAATGGACCCGATCCTTGGTGGACTCCGGGGCGTCGAAGTTCACGGCGTCCACCCGTAGCATGGCGAAGAACTTCTCGTTCTCCTTGGGGGGCCGGATCATCCCAGAGAGCGTGTCGCCGGTGTGGAGACTGAAGCGGCGGATCTGCGAAGGGCTGATGTAGATGTCCTCGGGCCCCGCCAGGTAGTTGTGGTCGGGGCTGCGGAGGAAGCCGAAGCCCTCCGGCAGGACCTCCAGGACGCCTTCGGCGAAGAAGTGGCCTTCCTGCTCAGCCTGCTTCTCCAGGATATGGAAGACCAGCTCCTGCTTGCGCATGGAGAGCGGGTTCTCCACATGGAGCACCTTGGCCAGCTCCGCCAAGCGGCCAACGGACATTTCCTTCAGTTCCTGAAGGTTGTGTGCGGTCGCGACCGCCTCGGACTTCGTGGCCATGGCAAACCCCGAGTTGGGATGGGCTTCAAAGATTGTGATGCCGGAAAGACCAAGGATAGGTCCGGAAGCGGCCTCATCCAAGACTCATCGGCCCCCAACTGCAAAGTTCAACACCCTTGTGACAAACCGCTTGGGATCCTCCACCGGGAAGGAGTGCCCAACGCCCGGCACGACCTCGAAGCGAGAATGGGCTACCAATTGGCTTGTTTCCATGCACTTCCAAGATGGAGTTAGAAGATCCTCCGCACCACTTAGAAGCAGGATGGGATCTGTGATCCTCCCCAATCGCTCTCGGATATCCCAACCGAGGATGCCCCTTATCTGGTGCAGCGGACCATGGGTCGGGCCCTGCCCCGTCACCACCTGGTGGTAGGCCCGTAGGACACCGTGGCGGGCCTCCAGGAAACGGTCGCCCCAGAGGAAGGGCGCCACCGCGTCGAACTGCAGGAGCGGCCCACCAACCTCCAGGCACTGCGCCCAATGCTGGGCCTTGAGCCCCATGGCGAAGTCGATGCGGGGCACGGAGCTGGTGAGCACCGCTCCCGCGAAGGTGCCCGGGTGCGCGGACAGCAACTCCAGACTCATGGCCGAGCCGTTGGAAAGACCCACCAGCCTGGGTCGCAGGATTCCCAGAGACTGGAACAGCTCCCAGGCATCCTGCGCCAGCTGGGCCGTGGGATAGGGACCTTCCAAGGGAGCATCGGAGCGCCCCTGACCGCGCGAGTCAAAGGTGAGCACGCGGAAGCGCGAGGACAGCCCCGGCAACACACCCGCCCACATGGTCGTGTCCGAGAGCAACCCGTTGAGCAGCACCAACCACGGTGCATCGGGAGGCCCCTGCACGCGGTAGTGAAGCTTGAGGCCGGAGGGCAACGTGACGAAAGTTGGCTGAGGCTTCATGCCTCGCCTCGCAGTTCCGACGGCGCGAAATGCTTCCGGAACACCCAGCCGCTGCCATTCCATTCCACGACGGTGCAGCTCGCCTTCTTGATGTCGAGGTAGCGGCCCGTGAGGCGCGCCACGAGATCGCCCACGAGAGGTTGATGGCTGGTGAAGGCGATGACTTCATCCTCCTTCGCGCCTCGCATCATTGTGCGCAGCCAGGCCTCGGTGTCGGCCGGGTCTCCTTCAGGTGTGAATAGCTCGGAATACCCCACGGGGAAGCTGTTGCCCGCCGCTTCTTTGAGGCAGGCCATGGTCTCTAAGGCGCGACGGTAGGGGCTGCTGATGCCACGGGCGGGCGTGAAGCCCTTGGCCACGAGCCCCTTCATGGCGGCGCGGGTCTTGGCCCAGCCTTCTTCCGTCAGCGCCCGTTCGGAATCCGGAGCGCCGGGGCGGAAATCCTCGGCGATGCCGTGGCGGATGAGCAGGAGCGTGGTCACGGCTTGCCCTCCGTCTTCCATGCCAGGTACGCGGCCCTTCGGCGATGGGCGGCGAGGAAGGCGGCGTCTTCGCGGTAGGTGGCGGGGTGGATCTGGGGCACGGGCCGGGGCCGTAGCTGGTCGTCCACATTCACGAAGGTGAAGACGCAGGTGTTGGAAAGGGCCGCGCGGCCATGGTCCTGGCCCACGCGCAGGATGTCCGCCTCCACGCAGAGGCTGTTGCCCTCGCTGTGGACCACGCGGGTCTCGAAGTGCAGCTTGTCGCCCATGCGCACGGGCTGAGCGAAGTTGATGCGGTTCACACTCACGATGATGGGCCGCTGCGGCGCCACCAGCTCGGCGCAGATGGAGCTCTGCTCGTAGGCCTTGCGGATGAGGTAGCCGCCGAAGATCTTCTTGGGCACATTCTCCTGCTCGGGATACATGCGCTCCCACCCGCTGGTGGACAGCTCCCCCGCCCGGAGCCCGTCGAAGCCCGGCGCCTCCTGCGCGGCATGGAGCCGCTGGAGCAGGTCGAATTCCTCCCGCGTGGGCGGCTCGGCGGCGGCCTGGAGATCACGCTTGCGGTCCTCGCGGCGCTCGATGGCTTTTGCCCAGCGCGTTTCCGACAGGCCGTCCTTCGGCGTGAAGCCGGGGATGTCGAGGCTGGCGGCCTCGGCCTCGTCCCGGGCCACCATCGTGAAGTAGCAGGAGGCGATGTGCGCTTCGGGCCGCGCAGCGTCAGCCGGGTGCTCCACGCGGATGCCCACCTCCAGACTCGTGCGGCCCACGAAATTGATGCGGGCCCGGAAGACGAGGTCGCGGTCGATGTCGGCGGGGGCCAGCACCTGGATGCGATCCACGGCCGCCGTGACGACGCGCGCCGAAGGATGGTGGCGGCGCACATAAGCCAAGGCCTGCTCCTCCGCCAGCTTGTCCAGGACTTCCAGCAGCTTGCCGAAGCGGATGTTCCCCCGCACGGAAGCGTCGATGAGCATGAAGCTCCTGCGGAGCGCGGCGTCCGTGGAGAAGGGCAGCGTAGTGGTGAGGGAGATCTCGTCCATCGGAAGCCTAGTGTGACAAATCTCCGCTCGCCGCGAAGGCATTTCGATGAGAGACTAATCGTTTGGGCCATCCCCGCAGGCGCTGTGCGCCACCCATGCCGGGAACGCCTACGGGAGATTCCATGACGACCACCTTCGCGGCCCTCGGCTGCCGCGAGCCCTTCCTTGCGGCCCTCGAGAAGCGCGGCTTCACCACACCCACCGCCGTGCAAGCCGCCTGCTTCGGCCCCGGCCTCGAAGGCTGCGACTTGCTTGTGCAGAGCCGCACGGGCTCTGGCAAGACGCTGGCCTTCGGCCTGCCCCTGCTCCACCGCCTCACCGAAGACCGCCACCCGCAGGCCCTCATCCTCGCTCCCACGCGCGAACTCGCGCAGCAGGTGGGCACGGAGCTGCACGCCGTCATGCCCAAGCTGCACATGGCCTCGCTCGTGGGCGGCTCTAGCTACGCGCCCCAGCTGAAGTCCCTGTCCTACGGTTCCCCCGTCGTGGTGGGCACGCCGGGCCGCGTCATGGACCACCTGGAGCGCGGCACGCTGGACCTCTCCAAGGTGTCCATGATCGTGCTCGACGAGTGCGACGAGATGCTCAACATGGGCTTCCTGGAGGATGTGGAGACCATCCTCAAGAAGGTGCCCGGCAAGGCCCAGACCTTCCTCTTCAGCGCCACCCTCCCCGCGCCCATCGCGCGGCTGACGCAGCGTTTCCTCAAGAACCCCGAGCGCATCGAGCTGTCCACCGCCGGCGGCAACGCGGGCCACGCGGATATCGCCCACACGCCCGTGATGGTGTCCGAGCACCTGCATGTGAAGGCGCTCGTGAACCTCCTCCTCATGGAAGAGCCCAGCGCCGCGCTCATCTTCACCAAGATGAAGGCCCAGGCCGAGGAAGTGGCTGAAGCCCTCACCGCCGCCGGTCTGCCCGCCGCCTACCTGCACGGCGATCTCGTGCAGTCCAGCCGCACGCGCACGCTCTCCATGTTCAAGGAAGGCCGCCTGCGCTACCTCGTGGCCACGGATGTGGCGGCGCGCGGCATTGATGTCGAAGGCCTGCCCCTCGTCGTCCACATGGGCATCCCCACGCAGATGGAAGGCTACATCCACCGCAGCGGCCGCACGGGCCGCGCCGGCGCCAAGGGCACGAGCATGGCCCTGGTGGGGTGGAAGGAAAGCCGCATCCTCATCGCCTGGAGCCGCCGCGGCGGCCTGCAGCTGGACTGGCGCCATGTGCCCACCCCGGCCGATATCGCCGCGGGCCAGGACGCGCGCGCGCTGGATCGCGCGAAGAACGCCATCAGCCCCGCGCTGCTGGAAGAGGCCAAGAAACTCATGGCCTCCGGCGACGCCGTGAAACTCGTGGCGGGCCTCCTGGGCCTGGCCCGGGCCGGCCGCTCCACCGGCTATGACCTGCCCAACGATCCACCGAAGCCCGTGGGCCCCAAGCGCGAGTCTTACGGCTCCAAGCCCCCCTTCTCCAAGCCCGCCTACGCCAAGGCGCAGGACCGCGACGAGAAGCCCCGCGAGTACAAGAAGCCCTGGAGGCCGAAGGAGCAGGACTCCCGCACCGACAAGGGCCCCAAGCGCTTCGAAGACCGCGCCCACGGCCCCCGCAAGGGCGAGAGCAGCTACAAGGCCAAGGACAAGCGGACGGGAACACCGTTCACGAAGAAACGGGACGCGTAGCGGGCTTCAGGCTCCGGGCTGCGCGGCTGGCGCCGACCCATGCCTTGCATTTCGTCAGCCTACGGCTTGAACTCAATCAAGTCGCAAGCTGACGATGCGTTTGAGTGGGTAGGGACAAGCCGCGAAGCCCGAAGCCTATTTATTCGGATCATCCCCGCTCATTCCCGCGTCGGCGGGCTGTTCGGGCATGGGAGGGACGCCGGGGGGGCGGCCCCAGAGGATGTTCTCCACGGGTTGTGTCGGAGCCATGGCGCGGGCGTCCTGGATCTTCTTGATGGCGTCCGCATCGCTGGGGACCGAGGGCGCGGTGCCGGGCTTGAAGGCCAGGTGCAGCAGGTTCTCGGGAGCCGTGGCGCCGCTGGCCAGCAGGCCCGTGTAGCGGTCCATGCCCACCCAGTCCATGCCGTCCGGCGCCTTGAAGTCCTCCTTCGGCGTGTCCGGCAGCGCGGCCTTCATAAAATCCACCCAGATGGGCAACGCCACCTTCGCGCCATCCGCGCCGCGGTAGATGGTCTTGCGCTCGTCGAGACCCACCCACACGCCGCACACGACGCGCGTGGAGAAGCCCATGAACCAGGCGTCCGAGTGCTCTTCCGTCGTGCCCGTCTTGCCGGCCACGGGGTAGCCCACCGCATTGCTGGCGACGCCGGTGCCGCGCTGGGCGACGCCTTGCAGGCACTGGATGAGCTGATAGGTGTTTTGCGGGTCTAGCACCTGATCCGTGGCACGGCCCTCGTGTTCCTCCAGGGTGCGGCCCTGGCGGTCCACCACCTTCTTGATGAGGAAGGGCTCCGGCGATTGCAGACCGCCGTTGGCGATGGTGCCGTAGGCGCGGGTCATTTCCGAGAGCGTGAGATCCGCCGTGCCCAGCGCGAGGCTCGGGTAGGGCGGGATGGAACTCTGGATGCCGCAGCGGTGCGCGTAGTCCATGACATTGCCCACGCCCACCTGCTCCAGCGTGCGCACGGCGGGCACATTGCGGGAATCGCGCAGGGCCTCCCAGATGGTGATGGGGCCCCAGAAATCGTGCTCGTAGTCCTTGGGCTCGTAGGGTTTCGCGCCGGGCCGGATGGGCGTGGCGTCCGTGCGGCCGTCCGCGAAGGTGGTGAGGGCGAAACTGGCGGAGTCCAGGAAACGCGTGGGCACATCCTGGACGATGGTGCCGGGCGTCATGCCGCCCTTCTCGAAGGCCGCGCCATAGACGAAGGCTTTCATCGTGGAGCCCACCTGGCGCTGGGCCTGGAGGGCGCGGTCGAACTTGGACCGCTCGAAGTCGTAGCCACCCACCAGAGCGCGGATCTCGCCGGTCTTGGGGTCCGTGGCGAGTAGCGCGCCCTGCACCTGCGGCTCCTGGTCCAGGGCCAGCTTGGTGGGCGTGCCATCGGTCGCTTCCACCACATCGAAGAGCGGCACGCTGCCCCGGGGCATGAGGGCCTTGGGATCCCTGCCCGCCCAGGAGAAGGCGGCCACGGGCACGGCGATCTTCGCGCTGCCGATGCGCACGGTGGCCCCCGCCTGCTTGCCCTCGCCCCAACCCATGACGATGCCGCGCACGGTGTCGCCGCTTTCGAAGTACTGGTTCCAGCCCGCGACCTTCGCCTTGTCCGCGTCCGACACGAACATCAGGGCCTCCTTGCGGAAGCCGCGGCGGCGCTCCACAGCGCGGATGCCTTTGCGGACGGCGTCCTCGGCGGAGGCCTGCCAGTTGGCGTCCAGCGTCGTCCAGACTTCCAGGCCGCCGTTCAGCACGGCCTCGCTGCCGTACTTGTCGTAGAGGTATTTGCGGACCTCCTCCACGGCATAGGCCGCGATCGGGTTTTCCCGGCCGCTCTCCTTCGCGAGCTTCAGCGGCTTCTTGATGAGCGCGTCGGCATCGGCATCCTTGATGTAGCCCTCCGCCGCCATGCGCCGCAGCACATGGTCGCGGCGGTCCTGGGCCAGGGCCCGGGCCCGGGGCCCGTTGTAGGGGTTGTAGCCGTTGGGATTCTTGACGAGGCCCACGATCATGGCGCACTCGTCCACCGTGAGCTGAGGCGCGCTCTTGCCGAAGTAGTACTCCGAGGCCGCCTCCAGCCCGTAGCGTCCGCCGCCGAAGTAGACCTCGTTGGCATACTTCTCCAGGATCTCCTGCTTCGTGTAGTGCTTGTCCAGGGCGCGAGCGAGGATGATCTCCTTCAGCTTGCGCTTCATCTCCACCTTGCGTTTGGCCGTCACGGTGCGCACCAGCTGCATCTCCAGCGTGGACGCGCCCTCCATGCGCCGTCCGAAGGTCGTCATCGCGTTGAAGCCCGCGCGCATGAAGCCCCGGGCCGACACGCCGGAATGGCTCCAGAAGTCAGCATCTTCCGTCGCCACGAGCCCGTTGGTGAAGGCCTTGGGGATGTCGCCGTAGGGCATCACCACCCGGTGCTCTTCGGCGAAGATGCCGATGACATTGCCGTCCTTGTCCAGGACCTTCGTGATGGTCTTGGGCACGCGCAGCGCGAAAAGCGTGAGGAAGCTGTCCGTGTCCCGGGAAAGCGTCCACCACGAGATGCCGAGGGTGGCCGCCCCCGCGATGGCGAGGGTGCCGAGCCCGATCAGGCCCCACTTGAACCAGGGACGGGAAAAGAGCCGCGGGGAAGCCATGGGGCAAGGATACCGGCTGCATGTAGACTCTGCCCATGCCCAGTCTCGCCGTGGTTGCCAAGGCCAAGTCCCCGCTGCTGGCGCGGACCCTGGCAGAGGCCATCCCGCCCTTCCTCGACCGCGGCTGGACCGTGCGCGGCGATGCGGATCTGGCCCTTGCCTGGAGTGAGGCCGGCTTGTCGAAAACCCGGCTTGAAACCGGATCCATCGAGGGCACGAAGCCGGACCTGGGCCTCGTCTTAGGCGGCGACGGCACCCTGCTGGCAGCAGCGCGACTCGTGGGGCTCCAGGGCGCGCCTCTGCTGGGCATCAACCTCGGCTCCCTGGGATTCCTCACGGCCCATCCGGCGTCAGGGGCGAAAGCGGCCGTCGAGGCCTTCCTGGCCGGAAAGCTGGTGGCGGAAAAGCGCCTGCTCCTCCACGCGGAACTGCGCCGCGGCGCGAAGACACTGCTTTCGCAGTCGGTCCTCAATGACGCGGTGCTGGCCAAGGGCGCCCTGGCCCGCATCATGGACTTGCGCCTGCGCATCGGCGCGGAGGACGCGGGGCTACTGAAGGCCGACGGCCTTATCGTGGCGACGCCCACGGGTTCCACGGCCTATTCGCTCTCGGCGGGCGGCCCCATCCTCCACCCCGCCCTGGAGGCGCTCGTCATCACGCCCATCTGCCCCCACACGCTCACGCTGCGCGCCAGCGTCGTGCCCGCGGACCGCGAGATCGCCGTGACGGTGGGTGAGGCCGAAGACGCCTACCTCACGCTGGATGGCCAGGTGGGCCATGCCGTGCAGCCCGGCGACGCCATCCTCCTCCGCCGCGCCAAAGGCGCCGTCACCCTGCTCCAGCGCCCCAACCACAACCATTACGGACTGCTCCAGCAGAAACTGCACTGGGGCGATCGCTAGATCTCCGGAGCCTTCCGCCGGATCCGCGGGTAGACTCGCCGGGATATCCACCCAAGGGAGGCCCCATGCGCATCCTCCGTCCTTTCCTGGCGGTCTGCGCCGGCGTCGTCCTCGCCGGCAGCGCGCTGGCCGCGCAAGCGCCCGCGGCTCCTGAGTGGAAACCTTTCAATCTGGGAGCCCATCACCGCGCCGTCTCCACGAGGAACGCCGCGGCGCAGAAGGCCTTCAACCAGGGCCTCACTTGGGCCTTCGCCTTCAACCACGACGAAGCCATGCGCGCCTTCCAGGAGGCGGCGAGGCGGGATCCAGACCTCGCCATGGCCTGGTGGGGCATCGCCCTCGTGAACGGTCCGCACATCAACAACCCCACGGTGGACGCGGCCCACGCCAAAGCCGCCTGGGAGGCGCTCGGCGAAGCGAAGCAGCGCCTCGCCCACGCGCGGCCCGTGGAGAAGGCGCTCATCGAAGCCCTGGCCGCGCGCTACGAGGATCCTCAGCCCAGCGACCGCAAGTTCCTGGATGAGGACTACGCCAAGGCCATGGCCGCTGTCGCGAAACGCTTCCCCAAGGATGCTGATGTGGCCACGCTCTACGCCGAGTCGCTCATGGATGTGCGGCCCTGGGACCAGTGGACCCGCGCAGGCGAACCGGAACCCGGCACGAAAGAGATCCTCGCGGCCCTGCAGCGGGCCCTCCGGCTCAATCCCCTCCACCCGGGCGCGCTGCACCTCACCATCCACGCCCTGGAGGCTTCGCCCCATCCGGAGCGGGCTCTGGCTGCCGCGGACAAGCTGCGCCGCCTGGTGCCGGACGCGGGCCACCTCCTCCACATGCCCGGACACATCTACGCCCGCACGGGCCGGTGGGAGGAGGCCGCCGAAGTGAACGAGCGCGCCATGGCCGCCGATGAGCGCTACAAGGCCCGCAAGCCCGTCATTGGCTTCTACGGCCTCTACATGCTCCACAACGCGCACTTCCTCGCCTACACCGCCATGATGGAGGGGCGCCGGAAGGTGGCGCTGGAGCAGACGAAGGGCGTTGTCACCGCCTTCCCGCTGGCCTGGGTGAAGCAGAACGCCGCCTTCGCCGACGCCTTCCAGACCGTCCATTGGGAGGCCATGAAGCGCTTCGGGCTCTGGACCGATCTCCTCAAGGAGCCTGCGCCGGACGCGGGCCTGCCGGTGTCCACCGCAACCTGGCACGCCATGCGGGCCGCGGCCTTCGCGGCCATGGGAAGGGTAGACGAGGCCCTGGCCGAACAGGCCGCCTTTGAAGGCATGCTCACCAAGGTCCCCGCCGAATTCTCCTGGGGCACCAACACGGCGGCGGCAGTGCTGCAGGTGGAGAAGGAGGCGCTCGCGGGCGAGATCGCCTTCCGGCAGCAGAAGCCGGAGGAAGCGATCGCCCGCCTCCAGCAGGCCATGCGGCTGGAGGACGCGCTCAAGTACGACGAGCCTCCGGACAGCATCATCCCGGCCCGTCACCCCCTCGGTGCCGTGCTGTTGGCGACGGGAAAGACGGAAGAGGCCGCGGCCGTCTACCGGGAAGACCTCAGGGCCTACCCCGCCAATGTTTGGTCGCTGATGGGCCTCCACCGTGCGTTGACGGCCGGTGGCAAAGCGAAGGAGGCCCAGGCCATGGAGTCTCAACTGCGGGAGGCCATGGCCCGCTCCGACATCAAAGCCGAAACCTCCTGCCTCTGCATTGGAGCGGAGCCCTGAGGCTCATCAGGCCAACCTAATCGCCGGCATGGATCTTCACATCGTAGGGCGTGGGGCGGCCCTCGCCCCGTTCCAGCCAATCGCGCAGACCCAAGAGGAACACCGCCCACTTCGTGCTGCAGTGGTGCATGAACTCCACCGGCTCCTTCCAGCCCGCGTGCGTGAAGAGGAGGAAGACCTGGTCCTCCGTCGGTTTCAGTTTGAAACGCAGCTCAGTGCCCATCCACTCCGGGGGCCCATCCACGCAGGTCCACTTCACGGATTCGTCGGGCCGCGATTCGGTGACCTTCATGTCGAAGCCGCCGCCATCGAAACGGAAGCGGAGGATGCCGCCGGGCCGCGGATCGCCCGAGGTGTCCGTGGACCACCAATGGGCGAGCCCCTTGACGGTGGACAGCGCCTCGAAGACCTTCTCGGGCGTGCTGCGGATGCCGACTCTGTGGAGAATGTCCGGCATATCTCCTCCTGGGAAGCGGCTCGAAGCATACTCTCCTCGCTTTTGGAGAGGCTCCCCTAGATCCCGCCCCGCAGGTTCGCGAAGGTCCGCAGACCGCCATCGGCTTCCTTCAGCAGCGCCATGAGCTTGCCTTCGTGCAGGGCTCGGATGGGCGCGGCGGGGTCGGGAAAACCTTCGGGCATCAGCCAGGCTGGCGGCTCGAAGGCGCCCAGGCCGATGGGCTGACCCATGCCGAGGCGGCGGACTTCGTCCTCATCCAGGCGCCGCGCGCGGCCCCAGGGAATGAGCGCTTCGCCCGCGATGACTTCGTTCTTGTCCAAGCCAGGATCGCGCCAGGGCCCGATCGCTGTGCGGTGCAGCGCGGTGAGATGGGCGCCGCAACCCAGCGTCCGCCCCAAGTCGCGAGCGAGGCTGCGCACATAGAAACCGCCCCGGCAGGTGATGCGCAGGACGCT
>DASRXV010000069.1:0-16809 GCA_035687325.1 Holophagaceae bacterium
AGTGCGAGAAGTCCGGCATCCTCGGTGAGCTCAAGAAGCGCCAGCACTTCGAAAAGCCCTCCGCCAAGCGCAAGCGCAAGATGCTCGCCGCCCGCAAGAAGGCCCTCAAGCGCCTCGCCCAGGAACGCCGCATCCTCGGCGTCTGATTCCAGGCATCAGGAATTATAAGGCCCGCCTCGGCGGGCCTTTTTCATCTCCTCCCATGAACCCTGAACTCGAATCCCTCGAATTCGGCACCGTCCTCGGCCTCGTGTCCAGCTACGCGCGGACGGCCGTGGGCCGCGGCCTGCTGTCGGAAGCGAATCCCTGGGACAGCCGCGCGGGGTTGCGGCGCCTCCACCAGCTGGAGATGGATGCCGCGTGGCGCCTGGAGCCGGGCCGTTTCCCCGTGCAGCCAATGGACGAGGCGCTGGACCAGGTCCTCCACCCCGCAGGCTGGCTGGAGCCCGCCCACTGGCGGCAGCTGCGGGATGGACTCCGCGCCTTCGCGACGTTGCGGGCTTCGCTAGCTGGACTCGACTGGCCTGCCGACCGGCCCGCGCCGGAAGGCGTCCACCTCGGAATCGACCGCCTTCGCGTGACGGCCGAGCTGCTGCCGGATCCTTCGCCCCTCGCAGACAAACTCGCCAAGGCCTTCGACGCCGATGGCAACCTCGATCCCCTGCGCGTGCCCGGCCTCGCGGATCTGCACCGCGAGCGCGCGGGCGCCTTCCAGGCCGTGCAGCAGAAATTGCAGAAGAATCTCCGCACTACGCCGGACGCCTTCTTCGAGCTGGCCATCGTGGAGCGGAACGGCCGCTACTGCCTGCCCGTGCGTTCCGACCGCCGCAGTCTCGTGGGCGGGCTGGTGCTGGACCGCAGCAGCAGCGGCGCCACGGTCTTCATGGAGCCCATGGACGCCGTGCCCTTCAACAACGCCTTCGTGGAGGCCGATGCCGCTTACCGCGAAGCCGTGCAGGCCTTCCTGCGGACGCTGCTGGCGGAGCTGCGGAACCGCGTGAGCGACTTCTCCCGCTGGCGCGAGCTGCAAGGCGCGGCGGATGCGGCCCTGGCCTGCCTGCGCTGGGCGTCCGTCTGCGGCGGCGCGCTTCCGGATCACAGCGAGCGGCTCTGCCTGCTGGAGGCGAAGCACCCGCTCCTCCTCCCCGCCGTCCGTGAAGGCCTGGGCCTTGAGGCTCTGCCTCACGCCATCGTCCCCCTCAACCTTGTGATGGAAGCCGGGCGCCCCGGCCTCATCGTCAGCGGCTCCAACACCGGCGGCAAGACCGTCGTCCTCAAGACCGTGGGCCTGCTCTGGGCTCTGGCCGCCAGCGGCTTCGCCGTGCCCGCCGCCATGGGCAGCGCCTTCCCCGCCCTGCCCAGCCTGCACGCGGACATCGGCGACCATCAGACGCTGGTGGGATCGCTCAGCACCTTCAGCAGCCATGTCGTCCACCTGAAGGCGATCCTCAAGGGCGCCGCGCCCGGCGGTCTCGTGCTGCTGGACGAGTTGGGCACGGGCACGGATCCCAAAGAGGGCGCGGCCCTGGGCATCGCCATCCTGCATGCCCTCGCGCGGCGCGACTGCTGGGTGCTCTGTTCCACACACCTGGGCGACATCAGCCGCTGGGCGCTGCGGCATCAGAAATTCCAGAACGCCTCGGTGCAATTCGACGAAGAGAAGCTGGCGCCCACCTACCGCCTGCTCGTGGGCCAGCCGGGCCAGAGCCGCGCCCTCGCCATCGCCGCGCGGCTGGGCCTCGACAAGCCCGTCCTCGATAAAGCGGAGATGGTGCTGGGCGAGCGGGAGCGCGATTGGCGCGAGTTCCTGCAAGAGCTGGAGGCTGAGCGCCTGCGGCTCATCGAGGAATCCGAGCGGCTGGAGACCATGCTGCGCCGCGCCGCGCACGACAAGGACATCCTCGACCAGCGGGAGACGCGGCTGCGCGAGGATCAGGAGCGCTTCGCCCGCGACGCCCAGGACCGCGTCCAGCGCGTCCTCGATTTCCTCGACCATGAGGGCAAACGCCTCGTGAAGGATCTGAAGCATCAGGCCAAGGTGCCAGCCGCCAATCCCGACCGCATGGGCAGCGAGGCCAACGAGCGCGTGAAGACGCTGCAACAGGTGGCAGCCGCGGAACTGGGCCCGCTCTCGAAAACGCTGCGACCCTCCTCCAAACCGGCCGAACTGCAGGTGGACGACCACGCGCGCCATAAGGGTCTAGGCGTGGAGGGCCGCGTCGTGGAGCGCAAGGGCGATCGCGTCGTGCTGCTCACTTCCAGCGGGAGGCGCCTGGAGTCTCGCCTCGGTGAACTGACGCTCATCGGCGCCAAAGAGATCGAGAAGCCCAGAGGCCGTGTGCGCGTGAAGGTGGAAGCCGAGGACATCCAGGACGAGCTGAACCTCATCGGCCGCGCCTCCGACGAGGTGGACTCCGAGATCTACCGCTTCGTGGAACGCTGCGTGGGCGGTGGCGCGCGGTTCGCGCGCATTGTCCACGGCCATGGCACCGGCAAGCTGAAAATGGCCGTGCGAGGCGCGCTGAAAGGGCATCCCGGGATCGCGGGCATCGAAGACGCTCCTCAGGCCCAGGGCGGCGCGGGCGCGACGCTGATCACCTTCCGGTAATCGCGGCAATCTCCGCTTCGGACAGCCAGCGCCACTCGCCGGGCGCGAGCCTGCCGAGTTCGACCGGCCCAATGGCCTCCCGCACAAGTCTCATAACCGCCAGTCCTTCTCGTTCGGCCAGGCGGCGGATCTGGCGGTTCTTGCCTTCGTGAAGGATAAAGACGCATTCGCGGGCGCCTCTGCGCTGGACATCGCAGGGTTCCACAGCGATGCCGCGTCCCAGGACGCCGCCCGCGGCCATGGCGGCGATCTGGGCCTCGCTGAGTTCTTGGTCGAAGACGACACGGTAGCGCTTCGCGTGCCCGCGCGGCGCTACTGCGGCATCGGCGAAGGTGCCATCGTCCGTGATCAGCAGGAGGCCTTCGCTCTCCATGTCGAGCCGCCCTGCGGCGAAGCAACCTTCCAGTTCCGGCGGCAGGGTCGAGGCCAAGTCCGCGCGCCCCCGCTCATCCCGGGCGCTCACCACCATGCCCAGCGGCTTGTGCCAGGCCGCATAGCGGTGCGACACCGGCGCTTCGGCCCGCCGCCAGGCGCCATCAACCTGGATCTCCACCGGATCTTTGAGCCCGAAGCCCCGGTGCGGGTCCCGCACCACGCGCCCATGCACCCGCACACGGCCCTCGCCCACCATCCGCGCCGCCTCCGCCCGGGACGCCACCCCCAGCCGCGACAGCAGCCGGTCCAGGGGGAAGCGGGCGCGCTCGGACACCCATTCAGCGTGGCACACTGGGGCACCCCATCATGCGAACCTTCCTGCTCACGGCCCTCAGCCTTCCCCTCATCGCACAGGCGCCCGAGCTGCGCACCACCGCAGCGGACCGCACGGGCCTCAGCATCACCATCTATCAGAACGACCTCGCCGCCGTGCGGGACACGCGCCGCGTGAGCCTGCCCGCGGGCGTGACGAGATTGGCCTTCGCGGATCTCGCCGCGAGCATCCGCTCCAAGAGCGCGTACCTGCTGAACACAGGCCCCAGAGTGAAGGTGCTGGAACGGAATTTCGAATTCAACCTCCTCAGCCCGGAGAGTCTCGAGAAGGCCAGCCTCGACCTGCCCTTGGCCTTGCGAGATACCAAGACAGGGAAGCTCCAGTGGGGTTCACAAGTATCCTTCCCTTATCCAAATGGAATCTGGAATCTGAGGGCGAGGCCTCTGGACCGAATGCTCCGAAAGCCGAATGCCTGGCTACTCCCCCCTACGAGTGACCTGCTGGTACGGATGTCGGATGGGTTCGAGGCCACGAGCGGCCAACCTCCTATCTACCAAAGCCTGCCGCTCGATCTGCGTTCGTCTCCCACGCTCCTTCAGACAATCGAAACGGCCACCGCGGGACCGCAGAGCCTGAACCTGCTCTACACGACCCAGGGCCTTTCCTGGCACGCCGACTATATCGCCACGCTGTCCACGGATGCGAAACATCTCGATCTGGATGTCTTCGCCACGGTCAACAACAACAGCGGCATTGACTATCCTGACGCCGCGTTCCAACTGGTCGCTGGCGAACCCAATAAGGTCTATGACCCGGACCCCAGCGACAAAATGCCGACTCTAGATATGACAGCCACCACCGTAGAAGTGGTTGGGTCAGCCACAGTCATTGGCCCGCCTGTGTTCAAGGAAGAGCGGATCTCCGAATACCCGCTCTTCACGCTGGATCGCCCCACCACGCTGAAGAACGGGCAGACGAAGCAGCTGGCCCTCTTCCATACCGCGGATGTTCCGATGAAGGTCCAGGCCCTTGTCTGGTCTGAAGACCTCATAGAACGGAATGAGGACGCCTACCTCCACACACTAAGTCAATGGTTGGACAACAAATTCGATGAGCCTCCGCACGGCCGTGTCGCCGTCAACCTCCCTCTGCGGCCAGCGGAGGTGGATCTACAAGGCTTGGTGAAGAACACTAAATCGAATCATCTCGGCAAAGCCCTTCCCTCAGGCGAGTTGGATATCCGCTATCGCTCGCCTGAAGGCGCCCTGCTGGTCTTCGGAAGGCCGCTCATGGGTGGCACACCCGCCGGGGAGGACCTCACGATCCAACTGCCGCCCGGTAAGGGCCTGTCCTCCACTCGGAAGATCGCTTCCCTCAGGGTCGCGACTCGTCAGGGAATGATAGCTCTGGACCTTGAGGTTATCGTGACGCTTTCCAATGCCTCGAATCAGGCCCTTCAAGCCATCATCCGCGAGCCCATTTTCGCCAATTGGAAGTTGCTGTCCTCCAACTTCCCGGGCCACCGTTCCGGCGAAAACGCTTACGACTTCAACTTTGTCAGCAAGCCACACAGCACCACCGCGCTCCGTTACCGTGTTCGCACCAGTTACCAGTAAGAACCGAATAATCCAACTCTGACCCCGCTCCATGAAATTTTCCTCGCCCCGTGAAAGGATCCGTCCTTTCACGGCATGTCATGGTGAGGGCCATCGCCCTCCCATTCCGGAGACCCCATGCGCGCCCTCTGCCTCGTGCCCCTCGCCCTCAGCCTCGTGGCCGCCACGCCCGACGAGATCCAGACCACCCAAAAGGACCAGAAATCCCTGGCTGTCACCATCTACAACAGCGATTTGGCTTTGGTGAAGGACCAGCGGACGGTGCGGCTGCCCAAGGGCGACGCCCGGTTGGCCTTCCAGGAAGTGTCGGCCCAGATCAAGCCGGAGACGGCCCTGCTGCGGAGCCTCACGGAGCCCAAAGGGTTCTGGGTGGCGGAGCAGAACTTCGACTTCGACCTGCTGACGCCGGAGAAGCTGCTGGACAAGTATGTGGGCCGCCAGGTGACCGTGGTGCGCCAGCAACCCAACCCCGACAGCGCAGGGATGAAGGAGATCCGCGAGCAGGCTACCGTGCTCTCCACCAACAATGGCATCGTGCTGCAATACGCCGACCGTATCGAGACAGGCGTCAACGGCCGCCTTGTCTATTCCGATGTGCCCGCGAACCTGCGGGCGCGGCCCACGCTCGTCACCAGCCTCCACAGCGGAACGGAGAAGACGCAGACACTGGAGCTGAGCTACCTCACGGGCGGGCTGGGGTGGAAGGCCGACTATGTGACCAACCTCGCCTCCGACGAGAAGACCATGGACCTCAGCGGCTGGGTGACGCTCACGAACCAGAGCGGCATCGCCTATCCGGATGCCACCTTGCAGCTGGTGGCGGGGGATGTGAACCGCGTGCAGCCGCGGCGCGAGATGGAAGATCGCGCCTACATGGCAAAGAGCATGGCCGCGCCTGCGCCCGCTCAGATGGCCGAACAAAGCCTCTTCGAGTACCACCTCTACACCCTGGACCGGCCCACGACTATCGCGGCCAATCAGACCAAGCAGGTCGCCCTGCTCTCGGCCAGCGCCGTGCCTGTTGTGAAGGAGCTGGTGCTGGAGGGCGCGCCCTATTACTACGAGTCCAGCTACGGCGAGCTGGGCGACAAGCTGAAGGTGGCCGCCTTCGTCACCTTCGACAACCGGGAGGCCAACCACCTGGGCATGCCGCTGCCCAAGGGGATCATCCGCGTCTACAAGCAGGACAGCGAGGGCCGCGCCCAGTTCGTGGGCGAAGACAACATTGATCACACACCCAAGAACGAGACCGTCCGCATCAAGCTGGGCGAGTCCTTCGATGTGACCGGCCACCGCAAACAGACCGACTTCAAGAACCTGGGCCGCGACAGCAAGCACCTCACCACTACGGAAAGCGCCTACGAGATCCGTCTCAAGAACGCCAAGAAAGAGACAGCCATCGTCATCGTCCGCGAACCCGTCCCCGGCGACTGGGAGATGCTCAGCAGCAGCCTGCCCTACACCAAACCCGCCAGCGGCACCGCCGAATTCAAGGTTCCCGTCCCCGCCGAAGGCGAGACCGTACTGACCTACCGCGTGCGGGTGAAGTGGTGAAACCAGACTGGAGACTTTAAGCCGGAGGCTGCCCCTAGACCCAGGAGAACGCATGCGTTCTCCTGGGTGGGCAAAGCCCGAAGGAGCGCTTTTAGCTCTCCAGCCTCCAGTCTCCACCTTGTAGCCTATTGCCATGCCCCTGCCCCGCCGATTCATCGCGCGCCTCCGGCGCCTGCCGCTGCGGCTGCGGATCCCGTTGCAGGGCGGGACCGAGGGCCTGCATCCCAGCAAGCTGAAGGGCTCGGGCCTCGCCTACATCGACAACCGGCGCTACGAGCCGGGCGATGATCCCCGCTTCATCCACTGGCCGCTCACGGCGCGCATGGGCGAGCCGATCATGAAGCGCTTCGAGAGCAGCCGCGAGCTAATCCTCTGGCTGGTGGTGGATCCCTCGCCTTCCATGTTCCTGGGCGATCCCGTCTCGCCCCTGCGCTGGGCGCTGGAGATCTGCGGCGCGGCCATGGCGACGGTGCAGGCCACCGGCGACCGCCTGGGCCTCATCGTCCCCGGCGACGCACGCACGCCCGCACTCCGCATCGCCCCCCGGCGCGGGCGCCCCCACGGCCTGCGCCTGCTGGAGAAGCTCATCGAGCGCGGCCCCGCGCTGCCGAGGCCCGAGGACTGGGCGCAGGCGTTGGGCCACTGGGGCGAGCACGGCCGGGGCCACCGCCTCTGGCTCCTCAGCAACGGCGCAGGACTCCAGGGCCTCGCCCCGCTTCTCAAACCGCTGGCCGTGCGCCACCGCCTCGTCTGGTTCGAGCCGCAACTGCCCCCTTCCAAACACGCCGCCACCTGGCCCGATCCCGCCTTCTCCGCCAAGGTCGTCCGCGTGCGTTGGGACATCCAGGCGGATCCCGTAGCCAAGCTGGGCGCGTGGCTGAAGGGCGGTGGCGCGTGAGACGGGCTCCAGGCCTTTATGCGTTGTTGGTCAGCACGATCTTGTCGGCAACGCCTGTCTGGAAGGCGCCCGCTTCGTTGCCCTTCGGCAAGCTGGCGGTGCTGGAACTGCGGGAGGACGATCCAGCGGCGGCCGCCATTCCGCGGCCCGCGGTGGAGGACGCCCTCGGCTCACTGAAGCTCCGCGCGGTGGAGCCCAGCGCGGATGGACACGGGTGGCGCTTCACAGTGCAGCCGCTCGCGCCAGGCCTCGCCGTCATCCCCCCGCTGGACCTGGGCGATGGGCGTCGCGCGCCGGAACTGCGCGTGACCGTCCAGCGCAGCACGGATTTCGGCTCGCCCTGGGTGGGCTACGGCGGCGGCCGCGAGGATGTGCTGCCCCAGATTCCCTTTCCTTGGGCCTGGGCGAGCCTGCTGCTTCTGCCGTTGCTGTTGCTCGCGAGCCTCATCACCTGGCGCTGGCGGCGCCGCGCGGGCGCGCGGATCTATGCCACCGCACGCAAGGCTTTCCAGAATGCATGGCCGCCCAAGGCGAAGGACCGCGCCACGCTCGATGCCGCGCACCACGCGGGCCGCGATCTCATCGCCGCGGCCTTCGGTGAAGCCAGCCGGGGTTGGGGAGCGCCCGACTTCAGGAGGGCGAAACTCGACGCATGGAGCCAATGGGCCGCGAGCCTCGACGCCGCGCGCTTCGGGCGCACGGAGCCGCCCTTCCCTGATGCCACGGTGCTGCTCGCTCCCGTGGATATTGAAATGAAGGCCTCGTCCAAGAAGGAAGGCCGCTCATGATCGGCTTCGCCTTCCCGCTCCTGCTGCTCCTGCTGCCGCTCGCCGTCTACTTCGGCTGGCGCGCCGTCTACCGGTGGGGGGTGCCCTCGTCGCGGCCCTCCACGCGGCTCGCACGGCTCACGGCCCATCACATGCCCATCGTCCTCGCGGCCCTGCTGGCTCTTGCGGCTGCAGGCCCCGAGTGGCGGAAGCCTCTGGAGGGTGTGGCCCCCGCCGTGGATTTCGCCGTGGTGCTGGACGGCTCCAGCTCCATGCGCATCCTCGATGATGGCAGGGAGGACCGCTGGAGCGCGGCGCGGCGCCTGCTCCAGACCTTCATCGGCCGCCGGCCCCATGACCGCTTCGCGCTTGTGCTCTTCAGCGCCCATCCCGTCACGCTTTCCCCGCTCACCGCGGACCACAAGCGCCTCCAACGCGCACTCCAGGGGCTGAATCTCGATGTGCGGGACGACGGCACCGCCATCGGCTCGGCGTTGATCACGGCCGTGCGCCGGCTCGCCGATAGTCCCGCCCGCTCCCGCGCCATCCTGCTGCTCACGGACGGCGCCCAGAACCGCGGCCGCGTCACCCCGCTCGAAGCCGCGCAGGAAGCGGCCCAGAGCGGCATCCGCATCTACACCGTGGGCATCGGCCACAGCGGCGAAAGCCTCGTGCCCATCGAAGGTGGCGGCCGCGTGTGGCTCCATGTGGACACCGACCCCGAGACGCTCAAGCAGGTCGCGGCCGCCACCGGCGGCGAGTTCTTCGAGGCGCAGGACCCGGCAGGCCTCGCCCGCGCCCTCTCCGCCGTGGACCGGCTGGAGACCACGGCCCTTCCCGTGGACGCGCCCACGGAGGCCGTGCCGCTCACGAAATGGCTCCTCCTGCTCGCCGCGCTGCTGGCGCTCCCCCTGGGCGCGGATCTCGCACGCAAGCGCGGGCGGTTGCGGCCCTCCTGGATGGAGGCGCCGTGATCACGCATCCGTTGTTCCTCATCCCGGCCGCGGCGCTGGCATTGGCAGCGTTCGTCTTCGGTCTCTGGAGCGCGTGGCGTCCCGGCAATGGCGTGCGGGTGGTGGGACAGCATCCGGGTTGGCAGGGGTTGGGCATCGCGCTGGTGCTGGCAGGCCTCGGTCTCGGCCTCGCGGAACCCCGTTGGGGAAAGCCGGAAGTCGCGCGGCTCACGGTGCAGGTGCTCATTGATGCCAGCAAATCCATGGCCGTTGCCGACGCGGGGGGTCGCAGCCGCTTTGACGCGGCCACCACCTTCCTGGATCGTCTCTGGTCCGAACCCACGCCCGGCGCGGCTTGGGGGTTGGATGCCATCACGGGCGATGCGGTGCCGCTGCTGCCCCCGGGCGAGGATCGCACCCTGCTCCGCGAAACGCTGCTGGCCCTGAAGCCTGGTGATGTGGGCGCGCCAGGCTCCAGCTTCGGCCGCGGCATTCCGCAGGCGGCTGGCGAAGTGGACAAGGGGCGCCCCGCCATCCTGCTCCTGCTCAGCGACGGCGAGGAAACCTGGGAATCGGAATCCGATGCGAACTTCCGCGCGCTGGCCGCGCTGAAGGAGGCCAAGCTGCCACTCTACGCGGTCATCTTCGGCGGGACGGCGCCGCAACCTGTCCCCGGCGCCACGGCGGCCGACGGCAAGGAGATGACCAGCGCCGCGCGACCCGATTTCCTGAAACAGCTATGCGAAGCCAGCGGCGGCAGGCTCCTCACGACGCCGGAAGAAGTCCGCGCGCTGGCCCAGAACCTCATGCAGGGCACCGTGCCCCTGCCCGCCAGCCGCTCGCCGAAGCCCGTCCATCCCGAAGCCGGCGCCTGGCTGGCGCTGCTGGGCTTCGCGCTCTGGCTCTTCGGCGCGGGGCGGCCCATGACGGGATGGCGGCTCGCGCTCGCCCTTCCGCTGCTCTTCGCCGTCACGCCTGCCAAGGCCCAGCCTGCTTCTGTGAAGGCCTGGCTCGCGCAGCGGGCGCTGGACAACGGCGATCTGAAAACCGCGCAGCGCTGGTCGCCCCAGGATGACGCGCCCAACCACCGCCTCCTGGCCGCGGCCATCGCGCTGCAATCCCGGCAACCGGCCGATGCCCTCCAACGCCTCGCCCCCCTCACCGCCGGTGGTGTGCCGCGGCCCCTGCCCGCCTGGCGCGCGCCCGCGCTGCTCATGGCCGCCCGTGCGCAAAAGGAGTTGGGCAAGACGGACGACGCGAAGGCGCTGCTCACGCGGCTGTTGCTGGAATCACCAGGCCAAGCCGATGCGTCCTACGACCTCCAGGCCCTCACGCCCGATCCCACACCGCCGCCTCCCCCCGACCCGAAAAATCCGCCGCCCCCGCCCCCCATGCGCCCCAGCATGGGCGCCCAGAAGGACGAACTCGAAGGCCGCCAGATCCGCATGCCGAAAACGCCCCAGGCGCCAAAGGGCGTGAAGGATATTTGAACCGACGAAGACCGCGATACGAAGGTCTCGCATGGAACAGATGCGCGGAATGCGCGGTCGCGAATAATGAAGTCAATCGACCTGGCTATAGCCGAGCCAACACAAAAGCACCTAGCCGTAGGCAGCCGCAGGTCCGGGTTGAACGACTGGTTAGGCAGAACAGAACTATCCCAGGAGAATATCTGCCCACATGAACGCGCCCAATATCCACCAGGCTATGCCGGTGATCTTCATGGCTTTAGGGGAATAGATGCGTTCACTCAATTCTGGCCATGCACTTCCTGTCGCCTTGAAGAATCCAGACAGCTTATCGGGGAAGAACCAGAAGAGCGCGCCTAGATAGAACGGCAACCCTCCGAACAAAACTCCGGGAAGTATCTGAGAAGAGATTGGTCGGCTCATTTGGGCGCTGCCTAACTTTGAATTAGTAAGAACCGGCATGGATAGATTGCGCTCCCCTATCCGGTTGTTCGGTTTGATGGGTTACTGGGAACAGTCTACTTGTATCTACAAGTGGAAATGAGACAGTGACACCTTTCAGGCGGGCGAATACGGGTCACGCGTCTTCATTTGTGCCCCTTGGTTCCTTCGTGGTGAGTCCCTGCTCTAACCTTCCTTCTCCAACATCCCGAACCGCGCCACGATGCGCTTGTCGCCCACATCGAGGAAACGCACGGTGTAGGTGAGGCCGTCGCCGCGGCCGGTGGCGGCGAGGACGACGCCGGTGCCGAAGCGGGGGCTGCGGACCTTGGTGCCGGGGGCGAAGGCTCCAGTGGGCAATTCAGAAGGTGAAAGCGCATCCACGGGTTCCGGCTCTTCGGCCACGGTCCGCGCCTTGTCGAAGAAGGAGCGGATGCGGCGCAGCTCACCGGCGAGGTCGGAGCCGCCGCTTCCTCGGGGCGTGGAAGATGCTGACTGCCAGCCCTGGCCCGCGCGGTACAGTTCCGTGCCCCAACGGATGGGCGCTTCCAGCGCGGGCTCTGGGATCTCCTTGAGGAAGCGGCTGGGCATGCCGATCACTTCGCTGGCGAAGATGCGGCGGCGGCGGGCGGCGCTCAGGTAGAGCTTCCGCTGCGCGCGGGTGATGGCCACATAGAAAAGGCGGCGCTCCTCCTCGATGCCTTCCGGCGTCTCGCGGGCGTTGCGGTTGGGGAAGACATCCTCTTCCAACCCCACGACGAATACGACCGGGAACTCCAGCCCCTTGGCGCAGTGGATGGTCATGAGGCTGAGCCGCGCGTCCTGCTCCACCTGGTCCGCGTCCGCCGCGAGGGTGATGCGGTCCAGGAACTCCGCGAGGCGCAGGCCCTGGCCTTCCAGCTCAGCGGCCGCCGCCACGAACTCCTCCAGGTTGCGCACGCGGCTTTCGGCTTCCAGCGTGCCTTCGTCCACGAGGCTCTGCATGTAGCCGCTCTCCACGAGCACCCAGCGCACGAGGCCACCGAGGCTGAGCACGGACTGTTCCCGCGCGGCGCGGTCGAAGAACTCCACGAAACGCTTCAGCTCCCGCTGGGCGCGGCCCTTCAGCTCGCCGGAACGCAGCAGCACGGCCACACCCTCCAACGGCGTTCCGTTTTCGGGCATGGAGGCCTCGATGCGGCCAAGCGTCGTGGGCCCCACGCCCCGGCTGGGCGCGTTCACGCAGCGGCGGAAGCTGGTGAGGTCGAAGGGGTTCTGGAGCAGGCGCAGGTAGGCGATGAGATCCTTCACCTCCTGCCGCTCATAGAACTTCACGCCACCGATGAGCTTGTAGGGGATGTCCAGGGCCCGCAGCGCGTCCTCCAACTGGCGGCTCTGCCAGTTGGCGCGGTAGAGCACCGCCATGCGCCCTTCGCGGTCCCGCTCGCGCTCGGAAAGGATGGTCCGCGCCACCCATTCGGACTCCATCCGCCCGTCGTCTACCAGCTTGAAGAGCAGCCGCTCGCCCTCGCCCTTGTCCGTCCACAGGGTCTTGCCCAGGCGCTGCGTGTTGTTGGCGATGACCGTGCTGGCCGCGTCCAGGATGCTCTGCGTGGAGCGATAGTTCTGCTCCAGCTTGATCTCGTGCGCCTCCGGGAAGTCGCGCTTGAAGTCGAGGATGTTGCGGATGTCCGCTCCGCGCCAGCCATAGACCGACTGATCTTCATCACCGACCACGCAGAGGTTGTGGTGGGCGGCGGCGAGATGCTGGACGAGGTGGTACTGGGCGCGGTTGGTGTCCTGGTACTCGTCCACGAGGAGGTATTTGAAACGCGCGCCGTACTGGGCGCGCAGGTGCTCGTCGCGGAAGATGCGCTCGGTCCACAGCAGCAGATCGTCGAAGTCGCAGGCGCGGTGCTTCTTCAGGCCTTCCTGATAGAGCGTGTAGGCGTCCAGGGCCCTGCGGGTCCAGGCGTCCACGGCTTCTTCGGCGGCTTCCTGCGGCAGGAGGCAGCGGTTCTTCCAGTCCGAGATGACCTCCAGCATCTTGCGCGGGTGGAATTGTTTCTCCGGCATCCGCAGCTCCGCCAGCACCTGCTTCATGAGGCTCTTCTGGTCGCTGGGATCGAAGATGACGAAGTCGCGGCCGACGGGGCAGCGCTCGCCCTCGCGGCGCAGGATGCGGGTGCAGAAGCTGTGGAAGGTGCTCACCCAGAGCTGGCTCGCGGGCACGCTCACGAGCTTCTGCACGCGCTCCCGCATCTCCTCCGCCGCCTTGTTGGTGAAGGTGACGGCGAGGATGGAAGCGGGGTCCACCCCCTCCTCCTCGATGAGCCAGGCGATGCGCCGGGTGATGACCGTGGTCTTGCCGGAGCCCGCCCCCGCGAGGATAAGCAGCGGCCCCTTCGTGTGCGTCACCGCCTCCCGCTGAGGCGGGTTCAGGCCGTGAAGAAGGGGATGGTCGGAGCTCGCCTCGGGCATCCCCTCAGTCTAATGGGTCGGGGCTATTTCGCGGGGGCCTCAGTGGCGGCCGCGACTTTCACGGGCGTGCCTTTCTGGAGCTTGCGGACCACATCCGTGACGATCACCATCACCTCGGCCTCGGAGATGCGGGTCTTGAAGGCGGGCATGTGGCCCTTGCCGCAGAAGATCGTGTGCGCGATGTCGGAATCCTTGTTGGCCTTCTGCCAGGCCGCGTCCGTGAGATCCGTCGCGCGGCCCTTCTTGCCGTCGGGGCGCGTGGCGCTCCCGTCCTGCCCATGGCAGTTGGCGCAGGTGGCGAGGAAATAGGTCTGCGCGTTGAAGGCCGGCGCGGGCGCACTGGGAGCAGGCGTCTGCGCGAGCAGAGGCGTGGCGACGAGGAGGGCGATGAGGCGCATGGGACTCCTCAGTGTTTTTTCGCGGCCAGAGGCCGGATGACTTCCGTGATGAGTTTGAGCGCGTCAGCTTCGGACATCTGCGCGCCGAAAGCGGGCATGGAACCCTTGCCCTTAAGGATGGCCTTCACCATCTCGCTGTCCCGCGTGCGCGCCTGCCAGCGCGGATTCGCGAGATCCTTGCCTCCCAGCTTCTGCCCGTTGGGACCGCGCCCCGAGCCGTCCTCGCCGTGACACACCGCGCAGCTGCGGTTGAAGAGCGCCTTCAGATCCTGGGTGTCCTCGATCGCGGGGCGCGCCGACAGCCCTGCCGAGGCGAGGATCATCACTAAAGGGGGAAAAACACGGCGCATGGCAGGGTTCTCCAAGGGGGTGGTGCCCCCAAGCCTAGCGCAGGTTCCTCCCTGCCCGTAGCCTGGAAGAGGCCCCCATGGCGGAATGGCAGACGCAGCGGACTTAAAATCCGCAGCCCGCAAGGGCATCCCGGTTCGACCCCGGGTGGGGGCACCAGATCGGTCCGGCGGATTCAGTACCCTTCGCCATCCGCGGCGGCCTGGGCTTTGCCGCGGTGGAGGTGGAACACCAGCGCGAGGTAGGCGAGGGCCAAAGGGAAGCCGAGGAACCACCAGCGGAGGGCGGTGGCGAGGGCGTGGGGGGCGGCGCTGGCGTTGAGGGCAGTGAGGCTGAAAGCGGGGTTGATCGTGGACCGCAGCATGACGGGGAAGACGCAGGCGGCGGTGGCGGCGAGGAGGCCCAGCAGGAAGGCGCCGGAACCCAGGAAGGCCAACAGGTGCTTCTCCCGCTTCAACCCCATGAGGATGGCGCCGAGGCCCGCGAGGGCGAGTGCCAGCGCGATCATTCCGAGGGGCCGGTGGGGCAGCGCCGCCAACAAGTCCGGATTCACTTCGCGGGTGGCGAAGGTCATCGCCACCAAGAAGAGCGGCAGCGCGATCCAGGCCCGCTTCGCGCAGCCGAGGGCGCGAGCCTGCACGGGGCCGTCCGTCTTCCAGGCCAGGAAGAGCGCACCGTGGCCCGTGAGCGCGACCAGCGCGAAGAGGCCCACCAGCACCGTGTACCAGTCGAGGATGCCGAGGGGGCCTGTCGTGGTGAAGCTCGTGAAGAAAGGCAGCTCGAACCAGCCATCAACGCCCAGGGGCACGCCGCGGATGACATTGCCCAGCGCCGCGCCGAAGAGCACCGGCAGCGCCGCGCTGGTGACGAAGAAGAGACCGTCCCAGAACGCGCGCCAGAGCTTGTCCGTCACATGGGAGCGGAACTCGATGGCAATGCCGCGCAGCATGAGCGACCACACCAGCAGCCACATGGCGAGGTAGAGCCCCGAGAAGCCCGCGGCCAGCACAGCCGGAAAGGACAGGAACAGCGAGCCCCCCGCCGCCAGCAGCCAGACCTCGTTGCCGTCCCACAGCGGGCCGATGGCCGCGAGCACCTGGCGGCGCTCCCGGTCCTCTTTCGCCACGACGAGATGCAGCGCGCCCGCGCCGAGATCGAAGCCGTCCATCACCACATAGCCCGTCACGAGCACGGACACCAGCCAGAACCAGAGGGTCTGCATGATCGTCTCCTAGTGCGCCGCGAGCGGCTGAGGCCCATGCGAGACCTCCTTGCCGATGAGGTAGAGGTAGAGGAGGCCCAGCACGAAGTAGAGGCCCATGAATCCGATGAGCGTGAAGGCCGTGGAGCCCGCGTGGACCGTGGGCGAGGCGCCTGCGGCGGTGCGGAGGAGGCCGTGGATGAGCCAGGGCTGGCGGCCCAGCTCCGCCGTCATCCAGCCCGCGGTGGTGGCGATGAACGGGAACGGAAACGCGAGCATGAGCACCCAAAGCAGCGGCCGCGCGCGTTCCAGGCGGCCCTTCCAGAGCATCAGCGCGGATAGACCCATGAGCGCGATGAAGAGCGTGCCCAGGCCCACCATGATGTGGAAGCCGTAGTAGAGCAGCTCGATGGAGGTGGGCCACTCCTCCTGCGGGATGTCGTTGAGGCCCTTCACATCGCTGGAGAAGGTGCCGTAGGCGATGAAGCTCAGCACGGCCGGAATGCGGACGGGGTTGTCGAGGCGGCGCTCCGCCACATTGGGTTGGCCGATGAGGTTCAGTTCCGCTCGCGGGCCGGATTCGAAACGGCCCTCCATGGCCGCGAGGGCGGCGGGCTGGTGGCGCGCCACGAGCTTGCCCTGGCGGTCGCCCGTGGGGAACGCGACGAGCGCGGAGGCGACAAGTCCCGTGATGACGCCGGTCTTCAGATTCAAGGCGGCTTGCTCGCCGTGTTGGCGCCGCAGCGTCCAGAACGCCCCCGCCGCCGCCACCACGAAGCTGCCCGTCACCAGCGCGGCGATCATGTTGTGGCAGTACTGCGCGATGGCCCAGGGATTCAGGACGAAGGTCCAGAAGCTGGCCAGCTGGAGGTTGCCGTTCGCGCCCACGGTGTAGCCCACCGGATGCTGCATGAAAGCGTTGGCCACGATGATGAAGTAGCCCGAGAGCCAGCTGCCGCCCCAGAGCGCCAGCGCCGCGCGGAAGTGGGCCTTCGTGCTGAGCCGCTTCTCGCCCCACACCAGGAGCGCGAGGAAGCTGGACTCCAGGAAGAAGGCGAACATGCCCTCCATGGCCAGCGTCTGCCCGATGATGCCTCCGGAGAAACGCGAGAAGGCCGCCCAGTTGGTTCCGAACTGGAACTCCATGGGGATGCCCGTGGCCACGCCCACGGCGAAGTTGATGCCGAAGATGCGGATCCAGAATCGCGCGGCGTCGTGATGCCGCGATTCGCCCGTCTTCAGCGCGCGCCACTTGTACCAGACGATGAGGGGCGCGAGCCCCATGGTCAGCTGGGGGAACAGGTAGTGGTAGACGATCGTGAACGCGAACTGGAGCCGGTGCCAGGCAAGCGGATCGCCCATGGAATCCCCCTCTTCCGACAGCCTA
>DASRXV010000070.1:0-8537 GCA_035687325.1 Holophagaceae bacterium
TCTCCAGGTCCGGCCTGCCCTTGGGGTGGCATCCGAGGCCTAACGCCAGGAATAACGCGGCGGCGGGCAGGGTCGTGCTTCTCATCATGGGGGCACCCTCTCACACTGGAAGCCTGGAGTACCGATCATGGCAGCCGCTTCCCACCATTTCGACACCCTCTGCATCCACGCGGGCCAGCAGCCGGATCCGCTCTCCGGCGCGGTGATGACCCCCGTCTACTTCACCAGCACCTACTTGCAGGAAGGTCTGGGCAAGCACAAGGGCTATGAGTACGCCCGAACCCGCAACCCCACGCGGGACGCTGTGCAGGGCAACCTCGCGGCGCTGGAGGGCGCGGCGCACGCCGTGGCCTTCGCCTCCGGCCTCGCGGCCACGCAGGCCATCCTGGAACTGCTGGACGGCGGCGACCATCTGGTGTTGGGCGATAACGTCTACGGCGGCACCTTCCGGCTCGTGGACAAGGTCATGTCCCGCTTCGGCCTCCGCTACACGCAGGTGGACACCAGTGACCTGGCCGCCTTGAAGGCCGCCATCACGCCCCAGACCGAGCTCGTGATGCTGGAGACGCCCACGAACCCCATGCTGGGCCTTTCCGACATCGCCGCGGTACGCAAGGTGGTGAAGGAAGCCGCGCCGAACGCGATCCTCGCCGTGGACAACACCTTCGCCACGCCCTTCAACCAGCAGCCGCTCAGCCTGGGCGCCGACCTCGTCTTCCACAGCACGACGAAGTACCTGAACGGCCACAGCGATTCCATCGGCGGCGTCGTCATCACGAACAACGCCGAGCTGGCCGCCAAGCTGGCTTTCATCCAGAACGCGGCGGGCGCCATCCTCTCGCCCATGGAGAGCTTCCTCATCCTGCGGGGCACCAAGACCCTGCACCTGCGCATGGAGCGCCACAACGCCAGCGCGATGAAGATCGCGCGGTGGCTGGAGGCTCGCAAAGACCTCAAGGCCGTCTACTACCCCGGCCTCGAATCGCATCCCCAGCACGACCTCGCCAAGCGCCAGATGAAGGGCTTCAGCGGCATCGTGAGCTTCGACACCGGCGATGCCGAGAAGACCCGCCGCGTGGCCGAGTCCTTCAGGATCTTCGCCCTCGCGGAATCCCTGGGCGGCGTGGAGAGCCTCGTCTGCCACCCCGTCTCCATGACCCACGGCTCCGTTCCTGAAGCCGACCGCGCCAAGCTGGGGATCACGGACAGCCTGCTCCGCCTGAGCGTGGGCGTGGAGTCTGTCGAAGACTTGATCGCGGATTTGGAGCAGGCGCTGAAGGCGTAACTATGATCTGATTTAACCTCAGATGAGTGACCAGTCACTCTCTTTGCCGAATGAAGAGTTTAGCAATCGGGCCCTCCGGGCTTTTCGCGAACTGTTTTCTCTTGCGAGAGATCGGAATGAGCTCCAATTTGCCTTTGCCCTGTCCCCGGAATTTCGAGGTGCTCAAGATCCTGGGTGGAATACAGCCCACGAGGCTCATAGGGCCTTTGAGGACTACATGGGGTTCATACATGGAGAGAAACGCCCCGGTATTCGAGCCAGAGTTGCCCTGGGCTTCTATTGCCATCTTTCCGAAGCAAGTGGCTTCTACGAGATTCCGAAGAATTTACTGAGGATCTGCGATGGAGAACGATATGGCATATGGCCGTTCGCTCATCTTGTTTCGCGCCATAAACTGACTGGTCAAAAAATTGCTCCGAATTCAAAAAGATCATCACCGATTTGGTTGGTCATGCAGAGGAAGTCGGCCAGCACGAACTTGCCGAGCTGTTTCGAGATGCTTTTGATGGCGATCTACGAAACGCCTATGCGCATGCAGACTATGTGATTTGGGATGACGGAATCCGGCTGCCGAAGCGCAACGGGGGAGACACCAGAATCGTTTCCTGGGAAGAATTCGGTCTTCTATTGGATCGTGCTCTCGATTTTTTTCAAATTCTTGATCAAGTGTTGGACGAGAACATTCGATCGTACGATCCGCCACGGGAAGTCAAAGCCTCTCTTGGTGATGGGAGCCCAGAAAGTATTTGGACTATATGCTTTGACTCCAAGGCAAAGATGTTTTCCATCTCCGGCTAGAGCTTGAAAGAAGTCACGTGGCTGTTCCCAAAAACGTCGTTGTGGCATGTGGATCCACACGGAGAGGCAACCGCCTCCAGCTAGGTTCCAGGTATAGGAAGGTGAGCATGCCCTCGGGGTGGCTCCTCGAATTTGAAGCGGGTTCTCCGGCGTACCCGCGGATAGGATGATGGGCCATTCCTCATCCCGGAGCGCTTATGCACGAAGCCCTGCGTCTGGCGTATGAAGCTTCGTTGGCGTTCCGCCGCGGGTTGGCGGATCGTCCCGTGGGAGCCCAGGCCACCTTGGCTGAGCTCCGTGCGGCGTTGGGGCGGCCTCTGACGGATGGAGGTGAGGCGCCCCAGCAGGTCATCGCGGATCTGGCGCGGGAGGCCGATGCCGGGCTCATCGCCGAACCCGGTCCCCGCTATTTCGGGTTCGTCATCGGCGGCAGCTCGGAGACGGCCTTGGCGGCGGACTGGCTCAGCTCCGCCTGGGACCAGAACGCGGGGATCTACGCCACCTCGCCGGCCCTCGCGGTGGTGGAGGAGATCTGCGCCCGCTGGCTCCTGGAGCTGCTGGGCCTGCCGGAGAACAGCGGCGTGGGTTTCGTCACCGGCTGCCAGATGGCCCATGTCACCTGCCTCGCCGCCGCGCGCCACGGCCTGCTGCGCCGCGCGGGATGGGATGTGGAGCAGGAAGGGCTTCAAGGCTCGCCCTGGCTGCATGTGGTCGTGGGGGACGAGGTGCATGTCACCGTGCCCCGGGCGTTGCGTTTCCTGGGCCTGGGCGCCGGGCGCATGCTCCGCGTGCCCACGGACGCGCAGGGCCGCATGATCGCCGGGGAGCTGAAGAAGACGCTGTCGGGATTGACAGGGCCGGTGCTCGTCTGCGCCCAGCTGGGCAATGTGAACACGGGCGCCATGGATCCCATGGAAGCTATCGCCGATGCCTGCGCGGAGGCCGATGGCGGCCGCGGCGCCTGGCTCCATGTGGATGGCGCCTTCGGGCTCTGGGCGGCCGCGGCGCCAGGCCTGCGCGCGTCGGTGCGGGGCGCGGTCCGCGCGGATTCGTGGGCCACGGACGCACACAAGTGGCTCAATGTGCCCTACGACTCCGGGCTCGCCTTCGTGAAGGACGCGGCGGCTCATCGCGCGGCGATGACGGTCTCGGCGGCCTACCTCATCCAGCAGGCGGGCGACGCCGCGCGTGACGCGGTGGACTGGGTGCCCGAGTTCTCGCGCCGGGGGCGCGGCTTCGCGCTCTATGCCCAACTGCGGGCTCTGGGACGGGAAGGCCTCGCGGCCCTCATCGAGCGGAGCTGCGAGCTGGCCCGCCGGGCGGCGGAGGGCTTCGCCGCGATCCCCGGCGCCGAAGTGCTCAACGAGGTGGTGCTGAACCAGGTGCTCGTGCGCTTCACGCCACGAGGCGGCGGGGACGCGGACGCTTTCACCAAACGCATGGTCGAGGGCGTGCAGGCGGATGGCACCTGCTGGCTTTCCGGAAGCACCTGGCACGGGATGGGGGTCTTGCGCTTCTCCGTCAGCGGCCAGGACACCACCGAGGCGGACATCGATCGCTCCTTGGCCGCCATCCGCGCGGTAGCATCCCGGCTGTGATGGGCTGCCTCAGGCCGTCGCCCGCCCCAGAAACGCCGTCGCGGCATACGGATCCACACGCGGCGGCAGGCGCCTCCAGCTGGGCTCGGGATGCAGGAAGCTGAGCATGTCCTCGGGGCAGCCCAGCTGGTCGAAGAGGGCTTCCACGGCGCGGGCGAGGGTGGTGGGGGTATGGTCCTGGCTCAGGAGTTCGCGCATCCAGGCCAAGCGCCAGCGGTCCTGGGCTTTCTGCCAGGCGGTATCGCCGGGGAAGGGCACGCGGCCTTCGGATTCGAGACAGGCTTCGCGGAGCGCGCCTTCGAAAGCGCCGTCATCCACAGGCGGCAGGGCCAGCAGGGACGCGGCGCCGGTGCCGGAGACGCCGCGCACGCGGAGCCAGCTCTGCAGCTCCACGGCGGTGAGGAAGCCCAGCTGCAATCCCACGCGCAGCTCAGGCCAGCGGATGGCGCCGTTCGTGTGGCGCTGAAGGATCTGGATCGCGGCACTGATCATGGCAAACCTCCTGCTACCATGATCGGATTCCGCCATGAAAGTCCTGTGAGGACGCTGCGACTTCTTGGTATCAACCCAGCAGGTGCAACGCCAGGTGCGCGGCCAGCCGTGCTGTGGTTTCCGCGCCGGGCAGCGTGGGTGCCAGTTCCATGAGGTCCGCGCCCACCCAGGGCTCGGGCCAATGGTGCACCGCCCGCAGCAGGGGCAGCAGCTCGGTGGAGGAAAGGCCCGCGGGCACGGGCTCGGCGACCGCAGGCGCCTCGGCGGGATCCAGCGCGTCGAGATCCACGCTCACATAGGCCGGGCCCTGGCCCACGCGGGCGAGGTCGCCCCGCAGCTGCGCCGCGAGATGCGGGTCCCGTAGATCCCAGGGTGTCCAGGAGCGCACGCCGCGGTCGCGAAGGAAGGCGAGCTCGCCATCATCATGGCGCGGCGCCCGCAGACCCAGCTGCACGGTGCGCGCCGGATCCACGAGGCCCTCTTCCAGCGCGGTGCGGAGCCAGGTTCCATGATGGTGGGGTGTGCCCCAGACCGTGCCATCCGCCGCGTCGGGATGGGCATCCACATGCAGCAACCCCAGCGGCCCGTGCAGGCGCGCCTGGGCCCGGAGGGCGCCGAGGGTCATGAGGTGGTCGCCGCCCAGCATCAGCGTCCGCGCGCCTGTGGCGGCCCACATCGCGATGGTGCTCTCCACGGCCATGAGGGCTTCGGTGGTGTCGAAGGGCCGCGTGGGCGCGTTGCCGCCATCCACCCAGGTGGAGGCCTCCCAGGCTTCGGCGGGCTCCGCGGCGCCCTGGAGGCGGAGTGGGAGGGCTTGGCGGCCGAGCCCGAGGCTGGCGGAGCGCAGGGCCCAAGGACCGAGCCGTGCGCCGGGGCGATGGATGACGCCACCATCGAAGGGCGCGCCGATGACGACGCCCTTGGCCTGGCCGGGCTCCAACTGGAAGGGCAGGCCGAGGAAAGTGGCGAGGCCCGTGCGGAGTCCTTCCATCAAGGAGAGGTCGAGGGTCGCGTCGGGGGTCATGCGGATTCCATCAAAGACATGCGCAGCGCGGCAAGCCAGGCTTCGGGATCGGGGAAAGCGGAAGGGTGCAGCACGGGCCGCGCCTCCACGCGCAGGCGGGCGGGGCGGCGGAGCAGCGTCTTCAGGTGCGGCAGGAGCGATTCGTCGCCTGTCCAGGTGTAGTGCTCATCCGGCGTGGAGAAGCGGAAGGGCTGCACAGGGATGCCCAACTCGTGGGCGGCGAGGAGACCTCCGGGGCGCATGTGCGTGAGCTGGCCCTTCGTGGTGGTGCCTTCGGGGAAGATGAGCATGGGCCGGCGGGCCTTCAAGTCCTGGCCCAGCGCTGCCAGCGCCGCGCCCCGGCTCGTGGCGTCGTCCCGGTCCACGAAGCGGAGTCCGGCACGGCGCATCCAGGGGCCGATGAGCGGGTAGGCCGCGGCCTCCGCCTTCGCCAGCAATCCCATGGGCCGCAGCGAGAGCAGCACGATGGGATCGAGCCAGCTCAGATGGTTGGCGATCCACAACGGCGCGGAAGGGTCCGGCTCGCCCTCCCATGTGATGCGGATGGGCAAGGCCTTCAACGCGCGGCGGGAGAACTGGTGCAGGGCGCGGTCGGCGCTCCGCCCCACGGCCAGCTTCGGGAGGATCGCGCCGGTGGCGCCGACGAGCCGCGCGCCGCGGAGTGCGGCGATCAAGAAACGAGCTTCAGGCGCGTGTAGCGCTCGCGCACGCGGTCGAGATCCGCGCGGTCGATGATGGACCAGAGCCGCGTGTCACCGTCCTGGTAGAAGTCCTGGACCTCCTGCACCACGCGGGCGCCCAGGGCGTTGTGGACGCTGCGGGCGTCCGTGTTGCCGGGCTCCACGAGGAAGCGGCACTGCTCCATCTCCTGGGCCAGCAGCTTCTTCACGGTCTCGCGGATGAGCAGGTAGTTCACGCGGGTCTTCTGGTAGTCGGGATGCACGGCCAGCGTGGCGCAGTAGGCGACTTTGCCGTTGGCGAAGGTGAGCGTGTAGCCCACGGGGCGGTCGCCGTCGAAGGCGATGAAGCACCAGTCGGGGAAGATCTCGGTGCAGAGCCGCAGGTAGTGGGGGCAGAGCTCGCCCGTGGCATCGCCGCCCCAGATCTCGGATTCGAGCCGGCGCAGGTGGCGGAAGTCGGCGCTCTGCAAAGCACGGACGCTGTAACGGGAGCCTTCGGGATTCTGGGGCAGGGGCTGCATGGCACACCTCCTGTGCTCCAAGATCGGTGCAGCCTGTGAAACCTCCGCGCCCGCGGAGGTGCTTATCTGCGAACTCGGTGTGACAGGCGCCTACCCGAGCCCGTGCGCGCGGAACAGCGTGGGGTAGCTGCGGGGCTCCACGCGGTCCGCGCCCAGGGAGAGGTGCTCCGCCGCGGCCTTGATGGCGTTCGCATCGCCTTCCAGTTCCAGGAAGCAGCCGAAGGGCGTCTCATCCAGGCAAGCCGTCAGCTCCTCCCGCGCCCACACGGCGCGCGACTTCTCCATGCGCAGCACAGGCGCGAAACCCAGCGCCCGGAGGATGGCCTCCAGCTCCTCGCCGTCGTCCACCACCGTCTCCTGCTCGGGCCGGATCTTGAGCACGGGGTCGGGCAGCTTGGCGCCCTTCCAGGTGAGGATCACGCGGCCCGCATAGCGCCGCACCCGAAGGGCTTCGCCCTTGGCCCTCAGCTCCTCGCCGCGGTCCCAGAGGACGCTCAGCTCAGGCTGGGCGGGCGTCTCCTCCTTGAACCCCATGGATGCGAGCAGCGTCTGCATGGGCGCCACGGCGGGAATGCGCAGTTTCAGCTCGGTCTCGATGGGGTTCCGGTGTTTCAAGGCCGCGCCTCCGTCATCATGATCCATCTCACGGGCCTTCATGATCCCGACGAAGTATCTCATCGCCACCCTGTTCATCGCCGGCATGTTGCTGCTGGTGGCGGTCGTGCAGGGGCTCCGGCCCGCCAGCGGCGGGGGGATCGTCGCGGATGTGCCCGCGGCCGTGCTGGGCCTCGACAGCTTCCCCGTAGAGGCGTCCACGCGGCTGGAGGACGGCTGGTCGCCGCGCTTTCGAGGCGCGCAGGATCCCGACCAGTCCGAGCCCTGGCCCTTTGAAGGCGGTTTCGGCGCGCCCTGGGAACCGGCCTCGCCCTACCTGCTGGACCAGGGCTTCGCCGTGAACGGGCCCCAGGGCCGCAGCGAGGTGAAGCTCTGGCGCGGCCTTGAATGGCGCAGCTACCGTTTCGATTCGCCCCTCGTCTCCGCGCGCATGGACGCGCGGCGGGGCGACCGCCTCCTCATCACGCTGGCCACGGGGCCGAACCGTTTCGAGACGGAGCTGCTGGCCATCCCTGAAGGGCGCGTGCTCTGGTCCATCATGGCGGGACCATGGAGCCGTTTCTCCTGGGATGGCCGCGCCGTGCTGGTGGGTTTCCTTGAAGGCGCGGACCGCCATCTGCTGCTCTCGAGCCTGCCCATGGACGGCGAGCCGCCGCCTGAGGCGACGCTCGCCCCCTGGGATGAGAAGGGCCTGCCGCTCCCAGCCAAGGGGCTGCCGCTGAAGATCGAGCAGCTGAGCGACGATGGCCGCGATCTGCCCGGCGCGAAGCTGGCCCTGCCATGGCAGGAGGGGGACCGCCTCTGGATGACCCAGTCGGACCGCCTCTGGATCTCCGGGAAGGGCGGTTGGAGCGTCTGGAAGGTGGAGGACCGCCGCTGGCGCCGCGAGGCCGCCGGGCCGGGGAGCCTGGATGCGCAACCGCCTTCCCGCATGGGGCTCACGGCCCCGCTACCCCTGCCTGCCGAGGGCATGGCGCGGAGCTTCAGCGCCACCGACCAGGTGAAGTGGACGCCCGTTCCCGCTGACGAGCCGCCTTGGCCCGCCTGCGACCCAGCCTGGGTCTGGGGGGAGGACAGCGCCCTCACGGCTTGGGATGGCCGTTGGCGGCCCTTCACGGAGACCCTGCCCCCCGAGCGGCAACGGGCCGCCCTGGCTACGGCCTTCAAGCCCGACTGGCTCAGCGCCAAGACGCTCCGGCGGTCTGTCGCGGGTTGGCTTCCGGCCGGGCCGGAAGTGGCCCTGCGCGAGGTCCAGGGCCGGGCGTGGATCTGGGTGGGGGACCGGATACTGCTGGTGAAGCTGCCCGAGCTGGCGCGGACCCGGCGCGTGCGGAAGATCCTGAGCCCTTAGGCTGTTTCTGGTAGCGTAAGCGCAGCAATCACATGGACCCCGAGGTCGCCACATGCCCCGTCTCCTGCTCGTGGACGACAACCCCAGCATCCACCGCATCGCCGAGTCGCTCCTGACCGGCACGGCCGTGGAACTGGTGTGCGTGGAGAGCGGGGAGGAGGCGCTGCGCCGCG
>DASRXV010000071.1:0-33911 GCA_035687325.1 Holophagaceae bacterium
CGGCTGAAAGGGGAGGATCGCCGAAGGGACGCGGAGCATCGACGCGCAACCCTGGACGCGAGGGCTAAATCCCCGCGGCTGCCACGCCGGACACCCGGTGTGGAGCGCCTAAGGACGGTGGGCCGGGCGCCTTTCGCCCCCGGGTCTTCGTTCAGGCGCCGTCGCACCCGAGGCCGCCGTGACCAACACCCCCACCCTTCTTTCCCGAGACTGGCTCGCAAGCCGGTTGATGGATCTCTGCGCGTCCGACACGACTTCAGGCGTGGAGGATCTGGGGCTGCCCACCCTGCGGGCGCTACTGGCGGAACTGGGCGCGGAAGTGACAGAGCAGCCGGTGGCCCCGGGCCGCACGAATGTGCTGGCGCGATGGGGAACACCTCGCCTCCTTTTCTCCACACATCTGGACACCGTGCCGCCCTTCATCGCGCCGCGCCGCGAAGGCGGCCGCATCCTTGGCCGCGGCGCCTGCGACGCCAAGGGCCAGATCCTCGCGCAGCTGGCGGCCATCGGCGCATTGCGCGCCGATGGCATCGAAGGCCTCGCCTGGCTGGGGGTCGTAGGCGAAGAAACCGATAGCGCGGGCGCGCGGGCGGCGCTGTCGCTTTCCATGCCCGGGCTCCGGGCGCTCATCAACGGCGAACCCACCGGCAACAAGCTCGCCACGGGCCAGCGGGGCGCCCTGCACCTCCACCTCGCCTGTCGCGGTGTGGCGGCCCATAGCGGTTCGCCAGAGCTGGGCCGCCACGCGATCTGGGAGCTGGCGGACTGGATGCAGCGGCTCCGCGCTGAAGAACGGCCCGCTGATCCCATGTTAGGGCCGGAGGTCTGGAACCTCGGCCGCATCAATGGCGGCGACGCGCCCAATGTGATTCCCGCCCAGGCGGAAGCCGAGGTGCTGGCACGCACGCTTCCCGGTTCGGATTTCGCCGATCGCGTGGCGGCCCTGCGGCCGGAGCATGGCGACATCACCGTGCGGCTTTCCGAACCGCCAGACCGCTACCCCGTCCTGAACGGCTTCCCCATGGCGCCCATGCCCTTCGGCTCCGACGCGCCGGCACTGCGGGCCCTCGTTCCGGACCGCACCGTGGTGCTGGCGGGACCTGGCCACATCGCCGTGGCCCACACGGATGACGAGCATCTCGATCTGGATGAGCTCGAAGCGGGCATCGCGTTGAACCGGCGGCTTGCCATGCACTTTCTGGGAAGTCATGGAGGAGAGGGGAGCAAACGCTGAGGCGCCCCCTCGCGTTTCTTTTTCTTCCCTCTCCTGGAGCCCCCATGACCAAGATCCCCGTCACCGTCCTCGGCGCCACCGGCGTCGTGGGGCAGCGCTTCGTGCGCCGCCTCGCCCACCATCCCCTGTTCGAGATCGCCCACCTCGCCGCCAGCGAACGCTCCAGCGGCAAGCGCTACGCCGACGCCTGCGCCTGGCGCCTCGATGGCGAAGCCTATGGCGGCTTCGCGGATCGCGTGCTGGACCCGGGCGATCCCCAGCACGCGTTAGCGCCCATCGTCTTCAGCGCTCTCGATACCGAACCTGCCCGGGAGCTCGAACCCGCTTTCGCGGCGGCCGGGTCGCTCGTCTTCTCCAACGCCTCCGCCTTCCGAATGGCCCCGGATGTGCCCCTGCTCATCCCGGAGGTGAACGCGGGGCATCTCGCCCTGCTCAAGACGCAACGCTCCGCGCGCGGATGGCGGGGCGGCATCGTCTGCAACCCCAACTGCACGGCCACGATGCTGGCGATGGCGCTGGCGCCCCTGCACGCGGCCTTCGGCGTCGAAGCCGTGCTCATGGTGAGCCTCCAGGCCGTGAGCGGCGCGGGTTATCCGGGGGTGCCCAGCCTCGACATCCTGGGCAATGTGGTGCCCTTCATCCGCAACGAGGAACCCAAGGTGGAGGAGGAGCTGCCCAAGCTGCTGGGCGCGCTCGCCGAGGGCGCCATCGCGTCCGGTGTTTTCAGCATCTCCGCCCTCTGCCACCGCGTGGCAGTCATTGATGGCCACACGGAAGCTGTGAGTGTGCGCCTGCGGGGCAACCCTTCACCCGAAGCCGTGCGCGAAGTCTTCGCGCGGTGGAAGCCGGGGCCGCGCCTGCCCTCCTCACCCGAGGCAGTGGTCCGCCTGCATGAGGCCGAGGACCGCCCCCAGCCCCGTCTGGATGTGGAAGCGGATGGCGGCCTCAGCATCCACATCGGCCGCATCCGGCCCTGCCCTGTGTTAGGCCTCAAGTTCAGCCTGCTGGGCCACAACACCGAACGGGGCGCCGCGGCGGCCTCCATCCTCAACGCCGAGCTGGCTGCGGCGGAGGGACTCCTGTGACTCTCATCATGAAGTTCGGCGGCTCGTCCGTGGCGGACGCGGCCTGCATGCGCCAGGCCGCGTCGCTGGTGGAGGCAGCGCTTCCCAAGGCGCCCCTCGTCGTCCTCTCCGCCATGGGCAAGACCACCAACAACCTCTTCGAGGCCGCCACCTGCGCGGAGCGGGGCGATCTCATCGCGGCGCTGGACATCCTCATCCGCATCCGCTCCCACCACGAAGGCACGGCCCGGGAGCTCTGCGGCGGCGTTCCCGAACTGGCCGACGCCTTCCGGGAGCTGGAGCTGCTGCTACGGGGTGTGGCCCTGCTGCGAGAACTGTCGCCCCGGAGCATGGACGCCATCGCCTCCTTCGGTGAGCGGCTCAGCACGCGCATCTTCGCCGCCTTCACGGGCTCGGCATGGCTGGACGCGCGCACGGTCCTGCGCACGGATGCCCGCTTCGGGGAGGCCCAGCCGGACGCGCAGGCGATCCGGCTTCTCGCGCAGACGCACCTCCAACCCTTGCTCGGAGCAGGTCGCGCCGTCGTCACCCAGGGCTACATCGGCGCCACGCGGGAGGGGCTCACCACCACGCTGGGCCGGGGCGGCAGCGATTACTCCGCCGCCCTGCTGGGCGCGGCCATCACCGCCACCGAGGTCCAGATCTGGACCGATGTGGAGGGCATCCTCAGCGCCGATCCGCGCCTGGTGCCGGGCGCGCTTCCCATCCCCGAACTGGGTTTCGCGGAAGCGGCGGAACTGGCCGCCTTCGGCGCCAAGGTGCTCCACCCCGCCACCATCCAGCCCGCGGTGGACGCCAACATCCCCGTCACGGTGCGCCACACGGGCAGGCCCGGAGGCCGCTTCACCACCATCTCCGGCGAGGTCGCCACGGGCCGCGCCGTGACAGCCCTCGCCAGCCGCGGACCCGTCACCATCCTCACTGTGAGCTCCACCCGCATGCTGGCTCAGAGCGGCTTTCTGGCGCGGCTCTTCGAGGTCTTCGGCCGCCACGGGACGAGCGTGGATCTCGTGGCCACGGCGGAAGTGAGTGTCTCCCTCACGGTGGAAGCCGACGCGCCCATCGAGGCGCTGGCGCGGGAGCTTTCGGCCTTCGCCACCGTGGCGGTGTCCGAGGAGCGGGAGATCCTCGCGGTAGTGGGCGAGCGGCTCAAGCGCACGCCCGGCATCTGCGCGCGCATCTTCAGCGCGCTGCGGGAGATCAATGTGGAGATGATCTCCATGGGCGCCAACGAGATCAACCTGAGCCTGGTGGTGCGCCGGCCGGAAGCGGATGAAGCACTCCGCCGCCTGCATGCCGCGCTCATCGAACAACCTTTCCCGGATGGAGACGCGGCATGAGAATCGGCGTGTTCGGAAGGGGCCGCTTGGGATCGGCCGTCGCGGAGGCGGCAGGAGATCGTCTCGCCTGGCAGGTGGGCCGCGAGGCGCCGCCGGATGAAGAGGTGGATGCCGCCATCGAGGCCAGCGCCGCGGCCGCCGTGCCCGCGCGGCTGGAGTGGGCCATCGCCACAGGCACGCCCCTGCTCATCGGGACCACCGGCTGGTCCATCCCCGATCTCGAGACAAAGGTGAAGGACCGCATCGGCGTCCTCGTGGCCCCCAACTTCTCGCTCACCATGGCGCTCTACGCGCGGCTGAGCCTCGTGCTCGCCCGTTTCGCCGCCCTGGACGAGACCTGGGATCCCTACCTCGTGGAGCACCATCACGCCCGCAAGCACGACGCGCCCTCGGGCACGGCTAAACAGCTGGCGGCCACGCTCCTGAAAGGCTGCCCGCGCAAGACGGAATGGACGATCCCCGCCATGGGCGCGCCCCTCGCCCCGCATCAACTGAATGTCTCCAGCATCCGCGCGGGCCACACCTACAGCGCCCACACCGTGGGCCTGGACGCTCCGGGCGAGACGCTGGAACTCATCCACGCCGCCCGCAGCGCCCGGCCCTACGCGGAGGGCGCCCTCCGCGCGGCCGCCTGGATCCGGGGCCGTAAGGGCCTCTTCACCATGGACGATGTGGCCCGCGATCTGCTCGACCCTCTCTTCCGCGAGGTGAATCCATGAGTCTCGACCTTTCCGGCCTGGCCGTGGCCCTGGCCACGCCCTTCAAGGCCTCCGGCGAAGTGGACCTTCCCGCCTTCCGGCGCCTGGTGCGTCATGTGGTGGAGGGCGGCGTGGATGTGCTCATCCCTCTGGGCTCCACGGGTGAAGCCGCCACCCTGGAGGAACCCGAACGCGATGTCCTCATCGCCACCTGCCTGGAAGAAGCACATGGCCGCCCCGTCATCGCGGGCACGGGCTCCAACAGCACCCGGCAGGCCATGGCCTGGACGGCGCGGGCTCAGGCCCTGGGCGCTCAAGGGGCGCTGGTGGTGACGCCCTACTACAACAAGCCGACGATCAACGGGCTCGTCGCGCACTACGCCGCCATCGCCGAAGCCGCGCCGGGCCTGCCGCTCGTCATCTACAATGTGCCGGGTCGCACGGGGCTGAATCTCACGCCGCCCATGCTCGCGAGGCTCTGGGAGAACCCGGCCCTCGTGGCAGTGAAGGAGAGCAGCGGCAACCTCACGCAAATCGGCGAGATCGCGCGGACGCTACCGCATGGAAAGACGCTGCTCTCCGGCGATGACGGCCTCGGATTGCCCTCTCTTGCCCTGGGCGCGTCGGGCCTCGTCTCCGTGCTGGCGAACCTCCTGCCCGCGGAGACGAGGGCGATGGTGGATGCGGCCCGCAGGGGGAGTCTCGAGCGGGCGCGTACACTCCATCACCGCCTCCTCCCTTTGATCGACGCGCTCTTCCTCGAAAGCAACCCAGGCCCGCTCAAGGCGGGGCTCCAGCATCTGGGGCTCGCCGAGGATGTGTTGCGCCTGCCCCTCGTGTCAGCGGAACCCGGCACACGCATGAAACTCATCGGCGCCTTGGAGGCCCAACGATGACGCTTCAGGAGCTTCAGGATTTCTACAGCCGTGATGCCGATGCCATCCTCGCGGACTCAAAACACGGCGAGGCCCACGAAGCGCTGTTGGCGGCTCTGGAATCGGGATCACTGCGCGCCGCCACCTGCTCTGCCACCGCGGAGTGGAACGCTGTGCCCTGGGTGAAGGGAGCCATCCTCGCGGGCTTCCGGCGGTTCAACCTGGAACGCATGGAGGGGCCTGGCTTCCCCTTTTTCGACAAGGGAGCCTATCCGCCGCGCGCGTTCACACTTGATGACGCCGTGCGGCTCGTGCCGGGCGGTTCTTCGGCCCGGCGCGGCGCCTTCGTAGGCAAGGGTGTCGTGGTCATGCCTCCGGCGTACATCAATGTGGGCGCCTTCGTGGACGAGGGCACCATGGTGGACAGCCATGCCCTCGTGGGGAGCTGCGCGCAGATCGGACGGCGCGTCCATCTCAGCGCCGGGGCTCAGGTGGGCGGCGTGCTGGAGCCCGCGGGCGCGCGACCCGTGGTCGTCGAGGACGAAGCTTTCATCGGCGGCCTCGTGGGCCTCTTTGAAGGCATCGTCGTCCGCAAGCGGGCCGTGCTAGCCAGCGGCGTCGTCATCACGGGGGGGACGGTCATCTACGACCTCGTGCATGGCCGCGAGCTTCGCCGCGAGGTTCCCGAGAACGCCGTCGTCGTCCCCGGATCGCGGCCCGCCTCCGGCGCCTTCGCGAAGGAATACGGCCTCCAACTCTACGCGCCGTGCATCGTGAAGTACCGCGATCCTAAAACCGATGCCGCCACGGCGTTGGAAGAGGCGTTGCGATGATCGTTCCCGCGCGACGGCTCGCTTCACTGAAGCCCTCCCCCATCCGCATCCTCAGCGAGGGTGCAGGACCGGATGCCATCCCTCTTGGCCTCGGCGAACCCACATGGGCGCTGCCGGAACCGGCGCGGAAGGCGCTCGCGGCTTTCTCCGGGGTCTGCGGCTACGGGCCCACCGTGGGCATTCCTGAACTTCGCGCGGCCTTGGCCGCCTTCCACCATGCGACGGCGGACGAGGTGCTCGTCACCACGGGTTCGGAGGAGGCCATCTTCGCCCTGCTCCATGCCTGGACGGGCCCCGGTGACAAGGTGCTCATGTCCGATCCCGGATTCGTGGCCTACCGTTCCATCGCCACATTGGCGGGCGCGGAGGCGCTCACCTATCCGCTGGACGCCGCGAACCGCTTTCGCCTCAATGCCGAAGCCGTGATCGCGCGGCTGGACGAGCCGGGCCTCAAGGCCGTCATCCTCAACCATCCCTGCAATCCCACCGGTGGTGGCGCGGACGCGGTGAGCCTGCGCCGCGTGGCGGAGGCCTGCGAGTCCCGCGGCCTGCTGCTCATCTCCGATGAGGTCTACCGCGATCTCTATCTCGGCGCGCCCAATCCCTCGCTCCGGGAAGTGAGCGCCTATGGCGTCGTCACCAGCTCCGTGAGCAAGGGTTGGGGCGCGCCGGGCTTGCGGGTGGGCTGGATGGTGGGTGATCCTAGGTGGCTCACGCCCGCGCGCACTGTGCATGCCTTCGCCGTCACCACCGCCGCCCTGCCCATGCAACGCGCGGCGCTGGCCCTCATCGAAGCCTCTGATTCCGTGCTGGCGGATGCGCGAGACGAGCTTCACGCGCGCTGGGAAGCCCTGGCCTCCGCCTTGAAGGAACATCTCAGAGTGACCGCCGTGCCTCCCGATGGCGCCTTCTACCACTGGCTGCCCCTGCCGCCTTCGGCCCACGCGGACCCCATGGCCTTCTGCCTCCGGCTCCGGGACGAGGGCGGCGTGGTGCTCGTGCCCGGTCTCGTCTTCGGCGAGGGCGGACGGGCCTTCGCGCGGCTGAGCTTCGCCGCGTCGCCGGAACAGTTGCGGGAGGGCGTGAAGCGCCTAGCGCCCTTCTGGGAGCGCGCATGAATCTGTTCGCATTCACAGACGCCGAATGCCTAGATCTCGCCACACAGCACGGCACGCCCTGCTTCGCCTACCGCCGTTCCGTAGCGGAGGCCGCCTTCGCCGGATTGCACGCCGCCTTGCCGCCACGCGTCCGCCTCGCCTACGCCGTGAAGGCCAATCCCCATCCTGATCTGCTGGCCTGCTTCGCCGCGCTGGGAGCCAGCTTCGACTGCGCCTCCATCGGCGAACTCCAGCGCGTCGCCACACTGGACCTGCCCCCGGGGCGGACCTTCTTCGCGGGCCCTGGCAAACGCAAGGAAGAATTGAAGCTGGCGCTGGCCATGGGCGTGCGCGTCCAGGCGGAGGGCTTCGAGGATCTCGCGCGGCTGGACACGCTCGCCTCTTCGGAGACCGCCGTGAACCTCCGCGTCCATCCGCTGGGCATCGAGGAGGGGGCGTGCATCCTCGGTGGCAGCGGGCCCTCGGCATTTGGAGTAGACGAGGAGGCCGTGCCGGAACTGCTGGCCCGCGCCGCCACGCTACGCCATGTGCGCATCCGCGGCCTCCACGCCTTCGCCGCCAGCAACCAGCGCGATGCGGAAGTCTTGCTGGGCATCCACAGCCGCATCCTGGATCTCGCGTTGCGCCTCCACCGGGAACATGGCCTCGCGCTGGAGCAGATCGATCTCGGCGGCGGGCTGGGCGTGCCCTATGTCGGAGACGAGACACCGCTCGATGCCGCGGCCTTCGGGCGCGGCATCGGGGAACTCCTCGCGCGCCACGCCTGGTTCACGGGCGATCTGGTCCTGGAGCCGGGCCGCTTCCTCGCCGCCTCCTGCGGCGTCTACCTCGCGCGCGTCCTGCGGGTGAAGGAAAGCCGCGGCGCCCGCTTCGCCATCCTGGAAGGCGGCCTCAACCACCTGCTACGCCCCGCCCTCACGGGCCAGCCCTTCCCCGTCCGCGCCATCGGCAAGGGGGGTCCGATGCATCGAACGATCCTCGCAGGCCCGCTCTGCACGAGTCTCGACCGCTTGGGCGAGGTGGACCTGCCCGACCTCGAACCCGGCGACCTCCTCGCTTTCGGGATGGTGGGCGCCTACGGTTTCACGGAGGCCATGACCCACTTCCTCAGCCACCCGGTGCCACCGGAGGTGTGGGGGGACTGAGCATTCAAATCGGGCCCAACGCTCGGTTGACCTCGCCCAGCGATAGCGGACCGTGGATATCCGCCGCGCCGGGGACATCAGCCTCGCCCAGGACTAGGCAGGGCAGACAGGCCTGTGCCGCGATCCGGGCGGCCTCGTAATAGACATAGTCGTCTGATAGAACGAAGCGCTCCTTCCGCGGATATACGCGCACGGTCGGAGTTATCCCGCGATTCCAATCCTCGACGACCCGCGCCAGGACGATCCTTCCGATCGGCAAGTCCTGGGGGCGATAGGAGGCGTCGAACGGGATGATGAGATCTAGGGGTATTTTCGCCCGGTGCACCGGCAGGCGGCCCGTGCACGCTTGCGCCATCAGGTAGTCGAACACCGGATCCTGCCGCGGCACGAATCCATGCACCGTGCGCACGCGCTTCGCCTCGGACGGATCCATCCGGGCGGAATTCGCCTGCCTGAAATCATCCATAGTCCCGGCCCCCCTTGGGTGAACTGGCCACTCCAGACGCCGCCTGGGATCCAGATCGGAGCCAGGAGATCCATTTTTAAAAAACAACTGAGTTGTGTCAATGCTCTCTCCCCGCTTCCGTCCTTCCGTCCCGGGTCCTCCCTCGCATAGGCTGAAGCCATGGGGTCCAACCCGCCCTTCCACCCATGCGCCAAGCATGGGGGTTGCGGGAGGTTGATTTTACAACATGGTTGTTTCATCGGAGGATGGGCATGAGCCGCCCGTCTTCGAAACGGCCCCGCCCCGCCGGGTTCCCAGACCGGCTGAAACTGGTGCGGGAGCTCCTTGGATGGGGGCAGGAAGACCTGGCCGACCGGCTCGCCGTGTCCCAGCAGACCGTCTCTCTCTGGGAGAAGGGCGAGCGCCAGCCAGGCCGCCGTTCCTGGGCGCTCATCGAGCACCGTCTGGGCTACACCCGGGACCAGATGGAGCGGGGCCACGGCTTCCAGCCGCCGGAACCGCGGGCCGCGGATGAGGCCGAGGCCCCGCGCTACCCGCCTCTGCATCTGATTCCTCCCCGCACAGGCACGGAAGTCATGCGCCTCAGCGTGAGCGGCCTCACCTCGGAAGCGCTCACCCTGGCCCAGGCCCAAAAGGCGCTACGCGAAGCGGTGAAGGCGGGCCGCCCCATCTGGTTCGTGGTGGGCTGAACCGGCGCTCGGCTTCTCCGTAAGCTAGGGATCAGCCCCGAGGCCCCATGCCCACCAAGCGCGAAACCGTCTGGTTCATCGTCCTGGCCCTGCTCCTGAGCTGGGCGGTGGGCGCCTGGTGGCTGCACGACGAGAAACGCTTCATCCTCATCCGCCTGCTCATGTGCGTGCCGGCTTTCGTGGCCATCGGCTGCGCCTGGGTCTTCCGCCGCGAACCGCCCCGGGCCGCAGGCTTCGCCTTCACGGGATGGAAGCCCTGGCTGCTGGCCATGGTCTACCCCTTCCTCATGACGGCCTTCTGCATCCTTCTCGCTTACGGATGGCGCGCTGTGTCAGGCCGCGGGGACTTTATCGTCTTCCAGCCCCAGACCCTCACCGCCCATCTCTCGAAGACCCGCACACTGGCGGGATTCTCCGTCCTGGGCTTCTACGCCGTCATCTGGGCCCTCTTTCTTCTGCCCTGGCTCCTGGCGGCTGGTGCCTATCGCTGGGGCTGGGCCGACAAGCTGAAAGCCGCGCTGCCCGGCCCCTGGTCCTGGCTGCACCATGTCTTCCGCGTCCTGCTCTTCGTGCCCACCTTCCTCACCCACGGCATCTTCCCCGGCGAACTGGGCGAGGAAATCGGCTGGCGGGGCTACCTGGTGCGACGCTGGGTGGACCGCCCCCTGGTTGCCGCCGCCATCACCATGCCCGTGTGGGCCAGCTTCCACATCCCCATCATCTTCTCCACCGCGCAGAAGGGGCACCCGGTCCTGAACGCGGTGTTCCTCCTCTCTATCGCCGTGGCCGCCGTGCCGTTCGCGGCCTTCTACCGCTGGGGCCGCTCCGTGTGGCCCTGCGCCGTGCTGCATTTCAGCTGGAATGTCTGGAACCCCATCCTGCTGGGCGATGTCTACACCGGACACCCGGGCCTCTTCGGCGGCCAGGCCCGCATCTTCAACGGCGAAGCCCTGTTCGGGCTCATCTTCAACGGGATCATCGCCCTCGTTCTCATCCTGAAATGGCGGCGCGAGACCGTGGCATCCTCGGAGCCATGAAGCACCATCGCCAGGTCCTCACCCTCCATCTGCCCGGCCGCACCGGCTTCGTGAACATCACGGACGAGGTCGAGCAAGCCGTCGCCGCCAGCGCCGTGCGGGAGGGCCTGTGTCTCGTGAACTCCATGCACATCACCTCGTCCGTTTTCATCAACGACGAGGAAGAAGGACTCAAGGCTGACTACCTGCGCTGGCTGGAGAAGCTGGCGCCCTTCAACGAAGGCAGCGACCCGGCCAAAGGCGGCTACCTGCACAACCGCACGGGCGAGGACAACGGGGACGCGCATCACAAGCGCCAGATCATGGGCCGCGAGGTGGTCGTAGCCATCACGAACGGCAAGCTCGACTTCGGCACCTGGGAGCAGATCTTCTATGGCGAATTCGACGGCCGCCGGCACAAACGGGTCCTCATCAAGATCATCGGGGAATAGGATGCCCACCCTCTACAACCGCATCGCGGGACAGAGCCTCGACCGCCTCTCGGCGCTGAGTGACGGCGTCTTCGCCGTGGCCATGACCCTGCTGGCGCTGGATCTCCATGCGCCCGTGGCGGAGGCCATTCATAGCGAGCATGACCTGGGCCGCGCGCTGCTGAAGCTGGCGCCGCGCCTGCTCACCTATGTCATGAGCTTCCTCACGCTGGGGATCTTCTGGAACGCCCAGCAGGCCCAGTTCAATCATCTGGACCACAGCGACCGGGACCTCACCTGGATCCACATCGCCTTCCTCGCAGTCGTCACGTTGGTGCCCTTCTCCACAGCCCTGCTAGCGGAGTTCATCACCTTCCGTCTCGCGCTGCTCATCTACTGGGCCAACATCCTGCTACTGGGCGCCGTGCTCTACGCCAGCCTCACCTGCGCCGTCCGCTCCGGACTCCTGCGCGACGATGTTCCCGCCGACCTGCCCCGCGCCCACTGCCGCCGAATCCTCGCCTTCCAGGCCGCCTACGCCTTCGGCGCCGGCCTCTGCGTCTTCAGCACCACCTGGAGCATCGCCTTCATCCTCCTCGTCCAGCTCGACTCCGCCCTGGCCCCGCGGATCAAGTGGTTGTACCGGATCTGAGCTTCACTCCTGCATCTGGCTCCACAACGAGCCTTCCTGAAGTTCACCTTGGCCGCGCAAATAGGCGAGCGTGTGGGCCTCGGCTCCGTCCATGAGCACAGAAAGAGCCGCAGGTTTCCGGTCCCACTGGTCGTCGAAGAGGATGGCGTAGCGCCATGTTTTCGGTTGGGACCAAGAAACGCCGGATGGGTGCTGCGATGCCGGATCGGCCTCGGAAGCGGTCCGGCACCAGGCCAGGGCGGCTTTGGCCTTGTCCCAGATCACCGGCGATTCGCGGTCCCGCACGGCCTTGGTCTCCACGAGCCACATCGTATCGCCCGTCCTCACGGCGAAATCAGGCCAGTAGCGGCCCAGCTCGCCGAAGCGGGTGCGGTAGCGCAGGACCAGGTTGTGGCGCCGCTCCAGAGGTTTGAACCAGGCCCGGACTTCACCGGATTTCTCGAGCACTTCAGTGATGAAATCCCGCTCCAGCCCCCCGCCCTGCGCAGTCTCGAAGATCGCGGGGAACACGCAGCGGGCGTTCTGGATGCGCCGCGCTTCCCGGCCCCGCAGCACGGGTGTCCGCCCGTCCAGCTCCGGGTCCGAAGCCCAGCCCCAGGCCTCCACCCCCACTTCTCCTGGATGAGCCTCGTAGACCTTGTTCAACCAGCGATCGCGGGCGTCCTGCAATTGTTTTAGAAGGTGCTGTCGCACCAACTCCTGACGCAGAACACGGGCATCCTCCAGGCGATTCAACGGGTCAAAATCCGTGCCGGGAAAGAGGCGCTGCTTGGCGATGCGCGCCACCACATCCACCATGTCGGCCCATTGGTCCGACAGCCAGCTCTGGCCTTTGCGGCTTTCCACCAACGCGCTCGCCAGATTCGCCAGGGTCTGCTGGGCCCCGGAGGAGAGTTCCGCCGTCCAGGGAACCTGAGTTTCCGTCACCATGTGCTCCTTGCTGAACTGGACCCCTTGAACTGTCCTCATCGCTGCGAGGACGCGGCCATCGCCATAGGGCCTGAACCCCTCCTTCAGCAGCTCCAGCACCGAAGGCACCGGCGGGTCGTCGCGGTAGAACCCAAGCGGCCAAGCGAGGTCGAGCCCAGGCACACGGCCTGCATCCACGCCCACCGTCACGAGGTCGCCCATGGCGGCCTTCGATTCGTCCAGCTCGCCCTCGCCGAGTTCCAAGCCTTCTTCGTCCTCGAATTCCCGCAGCTTCTGGCGGAACTTCGGATGGTCCACGAGAAAGAGCATGTCAAGACGCGACATGGGTTCCCGCTTCGCCCACAGGTTCGCGGCGTCTTCCACTTTCTGGATCCATAGGTCGGGGCAAGCCTCCCTGCGGAACATGAGCCTCAGGCCGCGTCCGATGACTTGCTCCACGAGGATCGCGCTCTCACCCGCCCGCAGGAAGACGATGACGCAGATGGAGTTCACATCGAAACCTTCCTGCAGCATCGCCACATTGACGATGACTTGAAGGTCATCCCGCCGGTCAGCGGCGAAGATGCGGCGGCGGAGCGCTTCGTATTCATCCTTCTTAAGCTCGCCCTTCCGGTTGCTGTGCAGGACCGCGACGCTGTCCGCCAGCAATCCGAATTCCCCCGTGCGCTGCTGAGCGATGAAGGCAGCCGCCTGGTCCGCTACGCCGGTGTCCTCGGCCACCACCATGAGCTTGGGCATGGCCGGGACACCCACGACCCGCAAACCGTCTTCCACCCATTTGCGCTTGGCCAGACCCACATCAATGAGCGCCTTCTGGCTGTCGGTGAGCACGCCCTCCTCGGAGCGATAGACCGCCGCGTCGCCCTCCATGCGCGGATCCTTCACCAGCCAGAGCTGCTTCACCAACATGTCCTTCTGCGCCTGGGCGAGCCCGTAGTCGCAAAGGATGTGAGGGAACCATTTGCGGGAGGGCTTCTTCGCTTTTCCCCGGCCGGTGCTCACTTGATAGAACGACGTCGCGCTGAAATCCCCCCGGAAGCCGAGGCTCCTTCCGTGCCGTGCGACCTGTTCCGTCCGGATGGCGCTCAGCGCCTCTTCCCAGGCGCCCTCCTCTCCATCCGCCTGGGTGTGCGTGTGGTGGGCCTCGTCATTGAAGACCACGAGGCCCGGCTCCTGGGCCAGCCATTCGCGCAGCACCAGGTAGCGGGGATTGCCGCGCTCCGTGACGCTGCCGTACTTCGGGATCTCCAACAGGTCGGATGGATGTTCGGCCTCGTCCTCCTCGCCGCTGCGGTCCATGAGGGCCTGCCAGTTCACCACCAGGGCGAAGGCCTCCGGCTGCGGTGTGGTCTCTCTCACCTCCCGGCCGTTGAGGGGCCGGAAGGCGCCGAAGAAGGCATCGCGATCCTCGCTGGGGAGGAAGAGCTCGCGGAAGACGCGCAGGTCCGACTTCTCCATCTGCCGGTTGCCCCGTGCGTCCTGGGTTCCCAGGAGCGCGTCCAGCAGCCGGTCGTGGACCACGAGGCCGGGCGTCACCACCAGGCATCGCGCGCTGAACGCGGTCTCACGCCAGGCCCGTTCGTCAGCATCGAGCTGCCGCCCCGCCGGGCTGTCCAGCGCCAGGCGGTTCAGCACCTGCCACACCAGCAGCGCCTGGAGCACCCAGGTCTTGCCCGTGCCTGTGGCGAGCTTGAAACCATAGCGAGGCTGCAGATCCTCCCACCATGGTCCGAAGAGCGGGTCGCGGTCTTCCGGCGCGCCCAGGTGTGCGTGGAGCGCATGAAGGAAACCGCCTTCACCGGGCAATTGGCGCCGCAGCACTTCATGGACGAAGATGGCCGTCTCGATGGCGGTCCTCTGGGCGGGGTGGAATGAGGCAGCTTCACGCTCTGTGCTGAACCAGTGGTGGAGCAGCGATTCCGTCACCGCCGTCACGCCTTCATAGCCCGACTCGGCCCAAACCCTCGCCCTTGGACCCAGCAAGGGCGGCAGGACTGGACCGCCCTGCATGGCCCTCACCTGTTTCTCCAAGTTGGCCATCTCAGCCCTCCGGCAGCAGGCCGCGCCAGGCGGCGTCGTTGCCGAAGATGTCCACCATGCGAAGGCCCACCTGGCGGCCCGCCCGCGGGAGATAGATCAGCTCCGTCTCCGTGACGATGCGGCGCACGCGCTTACCCAGGCCACGCAGATCCTGCCATCCGCTGGTGAAAGGGCGCTTCCCGTCCTCACCTCCCAGATCGTCGTCCACGGACCAGAAATCGATGAGGCTCAAGCCGTCGGGACCGCCCGCCTTCATGAGCCAATCCTGCTTCTGCGGATCGCTCATCCGCTCGAAGCCCTTGAGGCCCGATGGCACGCTACGCAGCAGGTAGCGCCCCAGCTTGAGGCGCACCTTCAGGCAGCGCTCGCCGTCCACCTCCGCCTGGCCCAGCGCCTCGAAGGTTGGCGCCTCCAGCCACGGTTTCTCGAAGAAGGCCACCTTCTCCCGCAACCGCTCCACTGCCGCATCCCCGGGTCCCGCGCCCTCAGGGATCTTGCGCAGGTGCTCGATGACATCGGTGGGCACGATCCGGGCTTCCACCTTATCCGCCTCTTTGCCCAGCAGCCGCTGGAGATTGGTGTCGAAGCTCAGCTCGTAATCCCAACCCAGCGTCACCAACCGCCCGTAACCGCCACCATCGAGGGTGCTGAGCAGCCGCACCGCCTCAGCCACCCGCTTCGCGGACAGGGGACGGTCTGGCTCGCCGACCAGCACGAGCTTGCGCATGGCCCTTCCGCTGGCCTGGTCCACTTGAACCGGCGTCGTGCCCAGGTTGCGTTCGGCGGGGTGTGGCATCGCCCCGAAGAGCGTGAGCATGAGGCCGCCTACGCGGCCCAGCTGGTTCTTGTAGCCGTTGAGGTAGATGAGCTGGCGCTGGTAGTTGCCCAGGTTCTCCACCACGAACGGCGCGCAGCGCATGGCGCCATTGGACCGCTGGAACGCGATGCCGCCGGAGCCCGCCTCGCCCATCTTCACGAAGCGGTTGCGCGCCACCTGGATCGAAGCCTTGCCCAGGTCCGAGGTGATCCAGCGGTGGCCCAGCTTCTCCGCCACGGCGGCGGTGGTACCGGAGCCGCAGAAGAAGTCGGCGACGAGTCCGTTCTCGGGACAAGATGCACGGATGATCCGCTCGACTAGATTTTCGTTTTTCTGTGTGTCATATCCGACCTTCTCGCCTGAAAAACTCATGATCTGGATCGAGTCAAGCCGGTCCAATTCGCTGCCATTCCAGACATCGTCGATGGGATATCCCCTTCCTACCGGGGCATTCCCATCCCGGCGCACATACCCTGCCGGATACGGTATGTACTGCTTTTCATAGTGCGTCCGGCTAGCGTCTTTGCCGTACATCAGAATGGTGTCGTGATTCCGGATCCAATTCGGCGCAGCGGATTTGTATCCGGATATCCATCCGATCCGCCATATGATCTCGCGCTGAAAATTATTCATCCCGAACACTTCGTCCATCGCCACCTTGATGTAATGCGAAGCATTCTCGTCGCATTGAAGATAGATGGAGCCGTCTTCCGAGAGCAGGCGCCTCATCAGATGCAGGCGGGGAATGAGCATGTCTAGGTATGAATCCAGCCCGCCCTCCCAGGTATCGCGATAGGCCAAGCGTTCCAGAGCGCTCATTTCAGCGTTGAGTTCGCCGCCCTTCCCGGTTTCGTCAGGTGTGAGCAGCACTCTGTGGCTGTAATCCGCTTGGGAATCGTAAGGTGGATCGATGTAGATCAGGTTGATCTTGCCTTCGTAGCCCTGGGCCAGCAGGGCTTGCATGACGAGCAGGTTGTCGCCCCAGATGAGGCGGTTGCAGGCGGTGGTGTCCACTTCCTGTGTGCTGGTATCGAAGGGCAGCCGCGGGCCGGACTGCGTGGCAGGGTTGGGCACGACGACTTCCGCGATCTGGAAGCCGAGGTTCTTCGGGTTGGGCGCCCTTTTCGGTTTGGAGTCCCACACCAGCCGGGCGGTGTTGCGCTTCTTGCGGCGCGGCGCATCGGACGGCTCCGCAGCGCCGTCCTCATCCGAGAAAAAGAGAATCGGCTCGTCCAGCAGCTGGGGTGCCTCGGCGGGCTTGACCCTGGATTCGGAGGGCCGGAGCTCGAAGTCGTCGCCAGATCCCACGCGTCATCTCCAACACTAAAACAATTCAACAGTTTTTGTATTGAAACACGGAACCGCGGTGCTGCTTGCGTCATTTCACCGGGACCGGGATGATCGGAACCCATGGGGCCACGCCCGCCTTCCCGCCCGAAATCAAAGGGTGGGAAGAGCGGTCAAAAGCTAAAACAATCTAACAGTAATAAAATCCGCCGTGGTCCGAAGACTGTCAGCAAGGCGAAGCCTGGCACGATGGGTTGGCGGATCCAGAAACTGAGGAAGGAACTCGGGCTCACCCAGGGTGAGTTCGCGAAGCGGGTCGGTGTGGGCCAAGCCGCCGTATCGGCTTGGGAAATCGGCAAAGAGAAGGCTCAGAAGATCTCGGCCCCTGCCCTGGACGCGGTGTGCCGGGTATTGGGCACCAGCGTCGGCTACCTGCGCACTGGCAGAGAGGCGCCAGCTGGCGCGGCCGAGGGTGACCCCATCTCCATCCATCTTCCCGCCATCACTCCAGGCACAGCAGCGATGCAAGTCGAGCGCCGCGGCCTGGTGAGCGAATCCCTCACCCTGGCCCAGGCGCAGAAGCTGTTGCGGGAGACCGTGAAAGCCGGCAAGCCCATCTGGGTCGTGGTGGGCTGAGGTGAAGCTTTCTTGGCCAGGCCTCTTTTATCCGGCGAGGACCCCTCAACCCCAGGGATCGAGCTTCAGCTCGCGCATGAGGTCGCCCAGCAGGTAGAGCGACCCCGTCACCAGCAGGAGCTCGCCGGGATGCGCCGCGTCATGCTCGCGGACGCGCTTGGCAGCGGTCTTAATGTCGAGCACGGGCGCATCCGCCCCCCTTGCGTGGAATGCCGCCCGGAGCGCGCTGGGCGCGGCGTAGCGCGCATCCGCCCCGCGGACGAAGGCGAGACTTCGCGGCTCCATCCGCAGCAGCTCCGCGGCCACGCCCTCGATATCCTTGTCGCCCATAGCGCCGAACAGCACATGGGGCCAGATGCCGCAGCGGAGCGCGTGGCTGGCGAGGGCCCTCGCGCCATCGGGATTGTGGGCGCCATCCATCCAGATGTTCTCGAAGCCTGGCACCTTCCACAGGCGGCCGGGCCAGCGCGCGGCCTCAATGCCCTTCCAGAGCCGCTCGGGGAAGATGGGGAAACCGATGTGGCGGAGCCGCTCGATGGTCTCCAGCGCCGTGGCGAGGTTGACGACCTGATGAGCGCCCGCCAGGGGCACGCGATGACCCTCCACCACGCTGTGATCCCAGGCGAGGATTTCGGCCTCCAGCGGCTTCGCGGGATGGACCGTGGGCGCGCATTCCAGCAGCGGGTAGATCCATTCCGGATCGAGGCCGGGCCCCAGCACCAGCGGATGGCCTTCCCGCGTGGTGCAGAGCTTCTCCCGCGCGATGGCCTCGCGCGTGCTACCGAGGTACTGCTGGTGGTCGAGGCCCACACTTGTGAGCACCGTGAGCATGGGGTCCACGGCGTTCGTGGAATCCCAACGGCCGCCCAGGCCCACTTCCAGCAGCGCGACCTCCACGCCCGTCATGCGGAAGGCCAGCAGGGCCGCCGTGATCATCAATTCGAAGTAGGTGGCCTCCACACCGGCGCGCTGCTCGGCATCGAAGGCCTCACCCAGCAGCAGCTCCAGGGCGCCGACGCCGATGGGGCCGCCATCGATCCACACGCGCTCGGTCTCGTTCACGAGGTGAGGGCTCGTGGTCCAGCCCACGGTGCGGCCCGAGGCCCGGAGCGCATGCGCGAGGAAGGCGCCCACGGAGCCCTTGCCGTTCGTGCCCGCGATGAGGACAGAGGGAAAGCTCAGCTGCGGGCTGCCCAGCGCCTCCAGCAGCGCGCGGGTGTTGTCGAGACCCTTCTTGATGCCCAGACGCGAACGGCTCCGCAGGCGCTGGAGGTTCGGCAGGGACTCCCAGGATTCCGGCATCGCCCCTCCGCGAACGCTCAGGCCTTGGCCGGCATCATCCAGTCGAGGCAGGCTGCGAGGAAGCCCTTGAGCTGGTCGCGGGGCACGACCTTGTCCACCATGCCGTGGGCCTGGAGGAACTCGGAGCGCTGGAAACCTTCCGGCAGGCTCTGCCTGATGGTCTGCTCGATGACGCGGGGGCCCGCGAAGCCGATGAGGGCCTTGGGCTCGGCAATGTTGAGGTCGCCCAGCATGGCGAAGCTGGCGCTCACGCCACCCGTGGTGGGATCGGTGAGCAGAGAGAAATAGGGCAGGCCCGCCTTGTCCAGCTTGGCCAGGGCCGCGCTCACTTTGGCCATCTGCATGAGCGACAGCGTGCCCTCCTGCATGCGCGCGCCACCGGAGCAGCTCACGATGAGGAAGGCGCACTTTTTCGCCAGCGCGCGCTCAGCGCCCAGCTTCAGCTTCTCGCCCACCACGGAGCCCATGGAGGCCGCGAGGAAGTCGAAGTTCATGATGCCCGCCACGATGGGATGGCCCTCGAGCGTGCCCTCCACGATGACAACGGCATCCTGGTCCTGGCCGGAGGCTTCCAGCTTCGCCAGCTGGTCCTTGTAGGCCTTCATGGCCACGAAGTGGAGAGGGTCGTTGCTCTTCAGGTCTGTGAAGAGCATGGTCCAGCCCTCGTCCATGAGGCCCGCGATCCGCTCATCCACGCCGATGCGGAAGTGGTAGCCGCACTTGGGGCAGACATTGTGCGTGTTCGCCAGCTCCTTGCGGTAGATGATCTCGCGGCAGTTGTCGCACTTGATCCAGAGGCCTTCCGGCACGCGGACGGTGCGCTCCTCGACGGCGGTCTTCTGCTGGCGTTTCTTGACGAACCAACTCATGGCGTCCTCTGTCTCAGGCGCGGCGCTTGGCGGGGCCCGGCTTCAGGGCCTCGAAGAGGCGGTCCAGCTCGGCCTCGGACGCGTAGTGGAAGACAAGCGACCCGGCCTTGCCCTTGGCCTTGATCTCCACGCGGGTGGCCCAGGCGCCCGTGAGCTCCTCGGCCGCGGCCTTGATGAAGAGCTCCTGGGGATGCCGCTTCTTGGCCTTCTTCTTCCGCTCCTTCTGGAGCGAGGCCAGACGGGCTTCCAGGGCGCGGACGCTGAGCTGCTCCTCGGCCACTTCCGCCGCCAGCTGAAGCTGGAGCTTGGGGCTCTCCACGCCCAACAGCACTTTGGCGTGGCCGGTGCTCAGGGGCCCCTTGGCGACCATGTCCTGCAACTCGGAAGGCAAGCGTAGGAGACGGAGGGTGTTGGCCACCTGGGGTCGCGACTTGCCCACGCGGTCCGCCACCTGCTCCTGCGTGAGACGCAGGTGCTCGCCCAGCTGCCAGTAGGCGCGGGCTTCCTCGATGGGGTTCAGTTCCTGCCGCTGGATGTTCTCCACGAGGGCGAATTCCAGGAGCCGGTCGTCGGGGACTTCCTTGACGATGACGGGCACCGTGGGGATGCCGGCCACCTTCGCGGCGCGCCAGCGGCGCTCGCCCGCGATGATCTCGAAACGCTCACCCACGGCGCGCACCACGATGGGCTGCATCATGCCGTGCTGCTTGAGGCTATCCGCCAGCTCGCGGATGGCAGTGTCGTCAAAGTAGGTGCGGGGCTGCTGCCGGTTCGGGTGCAGGCTGCCCACAGGCAGCTCGCGCTGGCCGCCGTCCGGCGGGGCCATCTGGCTCATGAGGGCCGTGAGGCCGCGGCCGAGAGCGGGTCGCTTGGGGGTGCTCATGCGCCTTCTTTCGTCATAGCGTCCGTCATCGCGGCGCTCATCCCCATCCACTCCCTCGCGAGGTCGATGTAGGCCTGCGCGCCCTTGGATTTGAGATCGTAGAAGGCCACGGGCTTTCCGTGGCTGGGAGCTTCGGCCAGACGCACGTTGCGGGGAATGCGGGTCTGGAAGACCTTGTCCGGGAAGGCCGTGCGGACTTCCTGCGCCACGGCGGATCCCAGGTTCGTCCGCTCGTCCGCCATGGTGAGGACGATGCCGCCCAACTGCAGCCTGGGATTCGGCCCCGCCTGGATGCGGCGCACCGTCTCCATCAGTTCCGCGAGACCATCCAGCGCGAAGAACTCGCAGGGCATGGGGACGATGACTTCATCGGCGGCCGTGAGGGCGTTGAGGGTGATCATGCCGAGCGCAGGCGGCGAGTCGATGAGGATGTAGTCGTATTCATCGATGACCGCGTCGAGTCCCTTCCGCAGCTCTTGCAGCTGGGGCATCTCGAAGAGCTCAAACTCCAGCTGCGCGAGATCCTTGCCTGTGGGGATGACCTGGAGCATGGGCACTTCCGTGTGCAGCACCAGCGTGTGGGCGGGCGCGCCCTTCATCAGCGCGTAGGATCCGGCGCTGTGGTCCGGTTTGGCGAAACCCAGTCCCGTGGAGCTGTGGCCTTGGGGATCAAAGTCCACCAGGAGCACCATCTTCTCCAGCATGGCGAGGGAGGCCGCCAGATTGATGGCCGTGGTCGTCTTTCCCACGCCGCCTTTCTGATTGGCCAGAACCACCACGCGCGCGGTCACGGGCGTGGATCTCCGAGGTCTGACGGCAGGAAGGGCATCCGGTCTCCGGCGTGGAACAACGAAGTCTAGCAGAGTTCCACGGGCCCGTTAGAAGGCCAGCAACGCCGCGTCTGGCGAGGCCTCGCCGATGCGCCGCACGGGGCCGGAGAGCCACAGGTTCTTCCAGGCGCCGCCCGGCAGGGACTGGAGTTCGATCGTGACGGCTTCGCCGCTGGCGGTGTGAAGCAGCCACTGGCCCCGGCCGGTGCGTTGGGCTAGCCAGGCGGCGGCCACCGCGCAGCCGGTCCCGCAGCAGAGCGTCTCCCCCTCCACACCCCGCTCCCAGGAACGGATGCGGGCCTCGTGCTCGCCAATGACCTCCAGGACATTCACATTGCTGCCGCCCTTGAAGGCCCGGTGATAGCGCAGCGGCGGCGCGAAGGAACCGAGATCCACCTCAGCGACCTTGGGCATCTCCACCACCAGCTGCGGATTGCCCACAAGGCCGAAGGCCGCGGGCCGTCCGCCCAGCGCGCCCCAGACCGGCATGGGCAGCGGGCGCAGGCCCGTAGCATCGCCTTCCGGCATGCGGAGCCCGATGCCGTTGCTGTCCCGTCGCAACGACACCGCCTCGCCGCTCGAAACAGCCTCCAGCGCGGCGTCCACCGGGGCGCCCTCCAGTCCCAATGCGGCGCGGGTGCCGTTGCTGCAGAAAGTGTGGGCGCCATCCGTGTCCCAGTGCTCCATGCGCCAGGGGCCCGCGCCGGGCCGCTCCAGAAGGAAGAGGCCGTCCAGTCCGAAGGCGCGTCCGCGCGGGCAGAGCGCCCTGGCCCAGGCCGCTCCATCAAACGAGGAAGGCACCTCGCCGGCCCAGAGGTAGCCGAAGATGTTGCCCGCGGCGGAGGCGATGTGGAGCTTCATGGCGCTACTTGGATCCGGGTCTGCGGAAGGTGTACACGGTCTCGCCGGGGCGGGCATAGCCCCGGCGCCGCGCCAGCGTCTCCATCAATTCGGGATCCTGCGCGGCCAGGCGGCGGACCTCGTCGTAGAGCTCGTGGTTGTTCTGGTTGAGGGCCCGCAGCTTGATCTGCGCGTCACGCAGCTCCGCCTGCTGGCGGCCGAGATCCCGGAGGCCGCCGGGCGCCAGCCAGAGGATCCCCGCGCTCATCAGCGCCGAGATCCCCAGCGCGGCCCAGAGCATGCGGGATTCGAGCAGGCGGTTGATGTTCATGGGGGCTACCCGATGCGGCTGAAGGCATCGCGTCCGGCGTAGCGGGCGGAGGCGCCCAGCTCCCATTCGACCTGGAGCAGGCGGTTGTACTTGGCCACGCGGTCCGTGCGGCAGGGGGCGCCGGTCTTGATCTGGCCCGCGCCCGTGGCCACGGCGAGATCGGCGATGAAGGTGTCCTCCGTCTCACCGCTGCGGTGGCTGATGATGGCCCGCCAACCGGCCTTGTGCGCCATCTCCACGGCGCGCAAGGTCTCCGTGACCGTGCCGATCTGGTTCAGCTTGATGAGGACGGCGTTGCTCACGCCTTTCTGGATCGCGTCGGCGATGATGGCCGGGTTCGTGACGAGGAGGTCGTCGCCCACCAGCTGCACCTTCGCGCCCAGCTTGTCTGTGAGGTGCTTCCAGCCCTTCCAGTCGGATTCGGCGAGACCGTCCTCGATGCTCACGACGGGGTGGCGCGCCAGTAGGCCGCCGTAGTACTCCGTCATCTGCTCGGCACTGCGCTTGGCGCCCTCGAACGCGTAGGTCTTGCCTCGCAGGAACTCCGAGGCCGCGCAGTCCAGGCCCAAGTAGAGGTCCTTCCCGACCTGGTAACCGGCCTTTTTGATCGCTTCCGAAATGAGGTCCAAAGCCTCCTCGTTGGAACCCAGATTGGGCGCGAAGCCCCCCTCGTCCCCCACGGCAGTGCTCAACTTACGAGCCTTGAGGACCTCTTTTAGGGCGTGGTAGACCTCCACCCCCCAGCGGAGTCCCTCCCGGAAGCTCCGCGCGGTGATAGGCAACACCATAAATTCCTGGATATCCACATTGTTATCCGCATGGGCGCCCCCATTCAGGATGTTCAGCATGGGCACCGGAAGCGTCCGGGCCCCGGCTCCCCCCAGGTAGCGGTAAAGAGGCTGGCCAGAGGCTTTTGCGGCCGCGTCCGCGAGGGCCATGGAGACCCCCAGCATGGCGTTGGCGCCCAGGCGGGACTTATTCTCCGTGCCGTCCAGATCACACATCAGCTCATCCAGCTCCGCTTGCTGGAAGGGGTCCATGCCCGCGAGCACGCCCGCGAGCTCGATGTTGATGGCATCCACCGCGCCGAGCACGCCCTTGCCCAGATAGCGCTTCTTGTCGCCGTCCCGGCGTTCCAGAGCCTCACGGCTGCCCGTGGAGGCGCCGCTGGGGACGAGCGCCTGGCCAGTGGTCCCGTCGCTGAGGACGACGCGGGCCAGGACCGTTGGATTGCCCCGGCTATCCAGGACTTCGAGAGCGGAAACGGAGGCGATGAGCTTCATAAAAGTCCGTGAGAAAAGGGAAAGGGAGAGGGCGATGCCCCCTCCCTCGGAGGATGACAGGGGAAGGGGGCGCCAGGCGCCCCCTTCCGGCTGAGATCACTTCTTCTTGGAAGCTTTCTTCTTGCCAGCCTTCTTGGCGGCCTTCTTCTTCGGGGCGGCCTTCTTGGCGGTCTTCTTCTTGGCAGCCTTCTTCGCGGTCTTCTTCTTGGCGGCCTTCTTGGCCGGCTTCTTCTTGGCAGCCTTCTTCGCGGTCTTCTTCTTGGCGGCCTTCTTCACGGGCTTCTTCTTGGCGGCGGCCTTCTTGGGGGCGGCTTTCTTCGTCGCCTTCTTGGCGGCCTTCTTCTTCGGGGCGGCCTTCTTGGCGGCGGCCTTCTTCACGGCCTTCTTCTTCTTGGGGGCGGCTTTCTTCTTCGCCGGTTTCGCGTCGGCCGCGGGGGCGGCCATGGAGGACATCATGTCAGCCATTTTTGGCTCCTTTGCGCCCTTGCGGGCGGTGTTGGAAGGGGTGGTACGGGCGGCCGCCTTATCAGTGGCAGCGTTCCGCGGGGTGGAAACGGGACCCGTCGCGGGTTTCGCGGGGGCAGGGACGGCGGAAGAGGGCTTCTCTTTCTCTGCCGAGGCTTTCGCCTTTTGTGATTTCTTGGGGGGCTCCACGCCAGCCAGCAGCTGCGCGAGCCGCTTGCCGGGATAGAAGTCGTCCAGCAGGGCATCCCCGACGAGGATCCCGTGGGCGCCGAGCTTCTCGAGCTCCTTGATCTGGGCCAGGGAGTTCACCGAGGCCTCGACCATGAGGAACTTGTCCTTAGGCACCTTCTTCATGAGGGCCACGGCCTGGTCCCAGCGGGGCTCCCAGGTGTCGAGGTTCCGGCCGAGGACGGAGATGATGTCGCCGCCCGCCGCCATGGCGCGCTTGAGATCCTCCTCGTTCGTCACTTCCATGGCCACATCCAGGCCCTTCGCCAGGGCCAGCTTGTGGAGGGCGGCCAAGCGTTCGTCCGAGAGCAGGGCAGGCATGAGGAAGATGGCGTCCGCGCCGAGGATCTTGCTTTCCTCGACCTGGTACTCCTCAAAGATGAACTCGCGCCGCAGGAGCGGCACCTTCACCTGCGCGCGGGCCTCGCTGAGGCCCTTGTCATCGCCGTGGTAGAGGAACTTGTCCGTCGCGATGCTGAGCACCCGGGCGCCGTTCTCCACGAGGCTCTTGCCGTGGGTGGACGCCTTGTAGTTCTCGCGGACCTTGCCGCGCGCCGGATCGCCGCCCGCCACTTCCGCGATCACCGTGACGCCTTGCTGCGACAGCTCCTCCTTCAAGGAGTGGTGCCCGCGATAGGCCTCCTTCACCGCCACCGCTCCCCGCTGCTTTTTGATCTCTACATCGAGGGCTTTGAAGATGGCGACCTTTTTCAGCATCCGGTGGGCTCCAAGCTGACGAACTCCATGAGGGTGGTCGAAGGAAAGAATAGGGCGGAGTTTCTTCTCGCACAACGGTAATCCAAGGATTTTTGCCTCTGCAACAAAAAAAATGCGTTTTTCCCGTTTTTTTTGATCGCTAGGAGCCCGTTTCAAATACCCCGAACCGAACCACCGGTCCCCTGGGGACTTACGGGCCAAGATAGCCCGTGAAGCTCAGCCCCGCGCTGGACGCGGTTCGGATAAGCTCTGAGGCCATGGAAACCATCGTCCTCGACCACCCGCTCGTCCATCACAAGCTCGCGCTGCTGCGCGACCGCAAAACGGGCGGCGCGCTCTTCCGCCAGCTGCTCGAGGAGCTCGGGCTGCTGCTCGCGGCGGAGGCCTCGCGCTTCCTGGAAACGGAGACGGTGAGCGTGGAGACGCCGCTGGAACGCATGGAGGGGCGGCGTCTGAAGCCGCTCGATCCCGTCCTCGTCCCCGTGCTGCGCGCGGGCCTGGGGCTGCTGCCGCCTTTCCTGCAACTGATGCCCACGGCGAAGGTGGGACACCTCGGGCTCTACCGCGACCACGATTCGCTGGTGCCCGTGCCTTACTACCGGAACTTCCCGCCGGTCCTTCCCGAACGCCATGTCTTCGTGCTGGACCCCATGCTCGCCACCGGTGGCAGCGCCAGCGAGGCGCTGCGCCAGCTCAAAGACGCGGGCGCGAAGCGCGTGACGCTCGTGTGCCTCGTGGGCGCGCCCGAGGGCCTGGCCCGCGTGCGGGCGGACCATCCCGATGTGCAGGTGGTGCTGGCCGCCCTGGACCGCCAACTCAATGAGAAGGGCTACATCCTTCCCGGCCTCGGCGACGCCGGCGACCGCCTTTTCGGAACGACCTGAGCACCTGGAGGCTTTGAGGAAGCTACTTCTTCTCGCCGCCGAAGAACCCGCGGATGCGGCCCATGACGCCTTCCTTTGGCGCAACCGCCGCGCGCTCCGCGCTCAGGGCGTGGTCTGGCATCTCCAACGACGGATCGAGCTCCATGGCCTTCCGGAAGCAGCCTGTGGCGTTCGTGCTGAAGCCCTTGCGGTGGTAGAGCTGCCCCATGCAGAGCCAGGGTTCGCCTTTCTTCGGCCGGGCGCGGGCGGCGGCCTGGTAAGCCTCGATGGCGCGGGTGGACCAGGCGGGATTCCCCTGGCGCAGGTCGCCCAGCAGCATCCAGGCTTCGAAGGATTTCGGCGAATCGGGGTCGAGCTTGATGGCCTGTTCGAGGGCGCGGATGGCCTCGCTCGTGCGGCCCTGGGCTTCAAGCCCCACGGCCTGGTGGAACAGCGCCCGCGCTTTCAACTGGGGCGGATCTGCTCCGTCTTCGTGCACAGGGGCGGGAGCCTTGTCAGGGCGCCGCACGGGAGCGATGAAGCGGTCGAGGAGAGGCAGCGCCCCCACCGGCTCGCCCACAGGTTCGAAGACGGGCTCTTCATCCACCGCTTCCTGAAGCTCCACTTTCACTGGAGCGGACGGAGGTGGTGGCGCGGGGGGCGGGGGAGGTGGAGCCTGAGGCGCCGCTTCGACCTTCGGCACTGGCGTGCGCCTTCTTTCCTTCTGGGGCGGCGCGCCGGGGAAGGAGTCCGCTCCGCTCTCCAGCTCCAAGCCTCCCAGCGCCCACAGGGTGGCCAGGAGGCGGGCGGCTTCCGCGTCGCCCAGACCCGTCACGGAGACGAAGGTGGCGAAGCTCATGGGCTCGCGGCCCAGCTGGGAGATGGCGAAGGCGAGCTGGGGCGTCAGCGTGAGATCCGCGAGGGCGTCCAGCAGCGCGCCCTGCGACCGCCACTTCCATTCGGTCTCGCTCTCGAACTTCTCCACGAGCCGGTCGAGTGTCTGCATCTGGCGGTAGACATCCCAAACCACGCGGCGGTGGTCGAGATGGAACTGGAGATCCTGGCCCAGCGACCCGCCCACCGCGCCGGGGTTCCAGGTCATGGCCAGCACGGGATGCTCGACAGCGTGGAGGAGGATGTTGCCGAAGAGTTCCCGCAGCCGCGTGTCGCGCTGCTCCTCCGTGAGCAGGCCCCACTGCACGACCCGGTCGCCCACGCGGGCGCCGTCCTCCGCGAGGAGGTCCTTCAGCGCGTTGTAATCGAGCACGCCGAGGCGGATGAGGTAGTTCCCGAACTGCTCACCCACCGCGTCGCTGCACAGGTAGCAGAGATCGCCGTCCTTCAGGTAGAGGCGGCGCGTGCCGTCGTTCTGCTCCAGCACCAGCTCGCCTTCGGCCTGCGCCTGATGCAGGAAGCCCAGCATCGCGGCGAGGTCGGGCCGGCTTTGAGTCGCTGACACGCGGAAACGCTCCAGGGAAGGTTTTAAGAAGCTTGGCATTTTCCGGGCCGTTCTTCCAGCCTTCTCCCTCTTTCTCCGCATGGACGCTCGGATTGGCAGGGACTATGCTTGGAAACACTTTCCGAAGGCTGGGGGGGTCGTGATGTTCGAGAAGCTGGGCAAATTCGAGATCAAGCGCCTGTTGGGCCATGGAGCCATGGGTGAGGTCTACCTCGGCGTGGATCCCAGCATCGGCCGCGAGGTGGCCATCAAAACCATCCTCGCCGCCACCGCCGGAGGCGAGGAGGCCAAGGCCCGCTTCCAGCGCGAGGCCAAGGCCGCGGGCGTGCTGAACCACCCGAACCTCGTGACCATCTACGAATTCGGCGAAGACCAGGGCGTCCTCTACATCGCCATGGAGCTGGTGAAGGGCCACGACCTCGAGGAGCTGCTCAAGGACCAGTCGCTCTCCCGCTCCGAGCTGCTGGAGGTGCTGGCCCAGGTCTGCGACGGCCTCGACTTCGCGCATCACGCCCACATCGTCCACCGCGACATCAAGCCCTCCAATGTGCGCGTCATCCGCGACGGCCGCCGCCTCGCGGCCAAGGTCATGGACTTCGGCGTGGCCCGCGTGGGCAATTCGGACATGACTGCCACGGGCATGGTGATGGGCACCGTGAGCTACATGGCGCCGGAGTACATCCGCAGCGGCAAGCCCGACCCCCGCAGCGACCTCTTCGCCGTCGGCGTGATGCTCTACGAGGCGCTCTCCGGCCGTAAGCCCTTCGCGGGCGACACCACGCCCACCATCCTCTACAAGATCGTCAACGAGCCGCCGGAGCCCCTCGACACCGAGGCGCTCCAGGGCATCAGCCCCGCCACACGCAGCGTGCTGGAACGGGCGCTGGTGAAGGACCCGGACCGGCGCTACCAGACGGCGTCGGATTTCGCGAAGGCGCTGCGCGCGGCCAAGGATCCCACCTGGACCGGCGCGGCCGAGGAAGGCACCACGCTGCTGCCCAGCGGCGCCGCGGCTCCCCCTTCGCCCGCCTTCCAGCCTTCATCCGCACCCACCGTGATGACGCCCGCGCAGAACGGTAGCGGAGCCGTCACCACGGGTGTACCCCTGCCCGCGGGCCAAGCCACCCAGGTCTCGCTGGCCCAGCCCGCGGCCGCGACTCCCGTGCCGCTGCAGGCCGCTCCGAAGAAGAGCTCGAAGGCCGGGCTCTTCCTGGGCGCCGCGGCCGTCCTGATGCTCCTCGTGGGTGGCGCAGCCGGGGCCTGGTGGTGGGTGCACCGCAGCCCGGGAATCTTCCAGACTGCCCAGCTGCAGAACGCCTCGGGTGTGGCGTCTCCGCAACAGGCGGCTGGCGTCAAGGGGGTCCGCACCGCGGCCGGAGCGCGCCAGGATTCTCTCCACTCCCAGGAGGCCGCCGTTCCCGCCGGGAAGGATTCGGGCAACGCCCTTCAGACGGCGCAAGCTCCCGCCATCACCAAGCCGGCCGCCGTCGAGCCCAAGCTCACGCCGGAACAGAAGCGGCAGCAAGAACACGACCAGAGCGCGGACGCCACCCGGTACACGCAGGACAAGCTGGAGACGATGGATGTGCCGGAGCGCATGAATGTGGGCAACCTCACGCTCAGCGACGGCATCCAGCTGGCCGACAAGGACCCCAACAAAGCCGTGGCCATCTTCCGCAACGCCATCGCCGCGAACCCCTCGAACGCGAATGCCTACGCCTGGCTCGCCACCGTGCTCTACGAGCAGGGCAAGTACGGCGAGTTCAACCAGACCATCCGCATGGCAGAGGGCCGCGGCGTGAGCCGGGAGCAGATGGCCAGCGTGAACGGCCGTTTCCGCTCCAAGCTCATGAACGCCCGGCTCAACAACCGCCTGAACTGATCCAGCGCCATGGCCCAACCCGCAGACCGGGCCCGGTTGCAGGCCGCGCTGGGACACGCGTTCCGGAACACCGCGCTCCTCGACGAGGCTCTGACGCACGCCTCCTCCGGCGGGCGCGACAACCAGCGCCTGGAATTCCTGGGCGACGCGCTCCTCAACGCCGCCGCGGCCGCCCTCATCCACCGCCTGCGGCCGGACTGGGAGGAGGGCGCCATGTCGAAGCTGCGTAATCTCCTCGTGCGCACGGAGACGCTGGCGGAATGGGCATCAGACCTGGGCGTGGAGCTGAAGCAGTCCATGGGCAAGACGAAGGCGCGCATGGGGGCCAAGCCCATGGCGGACGCGCTGGAGGCCCTCCTGGGTGCCGTCTACCTCGATGGCGGCAAGGAGGGCTTCGCGGCCGTGGCGGCTCTGGTGGAGTCCCGTTTCAGGCGATCCATCCGCGAAGCCCATGAGGGTCTGTGGGCCCAGGCGGATCCCAAGACGACACTGCAGGAGCGGGCGGCCAGCCTCGGCCTTCCCAAACCCGTCTACACACTTCTATCCCAGGACGGCCCCGATCACGCGCCGCGTTTCCGGGTCCAGGTGGCGGTGGGCCTGAAGACATCCGAGGCCGAAGGCGGTTCCCGGAAAGGCGCCGAGGTGGAGGCCGCCCGGCATCTCCTGGAACAGCTTAAAGACGCCTAGCTGCGCGCGGAGTGTGACATTTGCATTACACTCGCAAGGTCGGACAGGACGCCGCGTGAAGCTTTTCCCCACACTCAACATCCGCCAGGGCCAGGTGATTCCCACGGCCGGCGGCCTCCCCGGCAGCACCATGGATCCGCTCCGCATGGCGGAGCACTTGCTCGACAACGGTGCCCAGTGCCTCGCCCTCGTGGATGTGGACGCGGCCCAGGGCTTGGGGCACAACCGCGAGATCATCGGCCGCATCCTCGCGCGCGCCGCCACGCGGGCCAAGCGGCCCTGCGTGCAGGTGGCCGGGGGCATCCGGGCTTCGGACCAGGCCCAGTACTTCCTCGACCTAGGCGCCAACTGGCTCGTGGTGGGCACCATCCTCCACAAGTCCCCGGCGGTGGTGGAGAACCTCCTCAGCCGCTTCCGCGCCCATCTCACGGCCGCCATCGACGCCCGTGGCGGGCAGGTGCACTGTTCCGGCTGGGTGTCCAACACAGGGCTCGACGCCATCGCCTTCGCCGAGCGCGCGAAGGCCTACGGCTTCCGCCGCCTCCTCTTCGTGGACATCCCCGAGGAGGAGGGCGCGGATCCGGATTTCGAGACGGCGCGCCGCCTCGGCGAGGCCTCCAAGCTGCCCCTGCTCATGGGAGGCAGCCTCACGCGGCCCGCCCACCTGAGCGCCGCGCGGGAACGCGGGGAGCTGCATGGCGCCATCGTGGACGCGCTGCTGCTCATCGAGGACCCCGCCCTGATGGAACTCCTCCATCCCGCATCCTGCGCGTAGGCGCCGCCTTGCTCGGGACGGAATACTTCCTGCAGACCGAATGGTCCGAGGCCGAACGCCTCCACTTCCCCACTCTCGCGCTGATCCGCTCGCAGCTTCCCAGCCCGGCGCAGATGGACCATCTGGAGGGCCTGGCCCGCAACCTCACCTCGCCGCGGCTGCTGGCCCTCATGTGCCGCACGCCGCACTGGCTCTGCCAGGCGCCCATCCTCCAGGCCCTGGCGCAGAATGAGGCCACGCCGGAGGCGTTGCGCCGCGATCTGGATGTGGTGGTGAGCCTGCTGGCCATGATGTGGGAGCTGGACTCGGCGCCTCCCGCGGAAAAGACGGAACGCGGCGAAGTGGTGAAGGAGACCTACGCGCAGCTTCGCCCCGACCTCAAGCCCGTGGCCAAGATCCTCGCGAAGCAGCTGGCCAAGCCCATCGGCGGCACGGGCAGCACCCAGGAGCTGCCCTCCCTGCCCGCCGACGACCAGGACTGGGCCGCGCTGCTGGCCCTGCCCGCCGCGCCGAGGGAAGTGCCATCGGCACTCAAGGCCACTTCGCAGGAACTCGCGGCCCGCGCGCAGGCCACCTCCAACTCGGACGAGCTCACGGAACTGATCCTGGAAGGCGACGCATCCGTGAGAGCGGCCGCCATGGAGAACCCCCTCGTCACAGAGGAGCTGCTGGCGCTGATGCTGCCCTTCAGCCCGCACGGCGCCTTCTTCGAAGAGGTCTACCAGGAGGCGCGCTGGTACTTCCGCGATGCCGTGCGCCTGGCCATGCTCGACTCGCCCGCCTGCCCCGAAGCGTTGACGCTCAAGATCTCCCGCAGCTTCGCGCTCATCCAGACCCTCGCCTCCGCGCCCAAGGAGGCGAACGGCCTGCGGCGCATCGCGAGCCTCTTCGCCCAGCTGGAGGAGAGCGAGTTCCAATATGTGACCTATTGGTGCAAACGGCAGGCGCCCCAGCTGCTCCGCGTCGTGAAGTACTACTACGACCGTCTCCAGCGGCGCCAGTCGAGCCTGCAAGGGGCCCTGCCGCAGCGCGCCTCCGAAGGCCGGTGGGCCTCGCTGGAGGAGCGCGTCTTCGCCGCCGCGCAGGCCACAGCCGGCGACCAGATCGTGCAGGCGCTCCTGGATCCCGATCCGCAGGTGCTGCGGCTGGCGCTGGAGAACCCGGCCCTCACGCCCAAGCTCCTCCTCTCCACCATCCCCAGCCTCTCCAAGGAGGCCGCCGAGGCCGTGGCGGCCCATCGCGTCTGGGGCGAGGAGCCTGCCGTATTGGAGTCGCTCCTTCTCAACGGCCAGGTGGGCGAGGCCACGGCGCTACGCGCCCTGGAGAGCGTGACTGCCTTCCGCCCGCTGCTGGAGCTGCTCCGCAACCCGCGCATGCCCCACCTCGAAGTGAAGCGCCGCGCGCAGCTGGCTCTCAAGACCCTCTACAACGCCATGGACGAAGAGGCCCGTGTCCTTGCCCTGCGCGCTTCCGGCGGCGAGGTCTGGCGGCACCTGCCCGAGCTGCTCCAGGACGAAGAAACCCTGCGCCGCCTCATCTCCGACCGGCAGCTGGACCCCAGCCTCCTCCTGCGCCTGGCCCGGAACAAGCTCACGCCGCGGGCCGTGCTGGAGCTCATCGCGGGCCACCCCGTCCTGATGGCCCAGTCAGCCGTCATGAGCGAGCTGCTCCTCAACCCGAAGACGCCTCGCGACGCGGCGGCCCGGGTCTGGGGCCTCCTATCCGAGAGCGAGCAGCAGGTCCTCCTGCGCAGCCCGCATCTGCCCGCCACGCTCCGGGCCTTGTCCTTCTAAGCGATCCGGGGTCCGGCCCCGTATCATGGCTGGATGGGAGTGCGGATGCGGACAAGGATGCTCATGGTGGCGCCGGTGCTGGCCCTCGGCGCGGCGGTGCTCCTCATCCCCGCCTGCCGCCCCAAGACCGCGGCCCCGGCCTGGATCCTCGCGGCCCCCGGCCGCAGCCAGATGGCCGTGAGCGGCCGCCTGGGCTGGCTCGCTCAGGATCCTTCCTTCCGGAAGCTCCTGGCTCGGAGCCCTGAGGCCGAGCAGGCGCTGGAGATCTTCCTCCAGCGGGCCCACATCGATCCAGCCAAGGATCAGGGGCGCCTCACCCTGCATCTCCTGGACACGCCGGACGAGATGAAGCCCACCCGCGGCTTCCTCCTGGCCTTGGACCAGTTCCAGGATCCCAAGGCGCTCCAGATGGCGCTCGCCTCCAGCTTCCCGCCTGAGGGCACGCTGCACTGGAATGGCAGAGACTGCCCGCTGCATGTGATTCTGGATGTGGATTCGCCGAAGCTGAAGGCCCATCTCCGCGCCTTGGGCGACCCGGATGGCCGCATCTGGATCGGCGACCTGGACACGCTCACCGAAGCGGCGGGTGGCTCATTCGGTCCTCCCGCGGGACTGGCCAAGGCCGCCGCCTGGATCACGCCGCGGGCGCCCATCCAAGGCTTCCTCCAGCCTGAGGCCCTGCTCCAGACCTGGCGGAAGCAGGCCCAGGACGAGCTCTCCGTGGATCTGCCCAAGGGCATCGCCTACCTCGTCTGGTCCGTCACACCCCCCGCGCAGGCGGACAAGCCCTACGAGTTCGAATTGGCCCTCTCAGGGGAAGAGGCGGGCATCGCCCAGGCTTCGCCCTGGATGCAGCGCCTCGCGGCCGTGGCGGGCTCGGTGCAGAACGGCCAGGCTCCGCCGCCCGAGATCCAGAGCGGCAAGGACTGGGTCTCGCTCCGCATGCGGCTCACGGGGCCTCAGGTGGAGCAGGTGCTGGGCAAGCTGGGCCAGTCCTTCATCAGCCTGCCGGGCCGGACAGGGGCCCCGAAGGCATGAGCGCCGCCGCGCTGGCCGAAGGGGCCGGGCAGAGCCCTGAATTCTGGATGGCCCGGCTCAAGGCCGGCCATGAGGAGGCCCTGGCCCATCTCATGGCCCGTTTCGAGCGGCCTGTGCTGGCCTTCCTCCACCGTCGTCTGCGAGAGGATTCCGGCGTCGTGCAGGAGCTGGCCCAGGAGGTCTTCATGAAATGCCTCCAGCATTGCCAACGGTTCGAGGAGGGCCGCCCCGTCGCCGCCTGGCTTTTTACATTGGCGGCTAATGCGGCGACCGACCATCTGCGTAAAAGAGGACGGGAGCTGCCAACTCCCGAGGCCTTTGACGCACCCGACCCGCACCAACCCTCCCCTTGGGAGCCGGTGGACCAGGGACGC
>DASRXV010000072.1:0-4703 GCA_035687325.1 Holophagaceae bacterium
CCGCTCCGCGGCCCGCTCCAGCGCGCGCGCGATGGGGCTCGTGGCGCTCGTGCGGTAGAGCGTCACCTTGATGGCCAGCACCTTGGGGTCCTCCGCCGCCTCGCGCACGAAGCGGATCACGGAGTCGTCGAAGCTCTGGTAAGGATGCTGGACCAGCACATCGCCCCGCTGCAGGGCTTCGAAGATGGAACCCGCGGCCTCCAGCTCCGGCACGGGGAGAGGCGCCAGCAGCACATCCTTGAGCTGGGGCAGGTCCACCTGCGGCACGAGCTGCATGAGGTCCGAGAAGGCCGCGAAGCCGTCCGTGGGATAGAGATCCTCCGGCGCCAGCTCCAGCTCTTCGCGGAGCACCTCCAGCAGCGGCTCCGGCAGGCCGCGCTCGAACTGGAGCCGCACCACGGCGCCGCGGCGGCGGTCCCGCAGGCTCTCCTCGATGGTCTTGAGGAGGTCTTCCTCGGGGTCCTCTTCCAGCGGCAGGTCCGCGTCCCGCGTGACGCGGATGGCGTGGCAGCTCTTCACCGCGTAACCCAGGAAGAGGGCGTCCAGGTGCGCGCGGAGGACATCCTCCAGGCTCACGAAGAGGAAGGTCCCGGGTTCCGAGGGCACACGTAGGAAGCGCGGCGCCACGGCCAGGGGCACGGGGATGAAGGCCAGCTCGGAGACCGGCAAGCCCTCGCCCCGCGCGGCGTCGCCCGCCTCCAGCTCCGCCGCCAGCACCAGCGCTTCCGAGGAGAGGCGCGGGAAGGGATGGCCCGTGTCCACCGCCAGGGGCGTGATGAGCGGTAGGAGCGTCGAATGGAAATGGTCTTCCACGAAAATCCGCTGGGCCTCGTCCAGCTCATCGGGTCGCCGCAGGCGGACGCCCTCCTCCTCCAGCAAGGGCCTCAGCACCTCGTCGAAGAGTTTGTGCTGCCGCGCGCTGTAGGCGTGGATGCGGTCGGAGACTCGGGAGAGCAGCTGCCTCGGCGTGAGGCCGTCAGGCCCCGGCGCGGAGATGCCCGCATCGATCTGCCGCCAGATGCCGGCCACGCGGACGGAGAAGAACTCGTCCCAGTTGTGGCTCACGATGGAGAGGAACTTCACGCGCTCCAGCAGCGGCACCGACGGATCTTCGGCCTCCTCCATGACGCGGGCGTTGAAATCCAGCCAGCTCAGCTCGCGGTTGAGGAGCTGGTCGGGCAGCGGCATGCGGCGGGTCATGGATTCGCTTCCTTCGGAGGTGCGGCCGCCTTCATCACCCGCATGCGCAGCTTGCGGCCCAGGAGGCGCTCCAGCAGCCGGCCCTTGTCCGCCACAGCCTCGCGCTCGGCATCGAAATCCTGGAAGCCGGCCGCGCCCTGGGCCGTGAGCGTCATGTCCCCGTCATTGATGTGGAGCGCCGCTTTGCGGATGCGCTGGTCCCGGCGGCGATCCAGGGCGTCCGCCACGCGGAGGATGGCCGCGAGCTTCTGCACCACGGCCTGGTGCCAGGGCGCCAAGGCCGCGAAGGCCTCGTGCCGGGCGGGGTCCGGATCCTTGCCACGGTGGTGGCGGACGACCTGCGAAAGGATGGCCAGCTCCTCCGGCCAGAACCCTTTGAGATCGCCGTGCTGGACCATGTAGGCGCCGTGCTTGTGGTGGTTCCGCTCCGCGATGGCGAAGCCGATGTCGTGGAGCCGCGCGGCGCAGGCCAGCCACTCGCGCTCCTGCTCGCCCAGCTCGAAGGCGGGCTGGAGATCCAGGAAGAGCCGGTCCGCCACCTCCTGCACATGGGCCGTATGGGCGGGGTCGGGGTCCGTGCGCGCGGCCAGCGTCTCCACCGAGCTCCAGCGCCGCTCCTGCAGAGGAGGCAACAACCGCCCGCCGTGGCGCAGCGCCTCCCACACCATGCCTTCGCGAAGGCCCACGGGCAGGTGCCTCAGCGCGTCCGCGCCGGTCCAGGCCAGGAGCAGTTCCGCCCACAGGGCGCCGATGTGGAGGATGGCCGCGCGGCGCGGCGGCACGGTGGAGAGCCGGGCGCAGCGACGCTTGGCGGGGCAATCCCAGAGGCGGGCGCGGAGGGCCTTCATCTGCCCGCGGGTGGCGATGTCGGAACCGCCCGCCGCCTTGGCGAGATCTTCCAGCGTGCCGCTGGTGCCAAGCATCCAGGTGGCTGCTGGAAGCCCCTCAGGCAGGCTACGCTCCGCCGCCTTGAGGAAGCCCCGCATGGCCTTGCGGGTCCGCTCGTAGTCCTTCAGATCCGGCGGGTCCGCCGTCGTCAGCGTGTCCGCCAGCCGCTGCAGGCCCCAGGGCAGGGAGCAGGAGGCCCGCGCGTGGCCGTCCTCCACCCAGGTGAGTTCCGTGGAGGCGCCGCCGATGTCCACGAGGACCACGGCGCCGTGGGGGAAGGGATAGGCCTGGGCCACGGCCAGGTGGATGAGCCGGGCCTCCTCCTCGCCGGAGATGACCTGGATCTCGATGCCCAGCTTGCGCGCCGCCTCCAGGAAATCGCCCGCATTGGCCGCGTCCCGCAGCGTGGCGGTGCCGAAGGCCAGCACCCGGTCGCAGGCGAAGCCGTCCATGGCGGCCTTCATGCGCGAGAGGGCCTTCAGGCCGGCCTGGTACGCCTCGTCCCCGATGCGGCCGGAGACGGCCAAGCCCTGGGCGAGACCCACCATGGCCTTCTCCCGGGCCAGGACGCGCACCGCCTCCAAGCCTTCGGCCTCCACCACCACCAGGTGGATGGAGTTGGATCCGATATCGAGAGCGGCGATGCGCATGGAGGCCTTTGCCATCAGAGTAGCCTCGCAGACCCCCGTGACGGGTGTGTGAACAGGGGTTCCCTCGCCAGATCCGCCTTGAATTCAGGGGCTTTTCTGGGACACTGGTCCTTCTGCCTTCCATGGGGGAAGGCTGCCAACGAGAGGGCGCGCGCCGTTCGTCATTCGACCCGGCCCGCCAGGTAGGAGGAACACATGTCCGAAGAAACCATCATCGTTTCCAAGCGCGAGACCCTGGGCAAGGCCGCCAGCAAGCAGCTCCGCAAGAACGGGATGATCCCCGCCGTCGTCTACGGCCTGGGCGAGCCGCCCGTCGCCATCGCCATCAGCCCCAAGGTCGCGGCCAAGGTCATCGCCTCCGAGACCGGCCTGAATTCCGTGGTCTACATGCAGCGCGAAGGCACTGACATCAAGCGCCATGTGGTCATCAAGGATGTGCAGCGCCACGCCGTCACCGGCCGCCTGCGCCACATCGACTTCCTGCGCGTGGACCCCACCCACAAGATCCGCGTCAAGGTGCCCGTGAAGATCATCGGCGTGCCCTACGGCGTGAAGACCCAGGGCGGCATGCTGGACTTCGTCCACCGCCACATCGAGATCGAGTGCCTCCCCAACCTCATCCCCGCCCACATCGATGTGAATGTGGAGAACCTGAAGGTCGGCGACTCCGTGCGCTTCGACCAGCTGGGCCTGGCCTCCACGCTGACGATCATGGGCGACGCCCATGAGGTCGTGTGCGCCATCCACGCCAAGGTCGCCGAGGAGGAGGCTCCCGTCGCCGCTGAAGGCGCCGTGGCCCCCGCCGAGCCCGTCGTCGTGGCCGCCAAGGGCAAGAAGGAAGAGAAGAAGTAGTCTTTTCGCCGGAATTCCAGGAAAGGCCCCGCCATGCGGGGCCTTTCCTTTCCCGGAGCCTGATCCATGTGGACCCTGATCCCCCTCGGCAACCCCGGAGAGGCATACGCCCATACCCGCCACAACCTAGGGCGGCTGGCGCTCCTCCGCTGGATGGAGGCCAAAGGTCTCAAGACAACGGTGCTGAGGAAGCTGCCCAGCGGCACGCTATACAGCCTTGGTGACCGGCTCCAGGCCCTGGTGCCCGCCACCTACATGAATCTCTCGGGGCTGGCCTGCGCGGAAGGCGTGAAGGCAGGCCTGGACCCGGCCCGCTTCGTCCTCCTCTACGACGACAAAGATCTGCCCTTGGGCGCGAGCCGCTTCCGCCTCGAAGGCTCCCACGGCGGCCACAACGGCGTCCGCTCCGTGCAGGAGGCCTTGGACGACAGCCCCCTGCCTCGCCTCCGCCTGGGCATCGGCCCCTTCGAGCGCCCCCTGGCGGATTTCGTCCTGGGACAGTGGACGGACGCCGAATGGGACCGCATCGAGGCCCTGGACGGGCCCTTCGGGCGGTTCCTGGAGCTGTTGGCTGGGACGGAAGACGCCGCCACGCTGCCCAACCAGGTCAATGCGGAGACCTTCTGGATGGGACTTTCGCCTTGAGCCTCAAGCCTTTCCGGGCCAAACTGATCCTTCGCGCCCGTGGAGCAGCTGCTCCCCGCGGTGCCTCCTTGCTCCCGCCATGCGGGGGCTTCACATCCACAAGGAGGAACGATGCGTCGCTACGAGACCATCTTCATCGCCTCCCCGACCTTGACCGAGGAACAGGCTGACGAGCTCGTCAAGTTCTTCGAGGGGATCATCGCCGAACAGGGCGGTGAGCTGATCAAGACCGACAAATGGGGCCGCCGCAAGCTGGCCTACGAAGTGCAGAAGTTCAGCGAGGGCTACTACACGCTCTTCGAGATGGACGCTGACAACAAGCTGGTGGCGGAGCTGGAGCGCCGCTTCCGGAACCACGAGTCCGTGATCAAGTACCTGTCCGTCCGCATGGACGGGCTGGAGAAGGCCGCCGCCCGCTCCAAGCAGCGCTTCGACCGCGAGTCCAAGCGCAAGGCCGCCGCCGGTATC
>DASRXV010000073.1:0-6471 GCA_035687325.1 Holophagaceae bacterium
GATGAAGCTCGGTTTCGCCAGCGATCATGCGGGGTTCGACCTGAAGGAGCGCCTGAAGGCCTGGGCCCTCACGGAAGGTCACGAGGTTGTGGATTTCGGTACGGATGGGACAGCCTCTGTGGATTACCCGGATTTCGCGCACCGGGCCGCGCAAGCGAAAGAGCAGTGGGAGCGGCTTGTTCTCGTATGCGGGTCCGGCATCGGCATCGGCATCGCCGCCAACCGGCATCCTGGCATCCGCTGCGCGCTCGTCACCTCCCCTGATCACGCGAGGCTGGCCCGGGCACACAACGATGCGAACGCCATCGCCTTTGGCCAGCGGCTCACAGACCCGCTCAAGGCCGAATATTACCTGAAAACCTTCCTGGAAACCCCTTTTGAAGGCGGCCGCCACCAGGGACGGGTGGACAAGATCGAATGCTGACCCTCCGCGAGAGGGCTTGGGCCTTCTGGATCTAGGCTTTAGGCTCTAGTCGAACCTTCGACGGAGTCCCATGCGCGCACCCGACCAGCTCCGCTCCCTGCGTTTCGAGACGGGGGCCCAGTCGCATCCTGCGGGGTCCTGCCTCATCTCCATGGGGGGGACGCGGGTACTGTGCGCCGCGTCTTTAGAGGAGAAGGTGCCTGGCTGGATGAAGGGGAAGGGCGCGGGCTGGCTCACGGCGGAGTACAGCCTCCTGCCTTCGAGCACGCACACGCGGACGGACCGCGAGGCGGCCCGGGGCAAACAGCAAGGGCGCACGGTGGAGATCCAGCGCCTCATCGGCCGCAGCCTGCGCCAGGCGGTGGATCTCAAGGCGCTGGGCGAACGCACGCTCACGCTCGACTGCGATGTGCTGGACGCGGACGGCGGCACGCGCTGCGCGGCCATCACCGGCGCCTGGGTGGCGCTGGCACTCGCGCTGAGGAAGCACTGCCTTGACGCCGCTCTCATCCGCCAGGTGGCGGCCGTGAGCACCGGCATCGTGGAATCCGGCGAGGGCCGCCGCGGGATCCTGCTGGATCTGGAGTACGAAGAGGACCACCTCGCTGCCGTGGACAGCAACCTCGTGGTGGCCCGCCCCATGGCGGGTGGCGACCTGGAGCTGGTGGAGTCTCAGGCCACGGGCGAGGGCCGCAGCTTCACGCGAGGCGAATCCTCCGCGCTGCTGGACCTGGGGCTCGCAGGATGCGGACAGCTCATGGCGGCCCAGCTCCAGGCCCTTGCGTGAAGCGCGCCTTCGCGGTCCTGCTCGCGCTCCCGCTGGCGGCGCAGGACGCGGACGCCATCACCGTCAACCCCAACCGCCCCACCTTCGCCACGCCCGCGCGCACCACGCAGGCGGGCGTCCTGGAACTGGAAGCAGGCCTGCAGCGAAGCCTCTTCCGCGACGGGTCGCGCTCGGACTTCGAGCCCTTCCTCCTGAAGTTCGGCCAGGAGGCGCGTCTTGAATGGCGCCTCGGGTGGAACGGCTACCTCACGCAGACCGCGCCGGACGGCTCGCGGGCGCAGGGCTTCAGCGATCCCAGCTTCGGTTTCCAATGGCATCCCCTGGACCAGGACAAGCTGGGCTTCGATGGCGCCATCGGCCTCTTCCACAAGTTCGCCACGGCCAACGCGGCCCAGGGCCTCGGCTCCGGCAAGGCGGATGACACGCTGATCCTCCTGGCGAGCAAGGACGCCGGACCTATTCATGTAGATGTGAACCTCCTCCATGGATGGATCGGGCAGCCAGAAGACGGCCGCGCGAGGCAGACATCCGGCACGGTGTCCCTGAGCTGGCAGCTGTCGGGCAGCTGGGGCATGGGAACGGAGGTCTACACCGTCGGGCCCCTGTCAGGAACCGAGCGGGACACGGCCCTGCTCACCTACGCCTCGTACCAGCTCTCCCCGCGCGTGGTCTTCGACGCGGGCTTTGACCGCGGCCTCTCCAACAGCGCGCCGCGGTGGAACCTCTTCTGCGGCGTCACCTGCGGGTTGGGCCGCATCTTCCATCCGAGGGCTCCGCGATGAGGCGCCTGCCCGCGCTGGCCTGCCTCGTTGCGCTCAGACTGAGCGCGCAGGACGCGGCGCTCAAGCGTTTCGATGTGCAGGTGAAGCCGCCGGACTACATCTTCCACTTCACGCCCACGGTGGAGATGCCGGGGCGGCCCCGCATCGTCCTCGCCCTCAGTGGCGGCGGCGCCCGCGGCGTGGCCCACATGGGCGTGCTGGAACGCCTGGACGAGGATGGCATCCCTGTGGATGCCGTCACGGGCACCAGCATCGGAGCCTTCATCGGCGGCCTCTACGCCGCCGGGTATTCGGGCCGCGAGATCGAAGAGCTCTTCCGCACCCAGGATCTGAGCCGCGCCTTCCTGGACCATCTGCGGCGTCAGCCCGGCAAGACGTTGGCGGAGCAGGAGGACAGCGATGCCAGCCTCGTGAGTCTGGAGTCGGATCCGGATGGCCGCTTCCGCTTCGCCCAGGGCCTGCAATCGGGGCTGCCCATCCAGCGTGTGCTGGAGTCGCTCTTCGCTCGCGCGGCCTATTTCAGCGAGGGCGACTTCGACCGTCTGCGTGCGCCCTTCCGCGCCCTGGCCACCAATCTCCAGACCGGGCAGGGGCGCGTCTTCGCCACGGGCGATCTCGCGGAATCCATCCGCGCCTCCATGACCGTGCCCGGTGGTTTCCGCCCCGTCACCATCGATGGCCAGCCTTTCGTGGACGGCGCCCTCGTGGAGAACCTGCCGGTGGACACGGCCCAGAGCCAGTTTCCCGGCGGCTTCGTCCTCGCCGTGGACATCAGCGCGCCGCTCTCCTCGGGCCCCACGGACAGCATCTTCTCCGTGGCCGCGCGGAGCCTCGATCTCACCATCGAGCGCCGCCAGTGGGAAAGCCGGAAGGACGCCGATTTCCTCCTGCGCCCGCAGCTGGGGGAGGACACCTCCTTCACGGACTACAGCGTCCATTTCGACTCGACAGTGCGGGCGGGCCGCGAGGCCTACGACGCGCGGCGCGACGCGCTGGCCGCGGCCCTGGAGGCGAAGTGGAACTCGCCCACGCTGCCGCCCGGAATGACGATCTCGGTCGAAGCCGGCGGCCTTTCCCCCGCGGCTCAAGCGGCTTTCGCGCGGCTCCAAGCCCAGGCCGCGAATCTGTCGGAACGGGATGTCTACATCGCGCTCCAGCAGCTGCTGGTGCATGGCTGGGCCCAGCACGCCTGGGCTGAGCTGCGGCCCGGCCCCGTGCTGATTCTTCACGCGGAACCCTGGCCCCTGCTCAAGCGCTGGCACATCGTGGTTCCGGATGAGCTCCGCGATGCGCTGAGGAAGGACGCGGCGGCGGCCATCACGCCGGGCTCACCTTTCGACCCTGTCGCCTTCGGTTCCCTCCTGAGCCGCATCGTCCACGCCCGCGCCCTGGCCAACACGCCGCTGGTGGATGTGCGGGGCTCGGGCTTCGATCCGGATACCGGCATCGCCACGCTCCGGCTTGTGGAGCCCGTCGTGCGCGCCATCGACATGCGGCCCCCGCCGGGCAAGCCGCTGCGGTTGAGCTACCTCAAGGATCTGATGACGCCGCTCCTGGAGAAGCCCATCCGCACGGATGATCTCCAGCGCCGCGTGGCCCTGGGCGAGGAGCGCCTGGATCTGGGCGAGCTGCGGTGGCGCCAGGCGCCCACCAAGGCGGACGCGGGGCCGGATGGCGTGGAGCTGGATTTCCTGCCGGTGCCCCGGCGCAAGCAGAGCATCGACGCCTCCCTGGGCTACGAGACCACGCTGGGCGGCCAGTGGGGCCTGGCCTACGCCGCGCGCAACCTCAGGGGGAGCGGCCTCGGCTTCGATATCCAGGCCGCGCGGAACCGGCTCCAGGAGCAGGCCTCCGCCACGCTGCGCGGGCCCTTCCGCGCCTTCCCGGGCGCGGGTCTGGAACTGCGCGGGGCCGCGCAGGAACAACGCCTCGAGACGGCCTTCGCCTTTCCGAACCCCGAGCTGGGCGGCTTCCCCTTCGATGCCCGCGTCCGCACCGTGGACGGGGCCCTGGGCGCCTACGTCCGCTTCGGGGACGAGGGCACGGGCAAGCTGTCGCTGGAAGGAGGCCAGCGCAAGGCCACCTACCTCTACCCCGGCCTCGACCAGGACCGCACGGAACGCACGGCCTCCTGCTCCGGCGAATGGGATGACTTCGACCGCGTGACGCTCCCCAGCCGGGGCCTGCTGCTCCGGGCCCGTGTCCTCTACGGCCGGTCGGTGGCGAGCACCTTTCCATCGGATACTTTCTCGTCCGCCTACGTGAGGACCCGGGGCCTTTGGCCACTGAGCCACCATTTCGGCCTGGATCTCGATATGGAAGGCGGCGCAGGCACCCACCTGCCCCTGGACCGCTGGTGGTCCTTCGGAGGCACTTCCACCCTGCTGGGCTCCGACAGCCTCAGCGTGCTCGCGCCGAAATTCGCCGCGATCCGTTTCGGCGTGCCCATCCGCTTCCACGGCGGCCTGGGGCTCAACATGGAGGTGGAGCCCCGCTTCGACACCGCCCGCTTCGCGGGGCTGGATGGCCAGCTCACCGGTCCCGCCTCTGTGCGGGCCACAGGCGCGGGGGTCGTCCTCCGCACCACGCTCGCCAGCTTCTTCATCGAGACGGGGTACGGCTTTCTCCGTTACAACAGCGCCCCGGGGCTGGATGGCCGGGTCCACGGCAGTTTCCACATCGCCATAGCCACTCAGCCCTTCGATCTTTGGAAGCGTCATTAGCGCCTTTAGGGCGCATGAAATCAGTGTGCCGCTAAGAAAAAAGCCACTTGCTCGACACTTTTCAAAGCCTATCCTGGGCAGCACAACTCCGAGGCTGGACCGATGGTCGGCTCGATTGAAACGCGGAACCTGGTGGGCTCGGCGCTGGCCGTGCTCCTGGTGGGGATCACTTTCGCCGCTGTTTTCCGGTTCATGGACCAGACCCAGGCCTCCGCCGAAAGCCGCGGAAAGGTGAATGTGGCCCTTCAGACCCTCGAGCAAGGGCTTTCCCAGCTCAAGGACATGGAGACGGCGCAACGCGGATTCCTGCTGACGGGACGGACCGATTACCTCGCGTCCTACGAGGCTGGACGCGGCCAAACCGCGGCAACCATGAGCGCTTTCATGGGCTCGGAGGGCGCGCGGAATCTGCCATCGCAGGATCTTGCCGAACTCCAATCTCTCACTACAGCCAAGATCGACGAGCTGGCGCTGACCATCCGGCTCGCTCAAACAGGAAGGGGAGATGAAGCGCTCGCCCTCGTGGCGGCGGGCAACGGGCGCCAGATCATGGACCGGCTCCGCGCCCTTCACGACAAACTCATGGCCTCGCTGGAGGCCCGCAGGGATCTGGACGACCAGATAATGCGGGCCTCCCGCCAGCGCACCCAGCGCGCGCTCCTGCTTCTCGGCAGCCTTGGGCTCCTGTGCATCGCCCTCAGTGCCTGGACCCTCCACCGGGATATTCAATCGAGAACCGCCAGCGGACGGGACCTCGCGGCTTCGGAGGCGCGGCTCCACCTCATGGTGGAGAGCATCCGCGACTACGCCATCCTCATGCTGGACCCGGAGGGTCGCGTGTCCACTTGGAACACCGGGGCCTCGCGGATCAAGGGCTACGAAGCCAAGGAGATCCTCGGGCGCCGTTTCTCCTGCTTCTACACCCCGGAGGATGTGGCCGATGGCAAACCCGAGCAGTTGCTCCAGGGCGCGCTTGAGAAGGGCCGGGTCGAAGAAGAGGGCTGGCGGGTCCGCAAGGATGGATCGCGGTTCTGGGCTGATGTGGTGATCACCGCTCTCCGCGATGAGAGGGACGACCTGCTCGGGTTCGTGAAGGTGACTCGGGACCTCACGGAACGCCAACGCGCTGAGGAGGGCCTCCGGGGCAGCGAACACCGGTTCCGCACGCTCGCCGAATCCGCGTCAGATGCCATCATCTCCACAGATGAACGGGGCAAGATCGTCTACTGGAATTCCGCCGCGGAATCCATCTTCGGGCACAAGGTCGAGGAGGCCGTCGGTCAAGCCGTCTCGCTGATCGTGCCTCAGGGGTTCCGGCCCGCCCACAGCGCTGGCATGGCCCGGTATCTCGCCACGGGCGAGGCCCATGTGATCGGGCGGGTCGTGGAGCTGGAAGGCCTGCACAAGAACGGCCACACCTTCCCGATCGAGCTCTCGCTCTCTGCCTGGGAGCAAGGGACGGAGCGCTATTTCACAGCCCTCATCCGCGACACCACAATCCGCACAAAGCTTGAAAAAGAATCAAGGGCCCGCGAAGCCCGTGAAGCCGTGGAAGCCGATCGGGCCGCCTCCTACCGCCAGCTGGAAGAGCTGAAGGCGGCGCTGGACCAGCACGCCATCGTGGCCATCACTGACGGGCTCGGCAAGATCACCTATGTCAACGACAAGTTCTGCGCCATCTCCAAATTCGCCCGGGAGGAACTGCTGGGCAAGGACCACCGCGTCATCAACAGCGGCTACCACCCGAAGCCGTTC
>DASRXV010000074.1:0-5026 GCA_035687325.1 Holophagaceae bacterium
CTTGTCCTTGTCGATCACTTCCTGGAGCAGCGCCTGGTAGGAGCTGTTCTTCTCGTTCTTGATGCGGTCCTCCAGCGCCTTCCGCTGGTCGTCCGTCAGCTGCATGGTGTCGGGATTGGGCTGCACATCCGTGACGCCGGCCTTCTGGAGAGCCTGCTGCTGGGCCTGGCCCGCGGCCTGGATCTGCTCTTGGGTCTGACCAGCCTGGGCGGCCTTCTCCGTCTGTTCCTTGATTTTGGCGTTCTCCCGGTTGCAGCCGGGCAGGACGAGCACGGCGGCGGCAAGGCCTGCGGCGAGCGCGTGGCGCGTGAACTTGAACATGAGTCCTCCTCGAAAGATCTGGATGGAAGGTCCAACCTTAGCGATGAGGTTTGCCGCTGGCAAGTTCCAAAGCCGGGAAATTGCCACAGGTTTGTAAGCCCGGTCTGGCCTCGTCGCCCGCAACGGAAGCCGGAAATCAAGAACACGCCGTACCTTGGAGGCTTTCACAACCGGCCCCGGCGTTCTATTCTTAAAGACTTCCGCCAGACGGAAGGCGAGGAGCGCGCATGGCCAAGCTGGGCCGTCACCTGTTCACTTCCGAGAGCGTCACGGAAGGCCACCCCGACAAGATCGCCGACCAGATCAGCGACGCCGTCCTGGACGCCGCGCTCAAGGACGATCCCATGAGCCGCGTGGCCTGCGAGACGCTCGTCACCACGGGCCTCGTGCTGGTGGCGGGCGAGATCACCACCAAGACCTACATCCCCGTGGCGCAGCTGGCCCGTGAAGTCGTCAACAGCATCGGCTACGACGAGGGCTCCAAGGGCTTCGACGGCCACACCTGCGCCGTCACCGTCACGCTGGACCGCCAGAGCCCCGACATCGCCATGGGCGTGGACACCGGCGGCGCCGGCGACCAGGGCCTCATGTTCGGCTACGCCACCCGCGAGACGCCCGAGCTCATGCCCGCGCCCATTCTCTACGCGCATAAGCTTACCAAGCGCCTCTCGGAGGCCCGTAAGAGCGGCCAGCTCCCCTGGCTGCGCCCCGACGGCAAGAGCCAGGTTTCCGTGGAATATGACGGCGACAAGATCGTCCGCATCGACACCGTGGTCATCAGCACCCAGCACGCCGAGGAAGTCAGCACCGAAACCATCCGGGCCGAGGTCATGAAGCAGGTCATCCAGGGCTCCCTGCCCGCCGAGCTGCTGGACAAGGACACGAAGTACCACATCAACCCCACGGGCCGGTTCGTCATCGGCGGGCCCATGGGCGACTGCGGCCTCACGGGCCGCAAGATCATCGTGGACACCTACGGCGGCGCGGGCCACCACGGCGGCGGCGCCTTCTCCGGCAAGGACCCCAGCAAGGTGGACCGCTCCGCCGCCTACATGGGCCGCTACATCGCCAAGAACATCGTGGCCGCGGGGCTCGCGGACCGCTGCGAGATCCAGCTGGCCTACGCCATCGGCGTGCCGGAGCCCGTCTCCATCAGCGTGGACACCTTCGGCACCGGCCATGTGAGCGACGAAGCCATCGTGAAAGCCGTGCGCGGCGTCTTCAGCTGCACGCCCAAGGCCATGATCGAGGCGCTGGACCTGCGCAAGCCCATCTACCGCGCCACGGCGGCCTATGGCCACTTCGGCCGTCCCGAATTCTCCTGGGAGAAGACGGACAAGGCCGAGGCGCTTAAAGCGGCGGCGAAGTAGCCACCATCACCCCGGGATTCCAGACGATCAGCACCACCGATGCGGCGGACAGAGAGGTCTGAGCCCAGAGGGCGAAGAAAGCGGCGGCGAAGTAATCAGGCGAGGGCCGCACTCGCGGTTTTCAGACGCTCCACCCAACCATCCCAGGCCCGCTGATCCAGCGGGCCTGTTTCGTGAAGGCGGAGATTGGCGCGCATGGCGCGGTTCTTCTCCAACGCTTCATCCACGGCGCCAGACGGTAGCTTCGCCGTGGCCTCGGCGCAGGCGCGCACGCCGGCGCCGCTCTGGCACACCAACAACCATTCATGCCCGGCTTCCAGGCTGAGGCGGACGCGGGCGTCCCAATCCCAGGCCGCGCAGCCGCCCATCTCCAGATCGTCCGGCAGGAATCGGCCGCGCACGCCCCAGGGATTCTCCGCCACGGAACCGCGGTGCAGGCTCGCGGGCAGGTCCGACAAGGGCGTCTTCAGATGGGCCACCATCACGAGGCGGTCCTCATTCGACAGCGCCACGAAGGGCCGCGCGTTGCGGTCCACCGCCCGGCGGTTCGTGAGTTCCGGCAGGCCCAAGTGGGAATCCACCATCGTGCCGCCGAGGCCCGGGAAATGTTTGAGGCAACCCCGCACGCCCATGGATTCGAGCCCATGGAGGAAGGCGCCCGCCGCCGCCGCCACTTCCGCCGGGTCATCGCTCGCCGCGCGGTCGCCGATGCCTGCGTCCTTGTTGCCGTCCCAGAGATCCGACACGGGCGCGAAGTCCACATTGAAGCCCAGCAGCGCGAGCCCCTCGCCCCAGATCCGCCCCCAGGTTTCGCACCCGGCCGTGCCCCGCGCGGTCCAGATGCGTCGCAGCGAAGGCGTCGCGCCCACCCACGGGCGCAGGCGCGAGACGGCGCCGCCCTCCTGGTCGATGGCCACGGCGAGGGTGCGCTCCCCGCTGAAGCGCCCGTGCAGTGCGTCCAGCAACGCCTTGCAACGCGCGGGCCCCGCGCCGGGATCGGGGTCCAAGTTGCGCGCGAAGAGGATCACGCCGCCGGGATGGAGATCTGCCGGGACGCCAGGGGCATCCATGCCGTCAAAGCCCATCCAGAGAAGCCCGTCGCTCGCTCGCATGCGACCAGATTACTTCGCCTTCGCGGTCCGCTCGTAGACCTTCGCGTCCACGAAGATCCGGAACAGGTCGGGGTCCATGAGGCCCGCCTTGGTCTCCTCCGCGAGGATGTCCAGGGCCTTGCCCACCGGCACGGCCACCTTGTAAGGGCGGTCCGAGGCCGCCAGGGCGTCGAACACATCTGCGATGGCCATCATCTTGCTCTGGGGCGGGATGGCCTCGGCCGTGAGCTTCCGCGGATAGCCGCGCCCGTTGAGGCGCTCGTGGTGGGCGTAGGCGATGGCGGGCACATCCGCCAGCGAGCCCGTCCAGGGGATCTTCTCCAGGAAACGGAAGGTGTGCGTCACATGGCTCTCCACCTCGCGGCGCTCCATCTCCGTGAGGCTGCCTTTGGGGATGCGCAGCGCGTCGAGGTCATGGGCCTCGGTGACGGGCTTGCGGCCGCCGCTCCAGTGCTCGAAAGCCATGGCGTCGAGGTGCTCCAGGTCCGCGGCGACCTCCTTGGGCAGGACGCTGGGTTCGTTGGACCGCTGCACGAGGGCGATGAGCCGCCGGGCCTCGTCCCGGGCCCCGGCCTGCAGGGATTCGACCAGCGAGGGCTCGAAGGGCCGGCCCTCGCGCCAGGCCTTGAGCAAGGCCTCCACCTCGCTTTCCAGGCCGCGCTGGTGGATGCGCTGGAGCAGCACTTCCACGCGGGGCTCTTCGAGCTTCTTGGCCTTCACCAGCACCTGCTCGCGGACGCCCACCTTCCCGAAGTCGTGGAGCAAGCTGGCGTAGCGCAGCTCCCGCAGCTGCCGTTCCGTGAGGTTGAATCCGCCCCAGACGCCGCCTTCCGTGGCGTTCACGGCCTCAGCCAGTCCCACGGTCAGTTCGGCCACGCGGTGGCTGTGGCCGGAGGTGGTGGGGTCGCGGGCCTCGATGGCGGTCACGGAGGCGTCCACGAAACCCTCGAAGAGCAACTCGATATCGTCCTTGAGCTTCACGGTCTCCTTCGTGCGCTCCTCCACGAGCTTCTCAAGGTCCTGCTGGTAGCTCTCGTTCTCGCGCAGCGCGCCGTAATGGCTGAGGGCGCGGCCCAGGCTCACCTCGATCTCGGCGAACTTGAAGGGCTTGGTGATGAAGTCGTAAGCGCCGCTCTTGAGTGCCTCGATGGCCGCTTCGGTGGTGGCGTAGCCCGTCATGAGGATGGGGAAGCTCTTGGGGTCGATCTCATGGAGGCGCTTGATGAGGTCCAGCCCCGACATGCCGCCGGGCATGTTGAGGTCCGTGAAGATCACCGGGAAATGGCGTTTCAGCGCCAGCTCCACGGCGTGGATCCCGTTGGCCGCGCCCACAGCGTCATAGCCCAGATCCTGCAACGCCTCCACCAGCAGCGAGCGGAGGTCTGTCTCGTCATCGACGATGAGGATCGGAGTCGGGGACCTGGTCACGAGCCCAGGATACGCCTGTCCGCGCTTTCTTACTGGACTGTGTCAGCCTCGACGACCATTTCCCCGTCCACCACTTTGAGCCGGGCCAATCCACCGGGTTGGAGGCGGCCCTCCAGCACCAGGCGGGACATGGGATTCACCACGGCCTGCTGGATGAGGCGCTTGAGCGGGCGGGCCCCCAGCTGGGCATCGGCGCCTTCCTTCGCGAGCCAGGCCACGGCTTCCGCGGGGGCATCCAGCGCGATGCGGCGGCCCGCGAGCTGGGTCTCCAGCCGCTGGAGCTGGATGCGGGCCACGGCCTCCATGTCTGAAGCCTCCAGGGCGCGGAAGACGACGACCTCGTCCACCCGGTTGAGGAACTCGGGCCGGAAGACACCGCGCAGCGCGGCCTGGACCTCCGCCTCCGCCCGCTCCGGGTGGCCCCCGGCGGCGAAGATGGCGGTGCTGCCCACATTGCTCGTCATGATCACGAGGGCGTTACGGAAACTCACGGTGCGCCCGTGGCCGTCCGTGAGACGGCCGTCCTCCAGCACTTGGAGGAAGAGGTCGAAGACCCGCGGGTGGGCCTTCTCCATCTCATCCAGGAGGACGACGCAGTAGGGGCGGCGGCGCACGGCCTCCGTGAGGCGGCCACCCTCCTCGTAGCCCACGAAGCCCGGCGCGGAGCCGATGAGGCGCGTGGCGTCGGCCTCGTGCGTGAACTCGCTCATGTCGATGCGGACGAGGGCGTTCTCGTCGTCGAAGAGGAACTCCGCCAGGGCCCGGGCCACTTCCGTCTTGCCCACGCCCGTGGGG
>DASRXV010000075.1:0-3402 GCA_035687325.1 Holophagaceae bacterium
TACCGGTTTGGAGCGGAATGAAGCGGTCCCGGTAGACTGGAGGATCGGCCCCGGACCCACGGGACGCGGCCCGGAGGCTCCATGGAGACGAACCAGTACCGGCAGGCGCGGGAAGAGAAGCTGGCGAAGCTCCGCGCCCTGGGCGTGGAAGCCTACCCGGCCAAAGCCGCGCGCACCCACGGGCTGGAGCAGGTCCTCACCATCCACGCCAACGCCACGGCGGAGGATCTGGAAGCCTCGGCGCCCAAGGTCGCCGTCATGGGCCGCATCGTGGCGCTCCGCGACCAGGGCAAGACGGCCTTCCTCCACCTCGCCGAGAACGGCGTCCGCCTCCAGGCCTACCTGCGCAAGGACACGATTCCTGAAGCCCAGTGGGAGATCGTGAAGCTGCTCGACCTCGGCGACTTCATCAGCGTGACGGGCGCCCTCATGCGCACCCGCACGGGCGAGCTCACGGTGAAGGCCGAGTCGCTCCAGTTCCTCACGAAGGCGTTGCTTCCGCTCCCTGAGAAGTGGCACGGCCTCCAGGACAAGGAGCTGCGCTACCGCCAGCGCTACCTGGACACCATCTCCAATCCCGATGTGCTGAAGGTCTTCCGCACCCGCTCGAAGATCCTCTCCGCCACGCGGCGTTTCATGGAGGGCAGGGGCTATCTCGAAGTGGAGACGCCCATGATGCAGCCCATCCCCGGCGGCGCCACGGCGCGGCCCTTCACCACGCACCACAACGCCCTCGACATCCCGCTCTACCTCCGCGTCGCGCCGGAACTGTACCTGAAGCGGCTCATCGTGGGCGGCTTCGACAAGGTCTTCGAGATCAACCGCAACTTCCGCAACGAGGGCCTGAGCGTCCGCCACAACCCCGAGTTCACCATGATGGAGTTCTACGCCGCGGGGGAGGACTTGCGGGACATGATGGCCATCACAGAGGATCTGCTCTCCTCGTTGGCGAAGGGCATCGCGGGCGGCGCGGAGCTGCCTTGGGGCGAGCAGCAGGTCAGCTGGGCCGCGCCCTTCCGCCGCCTGTCGCTGAAGGACGCCATCTCCGAATACGGGAAAGTGGACCGGAGCGCGCTGGAGAGCGAGGCGGGCATCCGCACCCTCGCGAAGAAGGCCCACATCGAGGACGCGGACAAGAAGACGGCAGGTGTGCTGCTGGGCGATCTCTTCGAGCACCACGCGGAGAAGCAGCTCCTCCAGCCCACCTTCATCACGGACTACCCCATCGAGCTGAGCCCCCTCACGAAGACGCTGCCCCACGATGACCGTTTCGTGGACCGCTTCGAGCTGTTCATCGGCGGCATGGAGATCGCGAACGCCTACTCCGAGCTGAACGACCCCATCGAGCAGCTGGGCCGCTTCCAGGCCCAGATGGACGAGCGCGAAGGCGGCAACGACGAGGCCATGATGCTGGACCAGGACTTCGTGACCGCCCTGGAGCACGGCTTCCCGCCCACGGGCGGCGAAGGCATCGGCATCGACCGCCTCGTCATGCTGCTCACGAACAGCGCCAGCATCCGCGATGTGATCCTGTTCCCGCTGATGCGGCCCATGAAGGTTGAAACCGCGAATGACGCGAACGAGCGCGAATAAAAAACTGCCAGTTTCACCATTGGCGTGAATTCGCGTCATTCGCGGTTACACACGAGGTTCCCATGCCCGTCCCGATGCTTGATCTCGCGCCGCAGAACGCCGCCGTGAAGGCCGCCGTGCTGGAGGGCCTCGCGGGCCTCATCGACCGGTCCTCGTTCATCCTCGGCGACAATGTGCGCGGGCTCGAGACGGAGCTGGCGACCTACGCGGGCGCATCCTTCGCGGTGGGCATGAGCAGCGGCACCGACGCCCAGCTCGTCGCGCTCATGGCGCTCGGCGTGGGCGCGGGGGACGAGGTCATCGTGCCCTCGTTCACCTTCTTCGCCACGGCGGGCGTGGTGTCGCGGCTGGGGGCCAAGCCGGTTTTCGTGGACCTGGACCCGGCCACCTACAACACCACGGGTGCGCTCGTCGAGGCCGCGATCACGCCGCGCACGAAGGCCATCATGCCCGTGCATCTCTTCGGGCAGCTCGCGGAGATGCCCGCCATCTGCGCCGTGGCGGCGAAGCGCGGCATCCCCGTCATCGAGGACGCCTGCCAGTCCATGGGCGCGCGGGGCTGGGGCAAGAACGCAGGCCAGTTCGGCGAGATGACGGCTTACAGCTTCTATCCGACGAAAAACCTCGGGGCTTTCGGCGACGCGGGCGCCACGGTGGTGCGAGACAACGCCGACCTGCACGCCCGCGTGCGCCGCATCCGCGTCCACGGCATGGAGCCCGTCTACATGCATCATGAGGTCGGCATCAACGGCCGCCTCGACGAGTTCCAGGCGCTCGTGCTGCGGGCCAAGCTGCCCATGTTGGAAGGCTGGCACGAGGGCCGCCGCAAACACGCGAGCTGGTATCACGCGCGCCTGGCCAAGCTGGACAGCGGGCCGTTCATCCTTCCGAAAGAAGCCGTGCCTGAGGGCCGCCACATCTACAACCAGTTCACGCTCCGCGTGAAGGCGGGCAAGCGCGACACGCTGCAAGCCCATCTCAAATCGCGCGGCATCGGCTCCGCCGTCTACTACCCCATCTGCCTCCACGAGCAGCCCTGCTTCACGGATCTCGGCTACAAGAGGGGCCAGTTCCCCGAAAGCGAGTTGGCCGCCGCCGAGGTGCTCAGCATCCCCGTCTACCCGGAGATGACGGAAGGGATGCTGGAGGAAGTGGCGTCCGCCATCGAGGCCTTCTACAGGGGTTAGCGCTTCGCCGATTCCAGGATCGCCGAGTCCACCACGGCCACAAGGGCGATGCGGGTGTCGTGGGCCATGTCGTTGAACTGGAGGCCCACGGCCACCTGGTCGCCCTCGGCGTGGGCGATGGTCCAGGCCACGCGGGCGGTGATGGGGTTGGCCGTCATGCCCGGATGGAAGATCACCAGCTCGGTGACGGGTGTGTCCAGGCAGAGGGCACCGGCCTCCTGGAAGGGGATGATCGCCAGGCAGCCCCCATGACTGAGGTTGGCCAGGGGGATGCGGTCGAAGAGCTGCCCTGCGGCCCGGAAGCGCACCTGCGGCTGCCCGTCGAGGATGACGCGGCGGTTGTCGCGCAACTCAGGCTGGCTCATGGGCACTCCCATCTGGGTCGTTGGCTGGAGGTGGAGGCCAGGATATACTCAAACCTCACTGTTCCGGCCTAACCCACCTGGGGACAAGGCACACGCCCTGGCGGCTTCTATTCGACCACGCCGCCTAACCAGACCGGGGAACGCGATTCCCGCTGGCCGGATCCCAACTTGAAAGGAACTCCCATGGAGATCCTCCTCGTCGAAAATGTCATCAACCTGGGCAGCCGCGGCGACGTTGTCACCGTCAAGGACGGCTA
>DASRXV010000076.1:0-4660 GCA_035687325.1 Holophagaceae bacterium
GCCCACCATGAGGCCCAGCACGACGACGAGGAAGAGCAGGCCGCCCAGCACGAGGGCCAGCCGCCGCACCCAGATGAGCCGCCGCGTCTGCCGGTGCTTCTTCAGGCGGATGCCGAAGATGTGGGCCAGGCTCTTGTCCAGCTGGTTCACGCCCCAGAGGCTTCCGACGAGAAGCACGCCCCAGGAAAATCCGAGGCTGCCCACCTGCTGGCTGTCCTTCATCACATCCCGCACGAAATCCACAGGCAGGAAGGGGAACAGCTCAAAGAGCCCCGTGAGCAGCGGCTTCCCGTAGGCCTTCGACCCCATGAAGAAGCCCAGCAGCTTGAAGAGCAGCGTCGTCAGCGGCACGAGGCTGATGAGCAGCCAGAAGGTGAGGCCGGCGGCGTAACTGGCGCAGTCATCCACATTGAACTTGCGGAGGATCTCCCAGGCGAAGCGGCCGATGCCGCCGAGCCCCGGGAAAGCTTTCTCGAACGCATGCCAGCGGACCCGGGCCTCTTCCCGGACCTGCCCCCAGCGCGTGAGCACCTGCTCGACCACGGCGCGACCTCAGGAACTAGAAACGGACGGAGTGGCGCGGCAGCAGGTACATGAGCCAGGCCAGCGCCAGGCCGATGCCGATGAGGGCGGCCGCGTGATTGAAGATGCTGCGCTTCGTGCGCTCCGGCCTCGTCGTGGGCTTCAGCAGCCCCAGGACCAAGGCGATGCCCAGTCCCATGACGACGAAATGGATCACATGGCTACTCAGAAAGCGCATGAATCCAGGGTATCAGGCCTGAGCCCCTACTGCGCCGTGGCTTCACCGCTCGCGGGGTTGGGAGGCTGCGGCGCGGGCTGGCCTTCCGCCGTCCGCGGCTGGGGCATACGCGTGAGGGCCAAGGGAATCACCTCGTCCATGTGGGAGACGAGATGGATGCTCAGCAGCTCGCGGACCTCGGCCGGGACATCCTCCAGGTTGCGGGCGTTCTCGGCGGGGACGAGCACGGCCTTGCGGCCCAGGCGGTGCGCCGCCAGCAGCTTCTCCTTGAGGCCGCCGATGGGCAGCACCATGCCGCGCAGCGTGAGCTCACCGGTCATGGCGAGGTCGGCTCGGGCGGGAATGCCCGTGAGCACGGAGATGAGCGCCGTGGCCATGGTGATGCCCGCGCTGGGTCCGTCCTTGGGGATGGCGCCCTCAGGCACATGGAGGTGGATGTCCTGCTTTTCGAGGAAGCCGGACGGGATGCCCAGCCGCTCCGCGCGGGCGCGGACGAAGGACAGCGCGATATTGGCACTCTCCTGCATGACCTCGCCCAGCTTGCCCGTGAGCTTGAGGTTGCCCTTGCCGGGCAGCACCGCGGCCTCGATGGTGAGCAGGTCGCCGCCCGTGGGCGTCCAGGCCAGGCCGTTCACCACGCCGGGCAGGGGCTGCTCGTCCACATGGCTCTCGTGGAATTTCTCAGGACCCAGGAGCTTCACGACGCGGACCGCGGTAACGACCGGATCGAAGGCGGCTCCCGCCTGCTCCTTCAGTCGCGCGGGCTGGAGCGCGTGGCGGGCCAGTTTGCGGAGGATGTTGGACAGTTCCCGCTCCAGCTGGCGCACACCGGCCTCGCGGGTGTAGCCCGTAACGAGTTTCTCCAGGGCGCCGCGGTCGAAGGAGATGGAGAGGTCCTTCATGCCGTGCCGGTCCATGGCCTTGGGCACCAGGTGCTGCTCGGCGATGGCGATCTTCTCCTTGAGCGTGTAGCTGCTCAGGTCGATGACCTCGAGCCGGTCGTCCAGAGGCTCAGGGATCTGGTGGCGCACATTGGCCGTGGCCAGGAAGAGCACCTGGCTGAGGTCGAAGCCCACATCCAGGTAGTGGTCCTGGAAGGCGGCGTTCTGCTCGGGGTCCAGGACTTCCAGCAGCGCGCTGCTGGGATCGCCGCGCCAGTCGCTGGCCATCTTGTCGATCTCGTCCAGCAGGATGAGCGGATTGCGGACCTTGGCTTTCTTCATGGAGGCGATGACGCGGCCCGGCATGGAGCCGATGTAGGTGCGGCGGTGGCCGCGGATCTCCGCCTCGTCGCGCACGCCGCCGAGGCTGATGCGCACGAAGGGGCGGTTGAGCGCGCGGGCGATGCTGCGGGCGAGACTGGTCTTGCCGACGCCTGGAGGGCCCACGAGGCAGAGGATGGGCCCGCGCAGGGCCTTGGCCTCGCCGCCTTCACCCGCCTGGTCCGAAAGCCGTTTCATGACGGCGAGATGCTCCAGGATGCGGGCCTTCACTTTGTCGAGGCCCGCGTGGTCCTCATCAAGGATCTTCTCGGCCTCGTCGAGGTCCAGCTTCTCCTCGGCCATGGCCTTCCAAGGAAGGGCCAGGAGCCAGTCGATGTAGCTGCGGCTCACGGTGGCCTCTGCGCTCTGGGGCGGCATGGCCTCCAGCCGCTCCAGCTCTTCCAGAGCCTTGGCCTGGGCCTCTTCGCTCATGCCCGCGGCCTCGATCTGCTCGCGGAGGCGGCCGGACTCGTCCTTGTCTTCCTTCTTGCCCAGCTCCTGCTGGATGACGCGCATCTTCTCGTTGAGGACATATTGCTTATGGTCCTGGTCGAGCCGCTTGCGGGTCTTCTCCTCCACATCCCGCTCCACATCGGTGCGGGCCTTGTCCATCTCCAGGAGCTCCAGGAGCGACTCGAGGCGGGGGATGAGCTCCACCTGCTCCAGCACATGCTGCTTGCGGCGCACATCCGCCGGGACGAGCTGCGTGACGGAATCCACGGCCTTGCCCAGGGGCAGCTCCTTCACCTGGTCCATGGAGAGGAGGCGGCTCGCGTCCGGGTTGCGGCCCAGGAAGAACTCCACCTCCGTGTGGAAGGCCGCCAGCTCCTCGGTGCCGTCCGCCACAGGCTCCGGCAGCAGGTAGGCCTCTGCCTGGAGGATCTCGCCGTCATCCATGTAGCGGCGCAGCTGCACGCGGGCCACGCCCTTCACGCCCACCTTGTACTGCTCGCGGGGGAGGGCGATGACGCTCTCCACCAGGGCCAGGGTGCCGATGTCGAAGAGATCGTCGCCACCAGGGTTCTCGATCTTGGGGTCCCTCTGCGTAAGCATCAGCAGGTGGTCGCCAGCCTTCACCGCCTGCTCGAGGGTGTGGACGGAGGCTTTGCGGCCCACGACAAAAGGCACGCGGGCGCCGGGGAACAGCACCATGTCGCGGATGGGGATCGCGGGCAGGGTCAGGGTCTTTGGGACGAGGCTCAAGGTCGGCTCCGGCCGCAGAGAAGCGGCTCACATCCATTGTAGGAGAGAGGCGCAAGACGAGCATGAAGTGCGTTAGGCACCTCAGGCTCATTAACTCTGGGCCTTCCGGACTGGCAGCAGGCGGGTGGAATTCAGGATGAAGGCGAGTTCGGAAGCCACATGGATGAAGGCCGCCAGGAGCGGGTTCAGGAAGCCGAAGGCTGCCAGCCCCACGCCCACGCCATCCACCGCCAAGGTGCCGATGAAGTTCTGGAGGATGATGGTCCGCATGCGGCGGGCCACTTCCAGAGTCTCGACGAGCTTGAGCAGGTTGTTGCCGATCAGGACCACATCGGCTGTCTCCCGGGCCACATCGGTCCCGCTTCCCATGGCGATGCCCACATGGGCCTCCACCAGCGCGGGGGCGTCGTTGATCCCGTCGCCGACCATGGCGACCTGGGCGCCGCCCGACTTGAGGCTCGCGACGCAGGCCTGCTTCTGCGCCGGGAGCAGCCCAGCCTCCACCGTGGTGATGCCAAGCGCGTCGCTCACGGCCCGCGCGGCGGGGAGCCCGTCCCCCGTCAGAAGCACCGTGCGGATGCCCATGCCGTGGAGGGCGCGAACGGCCTCCTGCGCCTCCTCGCGGACCGCGTCCGCCACCCAGATGCGGCCCAGAAACTTCCCATCAAGCGCCACCAGGGCCTCGGTCGCCGCCACCCGGTACGGACCTTCTTCGGGAACTGGGAGACCGCGCTCCCGGAAGAAAACCGCGTTCCCGACCACAGCCTCTCCCAGGCGTCCGCGGGCGATAACCCCGCGCCCGGCTACGGACTGGAACTCCGCGGGCTCTTCCAGGGTGACGGCACCGGCCTCACCTTTGCGGACAATAGCCCGGCCCAGCGGGTGCTCGGAGCGGCACTCCGCGAGCGCCGCGGCGGCGAGCACGACCGCTTCGCAGACGCCCGGCTCCGGCGAGATGGCGATGACCTCCGGAGCCCCCCGGGTGAGCGTGCCTGTCTTATCCAGCACCACCGTGTCAACGCGGCCGAGCGCTTCCAGGAAGACGCCGCCCTTCACGATCGCCCCCAATCGCGCGGCCCGGCCGATGGCCCCCAGGACTGCCAGCGGCGTTCCGGCGGCGATGCCGCAGGCGCCGGCGACGATGATCACGGAGATCGTGCTCCGCAGGTCCCGCGTGACGAGCCAAGTGAGGGCCGCGCAGATCAGAGCGAAATAGACGAGGTAGCCCGCGAGCCTGTCCGCCAGTTTCTGGATGGGCGCCCGGGTGCGCTCCGCCCGCTCCACAGCCTCGACGATCCGGCCGAAGGAGGTGTCCCTGCCCACATGCTCCACGCGCACATCCAGCACGCCGGATTGGTTGATGGAGCCCGCATGGACCCAGTCCCCGGCGCGCTTCTCCACGGGCATCGGTTCGCCCGTGATGGCCGATTCATCC
>DASRXV010000077.1:0-10645 GCA_035687325.1 Holophagaceae bacterium
CTCGGCGGTCATGAGCACCACGGGCAGATGGGGGCGGATGGCCTTCACGCGGTGGATGACATCGAAGCCGTCCATGCCGTCCATGTTGATGTCCGACACCACCAGGTCGAAGGCCGGGGCGGAGGCTTGCTCCAGCAGCCCCAGGGCGCGGCGGCCGTCGTTGAAGGCATGGACGACCATGCCGTGTGATTTCAGCGCCTCCTCCACCATCTCCAGCACCGAACGGTCGTCGTCAATGAGCATGACCTGGGGCGGGGCGCTCGTCATGCATGGCTCCGGATGGGTGATGTTCCCAAAAGCCTAATCGCGGCGGGCGGCCTTTGGAAGCAGCGGTTCCAGCAGATGCCAGGTGCGGTCCAGAGCTCCGAGGAGACCCGAAAGATGGGGCGGCGGATTCTCGGGCGAGAAAACGGGACGCAGAGGCGCCTCCTCCAGCGCGCCGCGGATCACCCCGGGCAGACCCTCCTCCTCCACGATGCGGATGGCCCGCGAGGCCCGCAACGGCGCCACCAGATCCTCGAAGTTGGAGAAGCCCGGCCCGATGAGGACAGGCATGCCGAAGCGCGCGGGCTCCAGCGGATTGTGGCCGCCCTCCGCCCGCCAGCCGCCGCCCACCACGGCCACAGTGCCTTCGCCATAGGCGCGCGGCAGCTCGCCCAGCGTGTCCAGAAGCAGCGCGTCCACACCGCGCCATGCTTCGCTCACATCCGGCCACTCCGCTGAGGCCCGGCGATACACGATCCCCGCTGCCTCGAGGAGCCGCGCCACATCATCGAAGCGCCGCGGCTGCCGGGGCGCGAGGATGAGCCGCAGGCCAGGCTTCAGTGCCTTCGCCGATTTCCAGGCCTCCAGCGCCAGCGTCTCCTCGCCTTCCACCGTGTTGCCCGCCACGAGAACCGGCTCTCCTGTCCAGGCCTCGCGGAGCAAGGTCCATCCCGCGTGGAGCGGCGGCGGCGGCGGAAGGTCCGCCTTGAGGTTGCCACCCAAGGCCACATTGGACGCGCCCATGCACGCGAAGGCCCCCGCGCTGGCCTCGTCCCGCGCGGCCACCAGGGCCAGGTCGCGGATGGCGGAGGCCACGAACATGCCCCGGCTGCGTGCCGTGAGGCGACCGTTCACCACCACGGAAGGGGTCCCCATCACACGCAGCACACGGAGCAGATTGGGCCAGAGCTCGGTCTCCAACGCGATGAAGAGGGCCGGTGGCGCCGCCAGGAAAGGGCGCAATCCCGCGCCGTCGTCGACGGGGAAGGCCCCGCCGCTGAGCAGGTCCGAACCACCGTCCCACCGCGGCAGGCGTTCCGCCAACAACGCCATGCCTGCGGTGGTGCCGGAGGTGAGATGCACGCGATGGCCCGCCGCCAGCAGCCGCGCCAGGAGCCCCTCCGCCAGGAGCAGCTCCCCGACGCTCACGGCGTGAAGCCAGATCCATGACCCGGGTGGAAGACCCTCGGGCGGGGCGGCTTCAAGCCTCAGGCGCCAGCCATCCGGCAACGCCCGCCGCAGCGCCCGGGCGGAGCCCCCGGCCAGGTTGACGAGGGCCGCATAGCTCGCGTGGGTGAAGTCCATCGCTCCAGTTTGCCTGCGACAATGCCTCCATGGTGGAAGTCCTCGTCGTCACGGGCCCATTGGGCGCCGGAAAAACCACGGCCGTGAACCGGCTGCTGAAAGCCGAAGCGGCAGCGGGCCGCCGGGTGGCCGTGCTCATCAACGAGTTCGGCGCTGTGAGCGTGGACAGTTCGCTGGTGGATGCCGAGCGCCCGGAACTGGCGGGCGTGGCGGATCTCGTAGGCGGCTGCGCCTGCTGCAGCCTGCGCGAGGATGTGGTGAAGATCCTCGCCGCCTGGTGCGATCAGGCAGAGGCCGTGAGACCCCAGCGCATCGTTCTGGAGACCACCGGCCTCGCGGATCCCTCCGAGCTGGTGGATCTGGAATTGGAACCCGCGTTGCAGGGCAAGCTGCGCATCGCAGGCGTGCTCACAGTGGTGTCCGCCCTCAGCCCCCTGCACCATCTCTCCGAACGCACCCTGATGCGGCGGCAGGCGGCCATGGCGAGCCAGCTGCACTTGAGCAAGACGGATCTCGATCCCAGCGCCGCCATGGCCTGGGAGTCCCAGCTGCGCGCCGCCCATCCGCGCCTGCCCATCGTCCGGCTCTGGAATGGCGCAGCGCCCCAGGACGCGCCAGATCCCTGGTCTTCCGGTGCGCCGGAAGGAACCCTCGAACCCGGAGAAGGCCCCAGCTTCGGATCAGCCAAGGCCTTGCATGTGGCTTTCGACCACCCCGTGGACCCCGAGGCTCTGGAAACGCTTTTCCAGGGACCAGGACCGGGCGGAGAACTCCTCCGCGCCAAGGGCATCGTCCGCTTCCACGGATGGCTTGTTCGGGCCGATGGCAGCGACCGCTGGAGCTTCCAGGTGGCGGATGGCCGGCTCGAAGTCGCCCCCCTGCCCCTGCCCTCAAACGGCACGCCCCCGGCTCCCATGACCGTCCTCATCGGCCTGGGCCTGGATGCCACCGCTTGGAAACAAGCCCTGCGAGGTTTGGAGCGGGCGCCAGAAGGCGCGCGTAAAAAGGTTGTGCTGAAGGGCGATTAGGGCTGGACATCCCTGCTTCCGGCGGCACAATCGGCGCGCTCCGGGGAGGAGCCATGCGACTCGTCTGCCCAGCCGCTTTCAAGGGGACGCTCAGCCCCCTGGATGCGGCGCGGCTGCTGATGGAGCCCGGCGACCGCCTGCTGCCGCTATCGGACGGCGGCGATGGTTTCCTGGAATGCCTGCACGCCGGTCTGGGCGGTGAGTGGCGGGAGGCGGAGGCTGCCGATCCCTTCGGTCTGCGCCGCGCCGTGCCCTGGCTCTTGCTGCCGGACGGCACCGCCTGCGTGGAGAGCGCGGCCGTCATTGGCCTCGCGGGCCTGAAGAAGCTGGACCCCATGGCCGCCTCCAGCCTGGGTCTCGCGGAACTGCTGCAGGCCGTGGTGGCGACGGCACCCAAGCGGCTTTGGGTGGGGCTCGGCGGCACGGCGGCCATGGATGGCGGCGCGGGGTGGCCGGAGCTGGAGCTGCCGCCCACCCTCGCCTTCTGCGATGTGGCGACGGAGCTCGCGGACGCCGCTCGGATGTTCGGACCTCAAAAGGGCGCGGCCCGGAAGGACATCCCCGTGCTCACCGAGCGCCTCATGGGCCTCTGCCTGCCCCGCGGCCTGCGCACGGGCGCGGCCGGGGGCCTGGGCGCGAAGTTCGCGTCCCTGCACGCCCAGCTGGTGGACGGCGCGGAGGAGATGCTGCGGGTGCTCCATTTCGACGCGGCCCTGGAGGGCTGCGATGCCGTCGTCACGGGCGAGGGCCGCCTGGACGCCTCCACCCTGGAGGGCAAGCTGCCCTGGCGCGTGGCGCTCCGGGCCCATGTCTTCGGCCTGCCCGTGCTGGGCCGCTTCGGCAGTTACGGCCCCGGCTGGGAGGCCGCGGCCGAGGCCTTCGACGAGCTGGCCTTCGGCGATCCCAGGCACGAAGACCGCGCGGTGCCGATGATCTGAGGGCCGGTTCCGGGCCTCCAGCCTGTACAATGGAGGGTTCGGAGTCTCCATGCTTGCTGTCCAAAATGTGACCATGCGCTACGGCGCCAAGATCCTCTTCGAGGATGTGACCACGACCTTCAACCCCGGCAACCGCTACGGCCTCACGGGCCCCAACGGCGCGGGCAAGTCCACTTTCATGAAGATCCTGGCCGGGGAGATGGAGCAGCAGACCGGCCTCGTGCAGAAGCCCCGCAAGATGGGCATCCTGCGCCAGGACCAGTTCGCCTTCGATGCCTTCCGCGTCATCGACACGGTCATCATGGGCAACAAGGGCCTGTGGGAGGCCCTTGAGGAGCGCGATGCCATCTACGCCAAGGCGGAGATGAGCGATGAGGACGGCATCCGCGCCGCCGAGCTGGAAGGCGTCGTCGCCGACGAGGACGGCTACACCGCCGAGGCCGACGCGGCCGTGCTGCTGGACGGCCTCGACATTCCCGAGGCGCTGCATGAGCGCAAGATGAGCGAGCTCCAGGGCGGCCAGAAGGTGCGCGTGCTGCTGGCCCAGGCGCTGTTCGGCCATCCCCAGGCCCTGCTGCTGGACGAGCCCACCAACCACCTGGATCTCGAATCCATCCACTGGCTGGAGAACTTCCTCCTGCACTACGACGGCACGGTCATCGCCATCTCCCACGACCGCCACTTCCTGAACAATGTCTGCACGCACATCGCCGACATCGACTACCAGACCATCATCCAGTACACCGGCGGCTATGACGACATGGTCATGCAGAAGACCCAGCTGCGCTCCCGCATCGAATCGGACAACGAGCAGCGGGAGAAGAAGATCGCCCAGCTGAACGAGTTCATCGCGCGGTTCGCCGCGGGAACCCGCTCCAGCCAGGTGAACAGCCGCCGCAAGGAAGTGGAGCGCCTGGCTCCCGGCGAGCTCTCCCGCTCCAACATCCAGCGCCCCTTCATTAAGTTCGAGCAGAAGAGACCCGGCGGCCGCTACGCGCTGGAATTCGAGGACGTGAAGAAGGGCTACGACGGCACGGAAGTCATCAAGGGCTTCAGCGCGATGGTGCAGCGCGGCGAACGCGTCGCCATCATGGGCCGCAACGGCATGGGCAAGTCCACGCTCCTGAACGCCCTGCTGGCCAACGCGCCGCAGGTGACGGAAGCCAACCTGGTCCTCGACGCGGGCACTGTTAAATGGGGGCACGACGCTTCCGTCGGCTATTTCGCCCAGGACTTCCGCGAAAGCATCCCCAGCGGCTGGACCATGATCGACTGGCTGCGCCAGTTCGACCCGGACGCCACCATCGAGCAGATCCGCGGCGTGCTGGGCCAGATGCTCTTCCGCGGCGAGGAAGGCACGAAGAAGACGGAAGTGCTCAGCGGCGGCGAGGCCTGCCGCCTCATGTTCTGCAAGCTCATGCTCCAGAAGCCCAATGTCCTCGTGCTGGACGAGCCCACAAACCACCTGGACCTGGAAGCGGTCATCGCGCTCAACACTTCGCTCCAGACCTACCCCGGCACCTTGCTGCTCGTCACGCATGATGAGGACCTCATCGACGAAGTCGCCACGCGCATCTGGGACTTCAAGGACGGCGCCATCACCGACTTCCAGGGCGTCTACGCTGAGTACCAGGCGAAGGCCGGGGCTTAGCCGGGCTATCATCCGGGCATGGTGACGCTGCCGCCGCTCACGCCCGTCGAACTGGACCGCATCCTCGCCCTCTCCGAGCGGCTGGGGCCCTGCCAAGACCTTGAGGCGCTGGGGGCCGCGCTGGTGGCGGAGTTCTCCCCGCTCGGCGCGCGCTCCATCGCGCTGGAGCTGGCGCCCTCTTCGCCTGGGCAGCCTGGACACGCCTGGGTAGTGGGCCCGGCGATGGCGCAGCATCTCGATCTGGAACTGGCCACAACCATCGGGCCCGTGGGGAGGTTGCGCCTGGGGTTCGCCGAAGCGCCGGGCGAGCAGCCGCGCCTCGAGCTTGAGCGCGCGCGGCGGTCCGTCACCTACGCGGCGGACCGGGTGCGGCGGCTCATGGATCTCGACGAAGCCAACCGCCGCCTCGCGGAGGAGCGGGACCGGGACCGGCTGCTGCTGGAGATCACGAACCTGCTGGTGAGCCATCGCGATCTCGGCGACCTCTTCGAGACCATCAGCGGCGCGTTGCGCGGGCGCCTCCGCCACGACCTGCTCATCCTCTCGCTGTGGAACGCGGAGCGGGACACGGTGCGCCTCGCCTACCTCGACTTCCCGACCTCCCGGGGCGCCTTCCCCGCCGCGCCCACGGGCCATGAGAAACCCCTTTCGCGGCTGCCCTGGGCGTCCGCCATCCGCGAACGCCGGACCATGCTTCTCCACGCCGCGGACTACGACAACGCGGATCCGGAAGTCTGCGCGAAGGTCAGGGGCGAGGGATTGAAGACCTCGTGCAGCGTGCCTTTGTTCTCGCGGGGCCGGGTGCTGGGGGTCCTGAACTTCGCCAGCCGCCGGGATGACGCCTTCGATGGAGGCGACATCCAGCTCATGGAACGCGTCGCGGCCCAGGTGGCGCTGGCCCTGGACAACGCGCTCGCCTACCAGGAGATCCAGGCGCTCAAGGACCGGCTCTCGGAAGAGAAGCTCTATCTTGAGGAGGAAGTGGGCGAGGGCTTCGCGCCGGACGAGATCATCGGCGACAGCCAGGCCCTGCAAGGGGTGCTTCGCCAAGTGAAGGCTGTGTCCCCTTCGGACGCCACCGTGCTGCTCCTGGGCGAGACGGGCACGGGCAAGGAGCTGCTGGCCCGGCTGGTGCACGAGCGCAGCCGCCGCCGCGACCGCACTTTCGTGAAGCTGAACTGCGCCGCCATCCCCCTCGGCCTCATGGAGAGCGAGCTCTTCGGCCATGAGAAGGGCGCGTTCACGGGCGCCATCGCGCAGAAGAAGGGCCGCCTGGAGCTGGCGGACGGGGGGACGATCTTCCTGGACGAGGTGGGCGAGCTGCCGCTGGAGCTGCAACCGAAACTCCTGCGGGCCCTGCAGGAGCGTGAGTTCGAGCGTCTGGGCGGCACGCGCACCATCGCGGTGGATGTGCGCCTCATCGCCGCCACCAACCGCGATCTGGAGCAGATGGTGGCGGAAGGCCGCTTCCGCGCGGACCTCTACTACCGCCTCAATGTCTTTCCCCTGCGCATCCCGCCCCTTCGTGAGCGGCGCGACGACATCCCCGCCCTCGTGCGCTACTTCACGCAGAAGCACGCGCGGAGCCTGGGCCGCGCCATCGAGCGCATCTCCCCAGCCGTGATGGCGGCGCTCCAGGCCGGGCAGTGGCCAGGCAACATCCGCGAGCTGGAGAACTTCATCGAACGCTCCGTGATCCTCTCCACAGGCACCGAGCTGAAGGCGCCGCTGTCCGAACTGCGCAACGGCGACGCGCATGCCGCTCCCGCTCCGGCCACCACCATGGATGAGGCCGAACGACAGACCATCCTCCAGGCCCTCAAGGCCGCCCGCGGGAAGGTGGCGGGCCCCGAAGGCGCGGCCGCGCGGCTAGGACTCAAGCGGACCACACTCCAAAGCCGGATGAAAAAGCTAGGCATGACAACTGCCGACATGTAGGCAGTTTGCCGATATATCGGCATAAATAGTGTCGGCACTTTTCGTCAATATCTCATCAATCTCATCTATTCCAACCTTTAGAGTGATGGCATGCCTTTGGCTCCTTTAAGGCTCGAGGTGCCTATGTTGCGCATCACCCCGAGCGAAGAAGGAACGGCGCTGGTCCTGCGCCTGGAGGGCAAGCTTGCCGGCCCCTGGGTGGAGACCGCGGCCCAATCCTGGTCCCAGTTCCGTGCCCAGTTGCCCGAGGGTGGCATCCGCGCCGACCTTTCAGGCCTCATCTTCGTGGATGAATCAGGCCAGGCCCTGCTGCGCCGTATGCACGCGGAAGGCTGCACCTTCCTGGGCGATAACTTCTATGTGGGTCCCATCCTGAAGGGCATCACCGGCCAAGCCGGTTTCGCGCGGCCTCGCCTGCTTTCGGCACTGGCCTTGGGCGCGCTGACCCTCGCCGCCTCGGCCCAGGCCGCCGAACCCCTGCAGCTGAGCCTCAAACAGGCGCTCCAGATCGCGTTGAAACAGAGCCCCCAGGTGCAGCTGGGCGAACTCGACCAGGCCAAGGCCCAGGAGGACGCCAAGGCCGCGCGCGGCGGCCTCATGCCCTCCCTGAACGCCACGGCCCAGGGCACGCGCACCAAGCAGAACCTCGATGCCTTCCTCGGAAAACCAACGCCGGGCGGCCCCCTGGTGGTCGGGCCCTTCAACGCCGGCAGCATCGGCGTGAGCGCTGAAGCGCCGCTTTTCGATCTCAGCCTCTGGCACCGGTGGAAGGCCACGAAGGCGGACGCGAGCGCCGCGCAGGCTCAGGCCCTCGGCATCCGCGAACAGGTGACGGCCCTCGTGGTGGGCCAGTACTTCAGCGCTCAGCGCGCGGAAGCGTCCGTGAAGGCCTCCGAGTTTCGCGTTCAGCTCGCCACGGCCCTGGGGCAACTCGCGGATGACCAGCAGAAGGCCGGCGTGGGCACAGGCATCGACACCCTGCGCGCCAAGGTACAGCTCCAGACCGAACGCCACCACCTCATCCAGGCCCAGACCCAACTGAAGACGGCCTCCTACGCGCTCGTGCGCCTGCTGGCGCTGGATCCTGCCACCGAGATCCAGGTGACCGATTCGCTCGCCGCACCCGCCATCCCCGAGCTGGACTTCGACACGGCCTACCGCCGGGGCCTCGCGGAGCGCCCCGAAATGGCCGAGCTGAAGGCTGATGCGGCCTCCGCCGAGCAGAAGAAATCCGAGGCCCAGGCCCTGCGCCTGCCCAGCATCGTGGCCACGGGCAGTTACGCGTCCAACGGCTTGCAGGGTCAGCCCTGGGTGCCCGTCTACCAGATCGGCATCGGCGTGAAGGTGCCGCTCTTCGTGGGCGGGCGTGTGTCCGCCGAAGTGGCGAAGGCCACGCTCAAGGAGCAGATGGTGGCCCAACGGGAGAAGGCGCTGGAGGTGCAAGTGGGCCTAGAGATCCGCACGGCCCAGGCTCGCCTTGAATCCGCCAGGAACGAGGTGGATGTGACCACCGAGGCTGTGAACCTCTCCCAGCAGGAGCTGGATCAGGCCCGCCACCGCTTCGAGGCCGGCGTCAGCAGCAACATCGAGGTCGTGGAGGCGCAGGCAGCGCTCGCTGAAGCGAACGACCAGCAGATCGACGCCCTCTACCGGCTCAACCAGGCGCGGGCCGATCTGGCCCAGGCCACGGGCCGCCTTGAATCCTTCTACGCGAACTGAACGGAGATCCCCATGAGCGCCACCACGAACGAAGAGACCAAGCCTGCCCAGGTCGGCAGCGAGAACGGCCGGGCCCTCCGCGCCAAGCTGAAGCGCATCTTCACCATCGGCGGCATCACCGTCCTGGTGCTGGGCGCGGCCCTGGCCATTTACTCCCACAACCGCGTGAGCACCGACGACGCCCAGGTGGACGGCCACAGCGCGCCCATCAGCGCCCGCGTGTCCGGCTCTGTTCAGGAAGTCCTCGTGCAGGACAACCAGGTCGTGAAGGCCGGGGATGTCCTCCTCCGGCTCGATCCCCGCGACCTGGAAGCCAAGGTGGCCCAGGCCCAGGCGGGCCTCGACGCCGCCAGGGCTGAAGTGATCGCCGCGGGCGCCGACCAGCGCAAGGCCCAGCTCTCGGCCGTGCAGGGCCGCACCTCCGACATGGCCCGCGCCCAGGCCATGGTGGACGCGCAGGAGGCGATCTCTGAGAAAGCCCAGGCGGACCTCGCGCGCCTCGCTCCTCTCGCCCAGCGGGCGGAGATCAGCCAGCAGCAGTTCGACGCCGCCAAGGCCGAGGCCAAGGTCGCCTCCAGCCAGCTTGCCGCCGCCCGCCAGCAGTTCGACGCCGTGCGCCAGGACGCGGGCTCGCGCCAGGCGGGCGCCGAGGCCCAGGGCGCGAAGGCGGTGAAAGCGAAGGCCTCCGTTGAGCAGGCCCAGGCCGATCTTGACGCGCTCAAGCTCCAGCTTTCCTACTGCACCATCACCGCGCCCGTGGACGGCATCGTCACCCGCAAGACCGTGCAGATCGGCCAGGTGCTCCAGCCAGGCCAATCGCTCATGACGGTGGTGCCCGAGCACAGCTTCGTCATCGCCAACTTCAAGGAAACACAGCTCGCCAAGATGCGCCCCGGCCAGAAGGCGGAGGTGGAAGTGGACATGAACGGCCGCACGCTGGAGGCGACAGTGGATTCCATCTCCGCTGCCACCGGCGCCAGCATGAGCCTGCTGCCCCCCGAGAACGCCACCGGCAACTTCGTGAAGGTGGTGCAGCGCATCCCCGTGAAGATCACCTTCGACGCCAAGGACGCGGCGGACGCGGGTCTGCGCCCCGGCATGAATGTGACCGTCACCGTCTTCACCAAGTAACGGACCGGAACCGAGGAAGCCCAGATGGACGCCGCCGCAGTCCGCCCTCGCATCAGCCCGTGGGTCATCGCCATGACGGTGATGCTGGCCACCTTCATGGAGGTGCTCGACACCTCCGTGGCCAATGTGGCCCTCCCCCACATCGCGGGGAACCTCTCCAGCACCATCGACGAGACCACCTGGGTGCTCACGAGCTATCTGGTGGCCAACGCCGTGATTCTGCCCATGAACGGCTGGTTCAACAGCCTCATGGGCCGCAAGCGCTTCTACCTGACCTGCGTCACCGTCTTCACCATGGCCTCCTTCCTCTGCGGCATGGCGCCTTCCTTGGGCTGGCTGATCTTCTTCCGCATCCTGCAGGGGCTCGGCGGGGGCGGCCTCCAGCCCACGGCCCAGGCCATCATCGTGGAGAGCTTCCCCCACGAGAAGCAGGGCGCCGCCATGGCCTTCTACGGCATCGGCGTCGTCTTCGCGCCCATCATCGGCCCCGTGCTGGGCGGGTGGCTGACCGACAACTATTCCTGGCACTGGATCTTCCTCATCAACATCCCCGTGGGCATCCTCGCCTTCACGCTGGTGACGGCGCTCATCCACGACCCGCCGTACCTCAAGCGCATGAAGAAGGGCGAGGGCAAGCAGATCGACTACATCGGCTTCGGGCTCATCGCCCT
>DASRXV010000078.1:0-7809 GCA_035687325.1 Holophagaceae bacterium
AGGGCGAGATGCAGTATCCCGGCCAGATCAAGGTGACGGTCATGCGCGAGACCCGGGCCGTGGAATTCGCCCGCTGATACCCTGACCGCCCATGCCCGAGCGCCCGACACCCGGAACCGGTGATGCCCCTCTCCTCCAGCGGGCGCTGGAGGAGGCGGAGCAGTACCAGGCGCTGGCGGAAGGCATCCTGGCGCTGAGCCTCTGCCGCACGGAACCGGAGATCTTCGGCGTCCTCATGAGCCGGGCGGAGAAGCTCTTCCCCAACACGCACTGGGCCGTGGGGAAGCTGTCCGACGCGCCGGACGGGAAACCGGAGTTCGAGCTGCAGGCCTGGACGCCTTCCGTCCACAAACAGCTGGGAGATGTGTTGAAGGGCCTGCGCCTGCCCATCATGGCCACCGGCTTCTCGCACAAGCTCTACTTCGAGCACCGCATCGTGGTGGTGGAGGACTGCCCCAGCCACCCCGAACAGTTCGACCCCGTGGCGGCCCGGCGCTTCGGGCTGCGCTCCTTGATGGGCGTGCCCCTGGTCCAGAGCGGCCATCTCGTGGGTGTCCTCTACGGACTGGCCTTCCTTCACGAGCCGCCGCTGGTCCTCAGCGAACTCCAGTCCAGCGGCCTCCAGAACCTTTGCAGAGTCTCGGCCCTGGCTCTGGACCGGCAGCGGACCCATGCGGAGCTGGAGCGGCAGCTGGCCGCGGCCTCGCGCCTCAACGAGCGCATGAAGGTGTTCCAGTCCACGCTCGCGGAAGTCGCGGGCCAGCCGGATCTGGAGCGCGCGCTCACGAACCTGCTGGAGGTGCTGGCGGAAGCCACGGGCTACAGCAAGTGGGCCATCCATGCGGTCCCGGCCGACAGGGCTGGTCTCCATGTCTTGGCCCAGGTCGGCGCGCAGGGCCTGGCCTGCCCGGCCGCAGACCCGTTGTCCATCGGCGGCCCGGATGCGGTCATGGGCGGACTTGTGGTGGTGGAGGATCTTCGCAGCGATCCTTCCATGCGGGACCGCCAGGAGGAAGTGGCGGTCCTTGGCGCCAAGTCCGCCGTCTCCATGCCCCTCCAGAGCCGCAGTGGCGACCTGCTCGGCGTGCTCTCCGGTTTCGGAGACAAGCCGGGCCGGCCGCCGGAGGAAGTGCTCGCGCAGCTGCGCTCCGTGGCGGATCTCGCCACGCTGGCCATGGAGCGTTTCCGGCTCTGGGAGTCGTTGCAGACGGAGCTGTCCCAGCGCAAGGAGTCCGAGGCCCTCCACCGCACGCTGGTGGAGGAGAGTCTCTCCGGCGTGTACCTCATCCAGGATGGCGTCTTCCAGTACGCGAACCCCGCCTTCTGCCGCGTCTTCGGCTACACCGAATCCGAGATGAAAGGCATGCCCGTGGGCAGCCTGGTGGCGCCTTCGGACCGCGAGACGGTGCTCAACAACATCCGCAAGCGCGTGAGCGGCCAGCTCCAGAGCATCCACTACACCTTCCGCGCCCAGCGCAAGGACCGCCGCGAGATCCTCGTGGAAGTCCACGGCAGCACGGTGCAGAAGGACGGCCGCCCCGCCGTGCTGGGCGTGCTCATGGATGTGACGGAGCAGCAGCGGGCGGCGAGGGCGCAGGAGGCCAGCGAGGCCCGCTACCGCCAGCTCTTCGATGATTCGCCCGAGGCCATCCTCCTCATCGATCCGGAGAAGGGCTACATCCTCGTGAACCGCGCGGCCACCAAGCTGCTGGGGCGCCCCGCCGACCAGATCATCGGCTGCGCGCCAGGCACGCTGAGCCCGTCGCTGCAGCGGGATGGCGAGCCCAGCCAGGACCGGGCCAAGCGCGTGCTGGCCGCCGCGGCCGGGGGCGAGCCCCAATGGTTCGAGTGGGTGAACCTGCGCCCGGACGGCTCCGAGGTGGAATCTGAGGCCCATCTCGTCCGCATGCGGGACGAGGGCCGCACGGTCTTCCAGCTCATCCTGCGGGATGTGACCGCGGAACGCCGCGAGCGCCGGGACAGGGAGGCGCTGGAGCGCCAGCTCTTCCAGACCCAGAAGCTGGAGAGCCTGGGCGTGATGGCGGGCGGCGTGGCCCATGACTTCAACAACCTGCTCACGGGCATCCTGGGCCACGCGGATCTGGCTCTGGGCGTGGCGGGCGACGCCTCCGCGCTGAAGCGGCATCTGGACGCCCTGCGGAGCGCGGCGCTGCGGGCCTCGGAGCTCACCAAGCAGCTGCTCGCCTATTCCGGCAAGGGCGCCTTCGAGCTGCGGCGCGTGGACCTCTCCGCGCTCGTGGAGGACACCGCGCGGCTGCTGGAGGTGAGCGTGCCGCGGGCCGTGAGCCTCCGCCTCGACCTGGGCAAGGGCCTGCCGCCTATCCAGGGCGATCCCGCCCAGCTGCGGCAGGTCCTCATGAACCTCGTCATCAACGCCGCCGAATCCATGGGCGGCACCGAAGGCACCGTGCGCGTCACCACGGCTCTGGAGACGCTGGACACGGGAGCCCTCGGGTCCCTGCAGGGCGCGACCCTGGCACCCGGCCCCCATGTGATCCTCCGCGTGGCGGACACGGGCTGCGGCATGGACGAGGCCACGCTGGCCCGGATCTTCGAGCCCTTCTTCACCACCAAGTTCACGGGCCGCGGCCTGGGATTGCCCGCGCTCCTGGGCATCGTGCGCGGGCACGGCGCGGGGCTGCGGGTGAAGTCCGAGCCGGAGAACGGCACGGTGTTCACGGTCTGCTTCCCCGCCGCGCAGGGCGAGGCTGAAGCCATCGAGTCCCCAGCGGCGGTCAACGGAGTCGGGACGCATGGGACGGGCCTCGTGCTGGTGGTGGATGACGATGGCGGTGTGCGCGGCGTGGCGCGCCAGACCCTCGAGATGCGCGGCTACCGGGTCCTTGAAGCCGGAGACGGCTCCGAGGCGCTGGACCACATCCGTCTGCGGGGCAGCCAGATCGCCTTGGTGGTGCTGGACGCCACCATGCCGAACATGAGCGGCGAAAGCACGCTGCGCGAGATCCGCGACCTGCTGCCCGGACTGCCGGTGCTCCTCAGCTCCGGTTATGACGAGCAGGCCACGCTCCAGCGATTCCCCGATCTGGGCCGGGACCATTTCCTTCCCAAGCCCTACGGCCCGCGGGAACTGCTGGCCCGCGTCCAGGCCCTGCTTCCGCCGCGCTGACGGGAGCGCGGTGTTCTTCACTTTCCGGAACTGAGCAGCCGCGCAAGCAGCGGGATGATCCGCTCCAGCTCTAGCGGTTTCGTTTCCACGGCCACGCAGCCGGCGGCCAAGGCCGCGCGATGGTCGCCCGCGTCCACGGAGGCCGTGAGGGCCACGAGGATGATGCGGGCGGTGACGGGCGAGGCTTTCAGCCGCTTCGCCAGCTCCAGGCCGCTCATGCCCGGCAGGCCGATGTCCAGGAGCGCGAGGTCGGGCAGCCACGCGCGGGCGGCCTCCAGCGCCTCAGGCCCGTCATGGGCCACGCGCACCTCGTGCCCGCCCTTCTTCGCCAGCAGGCGCTGCATGGCCTCGGCGTTGAACGGATGATCTTCGACCAGCAGCAGGCGTCCCATGGGACGATGCTACTGGGAGTACGCCCATGCTGGCCTACGAAGTGCGCGTGACGGTCCGCGAAGACATGCTCGAGGCCTTCGTGTTCTACATGCGGCGCAAGCACCTGCGGGAGATCCTGGCCACGGGGTGCTTCAAGGCCATCCGCTTCGAGCGCGCGGATGAATTCGTCTTCCGGACCCGCTACGAAGCCGCGTCACGGGCCGACCTGGACCGCTACCTGCAGCACCACGCCGCACACTTCCGCGCCGACTTCATGGTCCACTGCCCCGAAGGCTGCACCGTCACGCGGGAAGCGCTGGAGACGATCGAAACCTTCAGCTGAGTTGACGCGCCACGAGAAGGATCAGGGCGAAATCCGCGATGGCATGGCTGAGAACGGGGAAAGCGATGCCTTCCGATTTCCTCGCGAGCCAGGTCCAGAGAGCGCCTGCAGCGGCGGGCCCGGCAAATGCTGGAAGAATCCAAGGCCAAGGCAGCACGATCGCAGCCGCAACGGCGTGATGGAGGCCGAAGGCCGCGCCATGTTGAAGGGGAGACCAATTGGGGTACCGGCGGGCGATGGTGCCCCGCCAATAGGCTTCCTCGACCGGGACATTCACCAGCAACGCGTAAACCGCATGCCCCCAGAGGCCACCAGGCCACTGGCTGAGGACCGACGCGATCGCCGCATGGGGGAAGCCGGGCAGCGATGACAGCACGAATGGGATGGCGAGCAGGGGCAGGCTAAGTCCAGCGAAGATCCACCCGATGCGGCTTGATCGTCCCGATTTCCAGATGCCCGGCTGGACGGAGCCGATCAGGCAAAGGCCGTGATAGCCCAGGATCGTGAGCCAGATATGCCCCGGCCATGCCAGCAATGAGGCCGCGATCCAGAGGCTCGGAATCCAGAAAGGGATTCGCATGCCTCAGCTGAGCGCGGCCTTCAGTGCGGCGAATGCGGCGGGGATGCCCTCGGGTTTCGTGCCGCCGCCCTGGGCGAGATCTCTCTTTCCACCGCCGCGGCCATCAATGGCGGGGGCCATGGCTTTGAGCAGCGCACCCGCGTCCGCGGCACCCGAGGCGGCCACGAGTACGGCGACCTTGGCGTCGTCCACCTTGGAGGTCAGGGCGATGACGGCGTTCGGATGCCGCGTGCGGAATTGGTCCATCAATTCACGGAGCGCGTTGCCTTCCAGGCCTTCGACGGACGCGGTTACCAGCGTCGTTCCGTTCACCTGCTCCACGGTCTCGGCCGCGCCTCCTCCGGAGGCCGCCTTGAGTTTCGTCTCCTTCAGCTCCCGCTCTAGCTGGGCAATGCGCGTGTCTTTGGCTGTGAGGATATCCCCAAGGGCCTCACGCGATGCGTTGGCGCGACGGCTGAGGGCCGTGAGCTGTGCTTCGTCCTTCTGGAACCACTCCAGGGCCGCTGCGCCCGCCACGGCCTCGATGCGGCGCACGCCGCTGGCCACGGCGGATTCAGAGACGACCTTCACGAGGCCGATCTCGCCCGTGTTCGACACATGGGTGCCGCCACAGAGCTCGACCGAGAAGCCGGGCACGGCCATGACGCGCACCTGCTCGCCGTACTTCTCGCCGAAGAGGGCCATGGCTCCGGCCGCGAGGGCCTCGTCAACGGCCATCTCGTTCGTCTCGGTGCGCGTGGCGTGGAGGGTCTGCTCGTTCACCAGCCGCTCGATCTCGCTGAGCTGCTCGGGCTCGATGGGCGCGAAATGGGTGAAGTCGAAGCGGAGCCGGTCCGCGTCCACCACGCTGCCCGCCTGCTTCACATGGGTGCCCAGCACCTCACGCAGCGCCGCGTGCAGCAGGTGGGTGGCCGTGTGGTGCGCGCGGATGCGCGCGCGGCGCTCGGCGTCCACGGCGGCGTGGAGGGCCATGCCTTCTTTCAATCCGCCCGTGACACGGACCTTGTGCAGGGACCGCTTGGCGGCAGGGGCCGTGGTGTCCAGCACCTCCGCGGCACCGCCTTCGAAGGCGAAACGGCCCGTGTCGCCCACCTGGCCGCCGCCCATGGCGTAGAAGGGGGTGCGGTCCAGCAGCACGGAGCCTTCGCCGCTCAACGAGGTCACGCGCTTGTGCGCGGCATCGAAGAGGGCAAGCACCTTCGCATCGGCTTCGGTGGTCTGATAACCGAGGAACTCCGTGGCGGGCAGTTCGGCCAGCACGGCGAAGTCGCCCTGCAGTCGGTGGTCGTGGGCCTTCATGGCGGCGCGGCCCTTGGCTTTCTGCTCGGCGAGGGCGGCCTGGAAGCCTTCCAGGTCGCAGTGCAATCCACGCTCCTTGGCCCAGTCCTCCACGAGATCCGCGGGGAAGCCGAAGGTGTCGTAGAGCTTGAAGATGTCGGCGCCAGAGACGCCCTTGCTGGTATCGCAGGCTTCGAGCTGCTTGAGTCCCGCGTTGAGCGTCACGCTGAACTGCTGCTCCTCCCGGGCCAGCGCCTTCTGGATGCGGCCCTGCTCGGGCGCCAGCTCGGGGTAGGCGTCGCCCATGGCCGCGAGGACGGAGGGCGCGAGGCCCGCGAAGAACGGGCCATCGATGCCCAGCTTCTTCCCGAAGCGGAGGGCGCGGCGGACGATCTTGCGGAGCACATAGCCGCGGCCCTCGTTGCTGGGCACCACACCATCAAAGGTCATGAAGGTGGCGGCCCGGATGTGGTCGGCGATGACCTGGCTGGCCGTGCGGTTCGTGTGCTCCGCGCGGTCCTCGGCCTTCACCTTGGCGGCCTTCCAGATGGCCTCGAAGATGGGCGCGAAGAGGTCGATCTCGTAGTTGCTGTCCACGCCCTGCAGGACCGAGGCCGTGCGCTCCAGGCCCATGCCGGTGTCGATGCTGGGTTTGGGCAGGGGCGTGAGCTTGCCCGCGGCGTCGCGCTCGTACTGCATGAAGACGAGGTTCCAGATCTCCATGACCCGGTCGCCTTCGCCGTTGGGCTTGTCATCACCGGGCACCTGGGCGCCCCGGTCGTAGAAGATCTCCGAGCAGGGGCCGCAGGGCCCCGTGTCGCCCATCTGCCAGAAGTTGTCCTTCTTGCCGAAACGGAGGATGCGGTCGGGGCTCACGCCCGCGGCCTTCCACAGCTCCTCGGCCTCCGTGTCCGCGGGCACGCCGTCGGCGTCTTCGAAGACCGTCACCCAGAGCTTCGTCGGGTCCAGCTTCAGGTCGCCCACGACGAAGTCCCAGGCGAAGCGGATGGCATCGGCCTTGAAGTAGTCGCCGAAGCTGAAGTTGCCCAGCATTTCGAAAAAGGTGTGGTGCCGAGCCGTGAAGCCCACATTGTCGAGGTCGTTGTGCTTGCCGCCCGCCCGCAGGCATTTCTGCGAAGTCGTGGCCCGCGTGTAGTCCCGCTTCTCCTTGCCCAGGAACACATCCTTGAACTGGATCATCCCCGAGTTGGTCCACATCACCGTCGGGTCATCGGCCGGCCCCACCACAGAAGACGAAGCCACGCGACGGTGGCCGTTCTTCTCGAAGTAGGCGAGGAAACGCTGACGAAGCTCAGAGGTTTTCATCGGAATTCCAGTCGGGCGTGCGGTCGAAAGGAGGGAGAAGCGAGGTGTGGGCTTTGCCCGCGCCGAACGCGGGGGCTCCGGGGGTGTAGCGCGCAGCGCGGTCCCCCGGACATCAATGCCTGAAGTGCCGCATGCCGGTGAAGAAGAGCCAGACGCCCATCTTCTGGGCGGCGGCGATGACTTCGGCGTCGCGGAGGCTGCCGCCGGGCTGCACGAAGGCCGTCACGCCCGCCATGGCCGCCACTTCCAGGCCGTCGGCGAAGGGGAAGAAGGCGTCGCTGCCGAGGACAGAACCCTTGGCGCGCTCACCGGCCTTGCGCACGGCGATCTCCACGGAATCCACACGGCTCATCTGGCCCGCGCCGATACCCACCGTGGTGCCGTCCTTGGCAAGGACGATGGCGTTGGACTTCACGGCCTTGGCCACCCGCTGCGCCAGCATCAGATCCTCCGTGAGGGGCTTGGGGCCGCGGCCCGTGGCCTTGACCTCCCAGCGCTCGAAGGGCTGGAACTGGTCATCGGGTCCCTGGGCCAAGAAGCCGCCACCCAGGGCGCGCAGGTCCATGCCTTCCGGCGCCCAATGATTGGGCGTCTCGAGCACGCGCAGCTGTTTCTTGGTGGCGAAGACTTCCAGCGCCTCGCCCGTGAAACCCGGCGCGAGGATCACCTCGAAAAAGCTCTGGGTCATGGCGCGGGCCACTTCCACGCCGAGGGGCCGGTTGAAGGCCACGATGCCGCCGAAGCTGCTGAGGGGATCGCCCG
>DASRXV010000079.1:0-2888 GCA_035687325.1 Holophagaceae bacterium
CGGCGTCTACCTGGCGCACACCTCCACCTGGGGCATCATGTACGGCTCGCTGATCAAGATCATCGCGGGCCTCATCTTCCTCTACTACAGCTGCGCCATCTTCCTGCTGGGCGCCGAGATCACCGCCGCCTTCTACCGCCATGAGACGACGGGCATCCACATCATCCCGGAGATGATCCGGAAGCGGTGAGGTCCGGCTACCGGCTCACAGTTTCCGCTTTGAAAGACGTTTCGGCAATTCGCCGCTGGGGGCTTCGCCTTTCACTGGATCGCCGTGGCGCTGGATGAGGATGTAGAGTTGCCGGCGGCTCACGCCCAGGCGGGACGAGGCTTCGACGCGGTTGCCGTAGCTGCGGCGCAGGGCGCGATGCAGCAGGAAGGCTTCGAGCTGATGGAGATTGGTGGCGAGATCCTCTGCATCGAGCACGGGCGCGCCCGCCTCCGGCGCTTCAGGCAGCTGGCCCAGCAGCTTGAAGCGCAGCACGCGGTTGCGCAGCTCCCGCAGGTTGCCGGGGCAGGGAAGGCGGCCCAGCGCGGCAGGCGGCGCGCCTGCGAGACCTTCTTCCTGCGCCAGCGCGTGCAGCAGGGGCGCGATGGCCTCGGGCATCTCGTCCAGCGCGGCGAGTTTCACGCCGAGCCAACGCGCGTCGGGCGGCGGGTTGGTGGCCACGGCCACGGCACAGGGGGAGAGCGTCTTGTCTTCTGATACGGTTCCGCCGCGCAGCCTCGCCACCTCCGTGGCGAGGGCGCTGCGGCCGCTACCGGGCGGGCCGTAGACCCACACAGGTTCCTGCTGCGCCGCCAGCGCCTCCAGATCCAGGCGCGCAAGACCCGGCAGCAGCGACCAGGCGATCATGCGGCGGGGATCACATACCAGAGGACGGCGAAGAAGTGGCAGAGGCTCCCCGCCATCACGAAGAGGTGCCAGATGGCGTGGTTGAAGCGCAGCGAACGCCAGCTGTAGAAGGCCGCGCCCGCCGTGTAGAAGAAGCCGCCGCTGAAGAGCCAGGCCAGCCCCCGCGCGGGCAACGCGTGCCAGAGCGGGACGATGGCGACGACGATGAGCCAGCCCATGGCCAGGTAGAGCGCCGTCGAGACGAGCTTCATCCGCCGCGGGGGCGCGGGCAGGTCCGGCGGGGCGTGCAGGTGGTCCACCGCCTTGGGCACGATGGCGGGGACCCACTTCGCGTAGAGCACGGCCTTCAGCGAGACACCCAGGATGGCGAGGCCCCAGATGATGCCGAAGAGGCTCCAGCCCCAGGCGCCGCGGATGGCGCCGAGCGTGAAGGGCGTGTAGGTGCCCGCGATGAGGAGGTAGATGGCCGAGTGGTCCAGGATCTTGAAGACCTTCTTCACGCGGGGGCCGCGGAAGGCGTGATAGAGCGTGGACATGGTGTAGAGCAGCACGAGGGTGGAGCCGAAGATGACGGCGCCCACGATGTGCCGCGCGTCGCCGCGCAACGCCGCGAAGGTCGTCATCAGCGCGAGGGCCGCGATGGCCAGCGCCGCGCCCAGCCCGTGCGTGAGGCTGTTGGCGAGTTCCTCCTTCGCCTCTTCGCTCCACCCCCTCGCGGTTGCGGCGCCCATGGTGCCCCCCGCTTCCGAGCTTGCCAGCATCGGGGCCGGGAAGGCAGGGCTACCTGGGGTCTGCGGCCTCAAACCTTCCACGCAAACGCCGCCTGGTCCCGGCCGCGGCGCTTGGCCTGGTAGAGCTGAGCGTCCGCCGCTTCGAGCAGGGCCGAGCGGGTCATGTCCGCCGCGTAGAGCGCGGCGCCGAGGCTCACCGTCACCTGGGTCGCGCCTTCGCTGAAGACGAATTTCGAGCCTGCCACGGCCTGGCGCACGGCTTCGCAGAGGCCCTCCACCTGGGGCGGGTCCAGTTCCGGAAGGACGAGGCAGAACTCCTCGCCGCCGTAGCGCGCGAAGAGCTGCTCCCGGCGCATGCAGGCGGAGATGCCGCCCGCCAGCCGCGCGAGGACCTCGTCCCCCGCGAGGTGGCCGAAGGTGTCGTTGAGTTTCTTGAAGTGGTCGATGTCCAGCATCACGGCCGTGAGGGGCGATCCGTAGCGTGACGCGCGTGCGATCTCCCGGTCCAGGAAGTCCAGCAGATAGCGTTTGTTGGGGACCTTCGTCAGCCCGTCGCTGACCGTGAGCTGGTAGATCTCCTCGTGGAAGAGCGCCTCGATGTTGCCGCCGGCGAGGTACTTGAAGATGGCGCGCCCCACCTTCACGAGATCGCCGTTGCGGAGGGGCGTGCGGCCCCGGATCTCGGTCCCGTTCACATGGGTCCCATTGGTGCTGCCGAGATCCTCCACGGTCCAGCCGCCCTCTTCCGGAAGGAGCCGCGCGTGCTGGCGGGAGACATCATCGAGATCCAGCATGAGGTCATTGATGGGCCCGCGCCCCAGCGTGAACGGTCCTTTGAGCGGATGGCGGCGGCCCAGCTCACCCGCGCCGTGGATGAGCACGAGGCAGGCCACCTCCGGAAGCGGGGGCGGAAGGGGAATGGCGGTCCGGGTGACATCCTCGCGCACGGTGCGGCTCCTGCGCGATGCTACCCGGTGAGATGGAATGAGCCAAAAAAGAAAGCACCCCGGTTGCCTGGGGCGCTTTCGCTTTGTCCGGTCCTCATTCTTCTTCGCATCCTGCGGGTGCGAAGGCCTCGAAAACGGAGGCCCCGGTTTCCCAGGGCCTCCGTCCTTTTCCAATCTCTTTAGCTCTCGCGTTCCACATTCTTGAAGGCGTCAGCCAGCGTCGCCTTCTGGAACGGGTTGGCGGCCTTGGCGGTGTCCACCTCGCCGCGCTCCTGGTCCTGGAGCAGCTGCTTCACGGAGAGGCCGATGCGGCGCTCCACGGGATCCAGCTTCACGATCTTCATCGTGAGCTCC
>DASRXV010000080.1:0-2976 GCA_035687325.1 Holophagaceae bacterium
GGCTGCGTGAAGCTCACGCCCGCCCACGACCCCAACGACTTCGCCGCTGGCCAGCGCCTCAAGCTGCCCAGCATCACCGTCATCGGCTTCGACGCGAAGATGACGAAGGAGGCCGGCGCCTACGCGGGCCTGGACCGCTTCGAGGCCCGCAAGCGCGTCGTGGCGGATCTGGAGAAGCAGGGCTTCCTCGTGAAGGTGGAGGACCACACCAACAAGATCGCCCTCAGCGACCGCAGCGGCGCCGTGCTGGAGCCGCTCGTGAGCGAGCAATGGTTCATGGATGTGAAGGAGGCCGCCGCGAAGGCTCTGGACGCCGTGCGCGAAGGCCGCATCGCCTTCACGCCCGAACACCATGCGGCCGTGTGGGAGCACTGGCTCACGAACATCCAGGACTGGTGCATCAGCCGCCAGCTGGTGTGGGGCCATCGCATCCCCGCGTGGAGCTGCGCCAAGTGCGGGCACCTGCATGTGGAGATGGAGGCGCCATCGGCCTGCGCCAAGTGCGGCGCGATGGAGCTCACGCAGGATCCCGACACGCTGGACACCTGGTTCTCCTCCGCCCTGTGGCCCTTCAGCGTCTTCGGCTGGCCCGACGAGACGCCAGACCTCAAGCGCTATTACCCCACCTCGGTCCTCATCACCGGCTACGACATCCTTTTCTTCTGGGTCGCGCGCATGGCCATGGCGGGCCTCACCTGGATGGGCGAAGTGCCCTTCCGCAAGGTCTACTTCAACAGCCTCGTCCGCGACGCCAGCGGGCAGAAGATGTCCAAGACCAAGGGCAATGTCATCGATCCGCTCGAGGTGATGGACGAGTACGGAACGGACGCCCTGCGTTTCTCGCTGGCCATCATGGCCGCGCCGGGCACGGACATCGCCATGAGCACGGCGCGGCTCGAAGCCAGCCGCAACTTCTGCAACAAGCTCTGGAACGCCGCCCGCTTCGTGCAGATGAACCTCACGGACGAAGTGACATCGGCGATGGAACCGGCGCTGGGCGAGGCCGAATTCTGGATGACCGGCCGCTTGCGAGATGAGCTGGGCGCCGTGGATGAGGCCTTGGAGGCCTTCCGATTCCATGATGCGGCCGACCGCCTCTACCACCTGGTCTACGACGATTTCTGCGGCACCTACATCGAGCTCGCCAAGGTGCAGCTCATGAGCGGCACGGCGGCGCAGAAGGCAGCCATCCTCCACTTCCTCGACATCCTGCTACGGGCCCTGCACCCTTTCGTGCCCTTCCTCACGGAGGAGATCCACGAAGCCGTCATGACCGGGCGCCTCGCCAGCGGCGAGCCCGCCCTGCTGGCGGATCGGAGCTGGCCCCTGCAACACCCACTGCTGGCGAAACGGGGCGGCGATGCCACCCTCGTCCCGGCCTTCCAGGAAGCGCTCAGCACCATGCTGCGCCTCAAGGCCGAGAACGGCGTGGACCCGGCCAAGCGCGTGGCGGCCCTCTGCACCGTGAAGCGCCTGGCCCCCTTCGCGGAGGCCCTGAAGTCCATCGCCCGCCTGGAAAGCGTCGCCTTCGTGGACGGCGACCTCGCCTCGTCGACCCGCGCGGTCGCCGTGATCACCGGGGGAGCCGTGGCCCTGGAGCTGGCGGGCCTCAAGGATCCGGCGGCTGAAAAGACCAAGCTCGAGAAGGAACGCGAGAAACTGCAGCAGGAGCTCCAGGCCCTCCAGGGCCGCCTCGGCAATGCGCGCTACCTCGAGAAGGCTCCAGCCGACGAGGTCGAGAAGGCCATGGCCATGGCTGAAGAAAAACAGGCCCGCCTCGCGCAGGTCTCCGCATTGCTGGGATGATGGCGACATGACGAAGTCCTATTACGCCGGCATGGACCTGGACGCCTGGTGCGGCCGTTGCAAGCAGGAGACGCGGCACCGCGTGGTGACGATCACGGACGGCGTGCCGCTGGATCTCATCTGCATGGCCTGCAACTCCAAGCACAAGTTCCGCCTCGACAAGCCGAAGGTGGAGACCGGCCCCCGCCCGCCGCGTGTGGCCGCGTCCCGCCCCGCTTCGGGCGGCAGCCAGTTCCAGCGCCTCATGATCGAGGAACAAGGCGGCGCCAGCGCGCGGCCCTACGCCGTCGCCACCCGCTTCGAGGAAGGCCAGTGGCTGGACCACCCGAGCTTCGGCCTCGGCCGCGTCATGAAACGCCTCGGCAAGAAAGTGGATGTGCTGTTCAAGGACGGGTTGAAGACCCTCGTGAACGGATAAAGAGTCCTCACCGCAGAGAACACTGAGAGCACGGAGAAGAAAAACTGGACTCCGTGTCCTCAGCGTTCTCCGTGGTGAATTAGACTTTCTCCATGGCCACTCCCCGTGTCTCCGCCGCCGGCGGCTTTGCCGCGCTCCGCTACGTCCTGAAGAAGGGACAGCATGTGGGGCTGTGGAAGCTCTGGAAGCGCATGCGCTCGAAGAACGCGTGCAAGACCTGCGCGGTGGGCATGGGTGGCGCCCGGGGCGGCATGGTGAACGAGGCCGGCCACTTCCCGGAGGTCTGCAAGAAGAGTGTGCAGGCCCAGGCCGGGGACATGCAGGCCGCCATCCCCGAATCATTCTTCCGCGCCACGCCCATCGCTCGCATGGCCTTCATGACACCGAAGCAGCTGGAGGACCTGGGCCGCCTCGCCTTCCCCCTCATGGCGGAGCCCGGCGACACGCATTTCCGCCGCGTGAGCTGGGACGAGGCCATGCGCGAGACGGGCGTGGCGTTCCAAACGACCAAGCCCGACGAGGCCTTCGTCTACAGCTCGGGGCGAAGCAGCAACGAGGCGGCCTTCCTGCTCCAACTCGTGGCCCGCGCCTACGGCACCGCGAACATCCACAACTGCTCCTTCTACTGCCACCAGGCCAGCGGCGTGGCGCTGAACCAGGTCTACGGCAGCGGCACCGCCAGCATCTCGCTGGATGATCTCGACAAGGCCGACTTCGCCCTCGTCATCGGCGCGAACCCCGCCAGCAACCAC
>DASRXV010000081.1:0-80751 GCA_035687325.1 Holophagaceae bacterium
TTGACGCTTCGCGGGGTGGCCTGCGCCGTCATTGACAAGGGGGCCGTGGGCGGCGGCACCAGCCAGTGGTCCAGCCAGCTGCTCCATGGCGGCATCCGTTACCTCCAGACGGGCGACATCACGCAGATGAAAGAAGGTCTCCGCGAGCGCGCCACCTGGGCCCGCATCGCGCCCACGCGGAACCGGTGGGAGGCTTTCTGGATGCCGCACCGCGGGATCTGGGAGGGCTTCACCCACCGCGTGGGCATCGGTTTCTACGACCGGTGGGGTTCCGAACGCCCCGGCTGGCCTGAGTCCCTGGAGCTGGGCGCCGTGCCACGCCAGTCCTTTTTCGCGGATCCCCGCGCCCTGCGCACGAAGTTCCGTGGCGCCGTGGCCTACGCCGACCTCATCACCCATGACCGTGACCTCGTGCGGGACATGATGGCCAGCAGCGCCGCGACGCTGCTGGACTTCCATGAGATCGAAGGCTTCGAGGACGCAGGCGGCGGGCTGAAGACCGTCAAGCTGCGCGACCGCCGCGATGGAAGTCTACGCGTCGTGGCCGCGAAGCAGTTCGTCTTCGCGCTGGGCCCCTGGATGGACCGTTGCATGAAGACCTGGTTCAACGAGGACTCGAAACGCCTGCGGCTCTCCAGCGGCATCCACCTCTGGTTCGACCCCAAGGGCACGCCGTTGGAGCGCTGCCAGCGCCCCTGGGCCATGATGCGCAGCAAGGGCCGCATCCTCTTCGCCATTCCCCGCGATGGCCTCCTCCAGGTGGGCACCACCGAGCGCGAGGTGGAGGACGGCTGGGTGCCCATCGTGGAATCCGAGCGGGAAGACCTCTTCAATGTGCTGGGCCGCATCATCCCCGGTACCGCCTGGCGGGAGCTGCCGGTGGTGGCCGAAGAGCTGGGCGTGCGGCCGCTGGTGGCCGCCAAGGGGGGCACGGACAAGCTGAGCCGCGAGGCCGTCCTGGAGACCCACCCCCGTTTCGGGAACCTGCGCCTCGTCCTGGGCGGCAAGCTCACCACCGCCCGGGCCCTCATGGCCAAGCTGGCCACCGACCTGACCGGCGACCCTTGCCCCGCGTCCGCCACGGTCCCGCTGCGTCTTTGGGATGGACAATGAAGGCCCGTTCGATAGAATGGTCCTTCCGGCACCCGTAGCTCAGCTGGATAGAGCAACAGGCTACGAACCTGTAGGTCGGGCGTTCGAATCGCTCCGGGTGCACCAACATCTCCCCCGCTTCACGCGGGGGGTTTTCGTTTGTGTGGGTCGACGAGTCCCGCGTGATGGGCCGGAGCGCTTCTCACGCCCTCGGGCGTTCCCTCCGCCTATCGGACAGCGCCCCGCGCTGTCCTCCCAGTCGCCTGCGGCTCCTGGAGGCGGAGCCTCCACTCCGGGTGCACCAAGTAAACGACCCCGCCCAACGCGGGGTTTTTTGTTAGGTGTGGGTCGTGCCGTTACGCGTGCGAGGCCCGGAGCGGTTTGAACGCCCGAGTGCATTTGAAAAACGCCGCATAGGCGGCGAATTTTCAAATGCGTAGGGACGCCAAAGCCGCAGAGTTTGCTACAAAGCGTTGATATCCGCTGATTCCAAGATCCGCTTTGGTGCGCCATGTTGAACAGCTTTGATCATTGCTCGCCCCAGCCGCTCGGTGGTGGTTACGGATCCGGGGAAGAGCCACTTCACCAACGGCATGAGCGGCCGGGCGAGGGCGTAGAGGATGCGGTAGCTGCGGGTCTTGGATTGGATGCCGTGCATCGGCTGGATGAAGGCGGGTCGGAAGGCGTAGGCGGCTTTGAAGGGCAGGGCGAGGATGGCGTTCTCGGCTTCGCCTTTCACGCGGGCCCACATGGTTCGGCTGGTTCCGGTGCTGTCTGCGCCTGCGCCGGAGATGAAGACGAAGGTCATGGCGGGATTGAGCTTCGCCAGAGTCCGACCTGCCGACATGGCGATATCCACGGTGATGTGCCGGTACTGAGCCTCTGTCAAGCCGGATGAGGTGGCGCCCAAGCAGAAGAAGCAGGCGTCATAGCCGGTGAGATCGCCTTCGACGGCCGTGAAGTCATACAGGTCTGCATGCACTACTTGGCGGAGCTTGGGATCCTGCTGCCCAGTGCGCGTCCGCCCTACCGCGAGGATGGCCTCGACCTCCTCATCGAGCAGGCATTCGCGGAGGGCACCTTGGCCCACCATGCCCGTGGCTCCGAAGAGAATGACTCTCACCGCGTGAACTTCGACTTCAGGGACCGCAGGACCCAGCCGAGCTGGCGGACGAGGCTCTTCTTCCGGCGGTCTTGGATTCTCCGTTCGACGGGAACGGGGAGGTCACGCTCTCTCCGTTCCTTTCTCCGGTTTTCTTCGATGCGGACGCCGTAAAGGGCGAGGGTGAAGAAGACAAGGACTGCGAGGATGACGAGGATGATGGTTCCCATGGGCTCCCCGGAGGCTTGGTATGGAAAGGGCTTTATAGATAAGAACTCTGGCCTGGCAGGGGAGATCAGGCAAACGCAATTTTCGGTTGGGCGTGTTTCAAGCCTCGGCCCGTTTTTCTTCGAGTTCCAGCCATTCCATCTCAAGCGTCTCAAGCTCGGCCTTCGTGGCGTCGCGACTCTTGAGGGCCTCATGGCCAGGGGCTTCGGCCGTGAGGAAGGCCGCGGGATCCGCGAGGACTGCATCGAGAGCCTCGACGCGCAGATGCAGCGCGGCCATGGCCGTCTCGACTTCCGCGAGGCGCCGCTGTTCCTTCTGTGAAAGGCCGGGTTTCTTCGCTTTGGCCGGAGCGCTCGATCTGTTTTCGGCGGCTGGTGGCCGGAGGCCGGTAGCCGTGGCCTCGGCTGCCCGCGCCGCGCGGAGGTCCTTCACCGTCGTGGGATTGCCTTCGTACAGCTCCCAGCGCGGCGCGCCCGCGTTCCAGGCCAGTGTGTGCGTGGCCACCTGGTCCAGGAAGAAGCGGTCGTGACTCACGAGGAGCAGGGTGCCGGGGAAGCTGCGCAGGGCTTCTTCCAGGTTCTGAAGGGTGGGGATGTCGAGGTCGTTGGTGGGCTCGTCCAGCACCAGCAGGTCCGCGGGGTTGAGCATCGCCTTGGCGAGGAGGAGGCGGTTTCGTTCGCCGCCGCTGAGACTCGCGGTGTCGCGCTTCTGATCCGGCACGGGGAAGCCGAAGCGGGAGAGGTAGACATGGCTGGGCGTGATGGACTCGCCCAGGGCCACGGTGGGCGCGCCTTCGCAGAGGTTCCAGAGCAGGTCGCGGCCGCCGTCCAGTTCGCCACGACCCTGGCTGAGGGTGGTGATCTTCAGCTTGGGATGGCGGGACAGTTCGCCATCCGTAGGTTCCAGCTCTCCGAGCAGCAGTTTCAGCAGCGTGGATTTGCCGCAGCCGTTGGGGCCCAGCAGCGCGATGCGCATGCCCCGCTGGAGCACGAGGTCGAGGCCGTCCAGCAGCTCCTTCGCACCTGGGTAGGCGAAGCAGAGGCCGCGGCCGTTGAGGAGGGCGTCGCTGCGGTTGGCGCCGCTTTGGAAGGTGAGGGACTGTCTGGATGCGACTCGCGTGCGGTCCGCCACATCGTCTTTCAGGTCGAGGACTTCCTCGATGCGCAGCTTCGATTTCCGGGTGCGGGCCTTGGCGCCGCGCCGCAGCCAGGCCAGCTCCGTGCGGAGGCGGTTCTGCATGTGGTCCGTTAGCCGCGCCTCTCGGAAGTCCTGATCGGCCTTCAGCAGCAGGTAGTCGCTGTAGCCGCCCTCATAGGAAACGGCCTTGCCGTTCTCCAGCTCGATCATGCGGTCCGCCACGGCATCCAGCAGCTGGCGGTCGTGGGTGATGAGCAGCAGCGCGCCGGAGAAGGCCTGGAGCCAGGCCTGCAGGCGCTCCACCTGGTCGGGATCGAGATGGTTGGTGGGTTCGTCCAGCACCAGCACATCGGGCTGCCGCAACCAGGCCTGGGCCAGGGCCACACGCTTGCGCCAGCCGCCGGAGAGGGATTCGACCGTCGCGTCGAGGTCCAGGAGCCCCCAGAAGGTGGCGGCCTCGGAGACGCGCGGGGCCAGATCCCAGCCCAGATCATGGAGGCGATGCTCGACGGCTTCCAGTTCCGTGTGGAGCTTGTCGGCTTCGGCGCCGCTGGCGGATTCCAGCCGGTCGTGGATGGCGACATGTCGCTCCAGCAACGCGCGATGGTCGGCCACCGCGGATTCCAACGCGTCCCGCACGGTCATGCCCGTCGCGAAGACGGGCTCCTGGCTCAGGCGGGCGATGCTTTGGCCGCTGGTGACGATGACTTCGCCGACATCCGGATGGTCCTCGCCGGAGAGCAGCTTGAAGAGCGTCGTCTTGCCCGCGCCGTTGCGGCCGATGAGGCCCACCTTCTCGCCCTGCATGAGGCCGAAGCTGAGCCCGTCCAGGATGGCGCGCGCGCCGTAGCGCTTGGTGACATTGACGAAGCTGAGGGCGATGGCGGGCAAGAGGACTCCGGACCCTCCAGAGTCCCACGAGCGGGCTGTCTCCCCTAATGGACTTCCAGGGCGTCCAGGGCCGCAAAGGCCTGGGCCTCGGTGCAACGGTCCACCTGGAGCCAGCGGCGATGGCCCAGATCCATGAACAGGAGGCGGCTCCTGGCGTCCCACCATCCGTTGCGGCGGCTGCGGGCGCCCTGGAGTTTGCGCGCGTTCTTCAACTCGACTTCGATGGGGCGCGTACGGGCTTGGACCGCGTGGATGCCATGGTCCGGGGTCGTGACAGAGAGGATTCCCCGTTCGACGATCCACTTCGCGCCGGGCCAGGTGAGGCGCGTGCCGTCCGGCGCCAGCACGCTGTTGCCCGCGGTGGCGGGCGCCGCGTCATCCATCGTCACGAAGGTGCCGCCACCCAGCGCTGTCATGAGCTTGTCCCAGCCCAGGCTCCCGAGATCAGCGAGATCTGTGGAACCCAGTGCGATGTGGAAGGCCGAAGCCGGGACTTCATCCAGCGTGGGATCCACGGGGACCCAGCGGCCTTTCAGTTTCACTTCCACCCAGAAGTGCATGCCCAGCATGCGGTCGACGGCCACCCACCCCAGCACACCCCGTGCGGGCACGCCCAGCTTGCGGAGGAGGGCCACGGCCAGGACGCCGTGCTCGGTGCAGTCGCCCTTGGGGTTCTTGCAGACCTCCAACGCGGAGGCGAAACCCACGCTGTAGTCCTTTTCGCGGATGAAGGTGAAGACGAAGTCTGTGACGGTTTGGGCCAGTTGCCAGCGACTCAGGCCCGGTTTCAGCGCCATGCGGGCGACGAGCCCGTTGAAGGCGGGGTCCTTGAACTGCACGAGCGGCGTCGCCGCCAGGTAGGGCGCATCCTCCTTGGAAGACGACCCTGGCATCTCGGCTGACTCCGCTGCATCAGGCAGCTGGGCGCGGGTGAGCAGCCAGGTGGCGGGCGCGGTCTTCTTCTGCTGCGCCGTGTCAGGAAGGTCCGGCGCGGTGCCGCCCTCGTAACGCACCCTTACGGAGGGCCGCCAGGCGCGGAAGGGGTCGGGCGCGAGCGGCTGCACGCTGCGGTCGAAGAGGCTAGCCTGCTCGGGCCCGCCGGGCGGGGGCAGCTCCGTGCGCTGGAGCCAGAGATCCATGCCGCCCAGCTGGCTGTGTTCCTTCAACTCGCCCATGACCGGTGAAGCCCAGAGCTCCAGGGGCGCGGCAGTCCCGCCTTCGGTATCCGTGCCCGCGAACTTCACGGCATCGGGAAAGCCTGGGAGCGGGTCAGGCCCGACAAGCTTCAAATCACGCACGGCCCAGGTCGAGGTGGGAAAGCTGAAGGAGGAGAAGCGCAGCGGCGCGCGGTCCTTCGCGGCCTTCATCAGGGCGGCGTCTTCATCTTCCGGCCAGAGTATGGCGCCTTCGGGCACGGCCACCTCCTGCGCCGCGCCGCCGCTGGGCGCGACTTGGAGCGTGCCGGGCTTGGAGGGCGACCAGCTCGCGGTCCCTTCGAGCGGCATGTCGGACAGCTTCACGGACCAGGTGAAGGCGATGGAGCCGTCAGCGGCCTTTGCCGCCGTCTGCGCCAGGTCCTGGCGGATCTCCATGCCGAAGCGGTCCAGCTTCACCCATTCGCGATGGCGGATCGTCTTCGCGCCCTTCGCGGATTCCACGACATCCTCGGCGCCGCCGACCTCACGGCCTCCCATCCATTGCCGGTACTGCGTGGTCTGGCTGGACAGGACGAGCGAGAAGGCGGCGGCGAGAAGGGGGCGGAGGATCATCCCCCCAGCTTACTGGCTACTGATTCTGGTCCAGGCGCTTCTGCATCCACTGGATGCGGCGTTCCATGCGCGCGTGGCGGCGCTCGCGGAACTGGGCCTTCAGGGTGTCGGCCTTCGCCTGCTGATCCGGCGTGAGGACGGCGCGCATCTCCTGGCGCATGGCGCGATGCTGGATCATGGCCTGGAAGCGCTGGGCGTTCATCTGGTCGAAGGCTTGGCGGAGCTGGGCCTCGCTGGCCTTGGGGTCCTCCATGGCGGTGCGGAAAGCCTGGGTCTGGGCGCGGGCGGCCTCGTGGCTTGCGCGGGCCCCGTCCCGGTACTTCTCAAAGATGGCCTTTCGCTGGGCCTGCTGCTCCGGCGTCAGGCCCAGGACCGTGGCGGCGCGGGTCTGGGGAGCGGGCGCAGGTGCAGGCGCAGGTGCAGGCGCAGGTGCAGGCGCTTGGGCGGCGAGGGGAAGGGCGGCGGCGAGCAGGATGGCGAGGGGGCGCATGGGAACCTCCGGGGAAACCTCGCCATGTGAGACACGGGGCGTTCCCGGAGGTTGAAGCCCCGTAGACTTTCCTGGTGCTCCGGACCTTCGACGCCATCGTGCTCCGCCCCACTTCGCTGCCCGATGGCAGTGCCGTGGTCTCGTTCCTCACGGAGCATGGCGAGCGCATCTCCGGCTTGGCGAAGGGCGCGAAGAAGCCTTCCGCCAAGTGGGTGGCGGCCTTCGAGCCCCTGGGCGCGGTGCGCGTCACTTTCTTCGGCAAGGAGCAGGCGGAGCTGCGGCGCATCACGCGCTGCGAGCTGGCCTCGAGCCCCATCACGCTGGGGCATCTGGAATCCAGTCTCGTCATCGCCTGCCTGGCGGATCTCTTCGACCGCATCGCCAAGGAGGGCATGGAGGACGAGCGGCTCTACCGTCTCCTCTCGGCCTGCGGCCGCGCGCTGAAGCAGAAGCCGGACAACGCGCTGGGCGTCCTCGCCTATGCGGAGCATTGGCTGCTCCATTGCCTGGGGCTTCTGCCGCACCCACGCGCCTGCGGCCGTTGCGGCAACGCGTCCGCGCCGCTCGTGCTGCTGGATGAGCGCGGCTGGGCCTGCGCCAGCTGCACGCCCGTGGACCGCTCCGAATCGTTACCGCCCGGTGTGCGCGAATACCTCAAGCGGTTGCGCATGGCCTCGGCGGAGGAGGCGCCCGTCTGGGATCCTGGGGATGAAGCGCAGGCGGCTGTCACCTCGCTGTTGCGGAACCGCGTGATGTCGGAGCTGGGCGGGATGCCGAAGAGCTACGAGGTGCTCTTCCGCACGCTCTGAGTCATCCCGCGCTGTGACGAAGGCGCGTTGGAAGCCCTGAATCTCACGGAGCCGTCACAGAACGCGTGGCTTCATCAGGACCCGGTGAATTCTGTGCCTGCACGGTTGACGCCCGGCGCATGCATCCCATGATGGGCGCACCTGCTCTTTGGATTCCGTGAACGGCGAGCGCCATCCCGGCGCCGTCGCCCGCATTCCGGATGCCTTTTCTGGAGGTCTCCCATGACCACGCTGACTCTGCAGCCCGGCCTTCGGCCTGCCCAACTCCCGCCCACGCTCCAGCCCCACGCGGTGCTGAGCGTCGCCCCGCCCACGGACCGGCGCCGGAGCGCGGCGATCTCGGCGATGGTCTACGCCATTCTCGGCGGCGGCCTCTTCTGGCTGGCCCGCGCGGGCGCGGTGGTGGCCGTGGCACCGCCTCAGCCCATGGGGCCAGTCGTCGTCTTCGACCCCGCGCCGATGGTTGCCACGCCCGCGACACCCCATGCCATCGCGCCACCGAAGATGACCGATGTGCCCGCCATCGCGCCTCCCGCCAACAACCTGGAGACGCCGGTCGCGATGCCCAGCCGGGACATGTCCCACGATCCGCCCGCTCTCACGGCGACCTCGCCGGTCTCGAATCCTGCCGATGGTCCCGGCACCACGAGCGGACCCATCTCGCTATCGGGCGATGCCGTGCGTGTGCTCTACCAGGTGAATCCCGTCTATCCGCCTCTCGCGAAGATGGCCCATCAGCAGGGCCAGGTGGTGATCCGCATGACCATCAACGAGCGGGGCCTGCCATCGGATGTGCAGGCGGTCTCGGGCATTCCCACCTTGCAGGCCCCTGCGCTGAAGGCCGCCCGCCAATGGCGCTTCGAGCCCGCCCGCCAGAACGGCCAGCCCGTGGCGGCGACCTTCCTGCTGACCCTGAACTTCGTGCTGCGTTGAGGGGAGATGCCGTGGAGCCCCTCACGCTCGTCTTGAACGCGGCGGGCATCCTCCTGTTGGAGGGCAGGCCCGTGCCAGTCTGGGAACTGGGCATCCGTGCGGCGGTCCTGTTGTCCGGCCGGCCGCCGGAAGCCAAGGCCGTTTCACTCCGCATGGACCGCGATCAGCCGCTCCAGAGGGCCATGGACATCTTGAGCCTGCTGAAGGAGGCCGTGCCAGGCCTGAGGGTTGCGATGGTCCTGACGGACTGAAGGCGCTTAGACTGGGTGTGTGGACTAGGGCGTCGCTGTTCTTCGGGACAGAGGAAAGTCCGGGCTCCGCAGGGCAGTGGGCCTGCTAACGGCAGGGCGGGGTGACCCGACGGAAAGTGCAACAGAGAAGAGACCGCCGATGGCCGCAAGGCACAGGCAAGGGTGAAACGGTGGAGTAAGAGCCCACCGCCGGACCGGAGACGGGACGGGCAAGGCAAACCCCCCACGGAGCAAGACCAAATAAGCCGGCGTACTCCTGCGAAGGAGCGAGGATTGGCCCGATCGAGCCGGCGGGTAGGTCGCTAGAGGTGGCGAGTGATCTCCATCCCAGAGGAATGACGCTCCACGACAGAACCCGGCTTACCGGTCCACCGCGGCCCCCAAAAGGGGGCCGCGCTTTCTGCTAGTCTTAACGCTTCTTCGAGTAGGCCTCTGCGCTGTTTCAACCAGTTGATCCCGACCACGCCTGACCTTGGCGTGAGTCCCGTCCGCTCCTAGCGGGCGGACTTCCTGGTCCTGAACGCGCTGCCGGAAGGCGGCTGATATCCCCATTCCTGGAGAATCCATGTCATTCGATCTGAACGCTCTCATCCATCGTCTCGAACGCGCGCAGGCGCGCCAGAACGACCGGTTCAATCTCGCCGCGGGAGGCCGAAGCCTCTCCGTGGGAGGGGGCTTCGCCCACTTCCGCGGCGCAGGCCATCCGCTCAATCAGGCGCTGGGTCTCGTCGAGCCCATTTCTGAAACGGCGATTGAGGAGGTCGAGGTCTTCCTCGGCAACCCCTCGGTCCTTGAGCTGAGCCCAGGGGCCAGTGAAGCTCTTTGGCCCTTGCTGGCGGCACGCGGCTACCGCGTGCATCAGTTCCAGCAGCAGCTCACGCATGACCTCGAAAGGATCGAGGATCCTGATCCCGCGTTTGAAATCCGTCCCATCCGAACGGGCGAATCGGATCTGCAATCCCGCGTCGTGGGAGCGGGTTTCTTCGAACGGGATGAGTGGCAGGAATTCGATCCGCCTTTCACGACCCCCGATGGCGTGGCGGACAGCCTGCGCTACCTCGCCTTCATCGAGGGCGAGCCCGCGGGCGGCGCCACGCTCGGGTGGAACGACGGCGTGGCCATGCTCGGCGGGGACGCCGTGCTGCCGCGCTTCCGCGGACGGGGCCTGCAGAAGGCGCTCATCCGAGTGCGGCTCCTCGCCGCGAAGGAGCGTGGCTGCGATATCGCCACCGCCAGCACGCTGCCCTCCACCCCCAGCCAGCGGGCCTATGAGGCCTGCGGGTTCCGCGTGGCCTATCCGAAAGTGGAGATGGCGCGCGATGCTTGAGGGATGCGTTTGAAACCCTCCACCGCCGCCTTGGCCGTCACCGGCCTGGCGTTCTTCACGGACATGCTTCTCTACTATCTGCTGGTGCCGCTCCTGCCGCGCTATGCGGCGGAGCTGCACCTCAGCCAGATGCGGGTGGGCATCCTCTTCGGCAGCTACGCCGTCGCCCTGCTGGCGGCGACGCTGCCGGTGGGGCGGCTCACGGACAAGCACGGCCGCCGCTCCGTGATGCTCATCGGGCTGCTGGGGCTGGGCGCCACCACGGTGCTCTTCGCCTTCACGAAGGCCTATTGGTTGCTCGTGCTCGCACGGGCGCTGCAAGGCGTGGCGGGCGCGGCCACTTGGCTGCCGGGCATGGCGTTGCTGGCGGATCATTTCGGACCCGAGGAGCGGGGCAGGGCCATGGGTCTGGCCTTCGCCGCCGCCAATGTGGGCGCGCTCATGGGACCGCCGTTATCGGGCTTCCTCGACCAGCGCGCGGGCCCGCGCGCGCCCTTCCTCGTCGGCGCGGCGCTGGTGCTGCTGGATGCTGCGGGGCGGGCCTTCCTCCTCAAGGATGGCGAACGGGCGCCGTCCGGTCCCATCCCCTGGCGCGCGCTGCTGGCCCATCCCCTCATCCGCGCCTTCACGGGCGCCATGGTGCTGGCCTCCGGTCTTTGGGCGCTCATCGAATCCACGCTGCCTCTGCATCTGAGCGGCAAGCTGGGGTTGGGCCCCGCCGCCATCGGCCTCTGCTTCGCTGCCGCGGCCCTGAGCCACACCTGCGCGTCGCCGTTGTTGGGCCGACTCTCAGACCGCATCGGCCGCGTGAAGGTGCTCCGCATCGGCTTGGCGCTCTGCCTCGTGGCGTTGCCGCTGCCGGTTTTCATGCCGGGCATGGGCACCGTCATCGCCGCGCTGGTGCTGCTTGGCGCCACAGCCAGCTTTGTCATGGCGCCGTGCGGTCCCGCTGTGGCGGATGCGGTGGAGAGTCTGGGCCGCACGGACTACGGGTCGGGCTTCGCGCTTCTGAACATCGCCTACGCCGTGGGCATGGTGGTGGGCCCCTTCGCGGGCAGCGCGCTCGTGGAGTTGTGCGGCATCCGCCTCGCGTTCGTGGTGCTGGTGCTGGGCTACGCCAGCTACGGAATGGTGCTTCGCCGTTGGCGGATTTGAGGTATACCTAGCGGCACGAGGTCCTCATGCGAAGCTCTCTCGCTCTTCTCATCGCGCCTGCTCTGGTTGCTCAATCACCCGTCCCCCCAGCCGGTTGGCATCATGTGCGCCTTCCCGCTTCGTTCTTCGCGGGCAATCGGGCGCGGCTGCTGCAGGGCATGAAGGCCATGGGACCGGGCACACTGGCGGTCATCAAGTCCATGCCGGTGCAGCCCGCGAACGGCGACTCGGACCACGCCTACCGCCAGGATTCGGACTTCTACTACCTCACGGGAGTGGAGGAGGAGAACGCGGTCGCGCTGATTGACGGCGACACGGGCAAGTACACGCTGCTCGTGCAGCCGCGCGATCCCAAGCGGGAGACCTGGACGGGGCCGCGCCTGGGCGTGGATGGTGCCAAGGCCATGGGCGCGGATGAGGCCTTCGCCTTTGATGAGGGGGAGGCGGGCCCCGGTTCCTCGGCGGCCGACAAGGCGCTGGCTTCCGCCCTCCGGAACGCCAAGCGCATCGTCTTCATTGATAACTTCGATGAAGCGTTCCGCGACCGGATCCTCGATGCAGCCTATCCGAAGGGCACTCGCAACTGGAACGGCGGGGACAAGATCCTCGTGGACGGCCGCGCCACCCTCGCTGAGATGCGCGTCATCAAGCAGCCTGCCGAGATCGACATGATCCGCAAGGCCGTGGAAGTCAGCATCGAGGGCCATCTCGCGGCCATGAAGGGCAGCCCGCGTTTCGTCAACGAAGGCCAGGTGGCGGGCGCATTCGAAGGCGCGGTGCGGTCGCTGGGTGCGCGCTTCCTCGCCTACGACACCATCGCGGGCGCCGGCAACGACGGCTGCACGCTGCACTACCCCTTCAACGACCAGCCCATCACGCCGGGCAGCCTCGTCCTCATGGACGCGGGCGCGGAGTTGGGATTCTACGCCTCCGATATCACGCGCACCTGGCCCGCAGGCGGCACCTACTCTTCCGAGCAGCGCGCCCTCTACGACCTCGTCCTCAAAGCCCAGGATGCGGGCATCGCGGAGATGAAGGTGGGTAATCCGCACATCGCCAGCATGTACGCGGCGACCCGCATCATCAGCGATGGCCTGGTTGACTTGGGCATCCTCCAAGGGGACAAGGAGGAGGTCTACAAGAAGATGGAGTGGAAGCGCTTCCTTCCCCACGGCGTGAGCCACTGGGTGGGGCTGGATGTCCACGACGCCGGAAGCTACGGCAAGGGCGATGCGATCTACCCCCGTGGCGGTTCGCGCAAGCTGGAGCCCGGCATGGTGCTCACCATGGAGCCCGGCATCTACATCCCCAAGGGCGCCGAGGGCGTGGACCCCAAGTGGCAGGGCATCGGGATCAGGATCGAGGACGACATCCTCATCACCGCTGGAGGCCCGGAGAATCTCAGCGCGCGCTTGCCCCGCAAGGCGGAGGAAGTGGAGCGGGTCGTGCGGCAGGGATTGAAGAAGCGCTGACGGTGTAGCCAAAAAGCGAACGGCCCCTTTTCGGGGCCGTTTTCGCGCGAGGCGGAGGCTTCACTCCGGGTGGTCGCTCTTCACGAGCTTGGCGGGGGGCAGTTCTTCTTTGCCCTTCGCGGCCCAGTGGTAGCGGGTGCCGCGCTTCTCGCCCTCCTTGCGGACCTCGCCGGACTCGATGAGTTCGCTGAAGAGGCGGCGCAGGGTGTTGGGGGCCCAGTCGCAGTCGTCCAGCTTCAGCTTCTTCTGGGCGTCGAAGCTGCTGAGGCTGCCATCGCGCTTGAGGAGGTCCACGAGCTTGTCCTTGATGCCCTCCAGCTCCTTCTTGTTGCGGCGGGCCTTGGTCTTGTAATCCGGATGCTGGGACTCCTCCCTCGCGGCAGGCTCTTCCGTCATCCGGGTGGCGGCCAGTGAGAACACCGGGGCCTGGACCACTGCGGGCGCGGGGCGGGGAGCTTCGACCAAACTGCCGTCCATGTAGAGGTCGGCGTTCTCGACCTCATAACGCAGCACGACCGTGCCGGGAGCGATGCCTTCCTGCTGGAGCGCGTAAAGAACGCGGTCTCCCAGGCGCTTTTTCTGCTCCCCGCTTAGCGCGGGCGTTTTCAAGGTGATGAAAGCCATGGGATCCCCCGGTATGTATACGGATGCGGATAGTGTAGGCCCGGTTCCTGGATTGGGGAAGCCTGAGACACACTCTCAGGTAGAATCTTCGCGAGGCCTCCATGACCAAACGCCCCACCAAACGAGCCGCGGATCTCCAGCAGGCCCAGGGCCGCTTCGAGGCCTTCCTGCGCGGCCGGAGCCTCAAGCTCACGGAGGAGCGCCGCAGCCTCGTGGAGGCCGTGTTCGCGGAAGAGCACCACTTCGACGCCGATGAGCTCCACATGAACCAGAAGGGGCAGGGGCGGGACATTTCCCGCGCCACCGTCTACCGGACCCTGGACCTGCTGGTGCAGGCGGGCCTCGTCCGCAAGAGCAGCTTCGGCGACCAGCACGCCCACTACGAGGCCGTGCGGCACGACGAGCACCACGACCACCTCATCTGCCTGAACTGCCACACCATCATCGAGTTCTACCGGCCCGACCTGGAAGAGCTGCAGGACCGCATCTGCGAGGAGCACCGCTTCAAGGCGCTCCACCACAGCCACCAGATCTTCGGCCTCTGCGAGAAGTGCCAGAAGAACGGCGCAGACGAGCTCTTTCTCGCCCACAAAGTGAGCCAGCTGAATGCCTGAAGGCTTGAGGCTTGAGGCTTGAGGCGCTAGTTTGGCCCATGCCCAAACTCACGCTCTCCGACATCCAACGTCTTCCCAAGACGGATCTCCATGTCCACCTGGACGGTTCGCTGCGCATCGCCACGATCCTGGAGCTGGCGGAGGAGCAGAAGGTGAAGCTGCCCGGCGACACGCCGGAGAAGCTGCGGCCCTTCGTCTCGGTGGGCGACGACTGCAAGAGCCTCGTGGAATACCTCAAGGCCTTCGATGTGACGCTCTCGGTCATGCAGACCTACGAGAGCCTCGTCCGCACGGCCTTCGAGCTGGCGGAGGACGCGGCCAAGGAGAATGTCCGCTACATCGAGGTGCGCTACAGCCCCATCCTCCACCAGCAGCAGGGCCTGACGCTGACGGCCATCGTGCAGGCGGTGATCGAGGGCTTGAAGAAGGCGCAGAAACAGTACGGCATCCGCTTCGGCGTCATCATCTGCGGCATCCGCCACATCAGCCCCGAGATGAGCAACAAGCTGGCGGATCTCACCGTGGCGTTCAAGAACAAGGGTGTGGTGGGCTTCGATCTGGCGGGCGCGGAGGAGGACTTTCCCGCGAAGAAGTTCAGGGAGGCCTTCGGCCGGGTGCTGGCCAACAACATCAACTGCACGCTCCATGCGGGCGAGGCTTACGGGCCCGAGAGCATCCACCAGGCCATCCATCTTTGCGGCGCCCACCGCATCGGCCACGGCGTGCGGCTGGTGGAGGACGGCGACCTCCTCAACTATGTGAACGACCATCGCATCCCGCTGGAGTGCTGCCCCTCGAGCAATGTGCAGACCAAGGCCGTGAAGAAGATGGCGGACCATCCCATCCGGCTCTTCTACGACCTGGGCCTGCGCGTGACCGTGAACACGGACAACCGCCTCGTCACGGACACCACGGTCAGCCACGAGTACCTGATCCTTCACGAGCAGCTGGGCTTCACCCTGGACGAGATCAAGGAGCTCATCATCATGGGTTTCAAGAGCGCCTTCCTGCCTTACGCCATCAAGCGCGCCATGCTGGCCGATGTGGTGGCCGAGCTGAAGAACTTCAAGCCGAAGAGCCTGGAGAGCAAGAAGGAGCAGCTGTAGGGACCGCTATTCACCACGGGAAACACTGAGGGTACGGAAGTGGATGGCGATTTCTCCGTGTGCTCCGTGGTCTCCGTGGTGAGACAATCGTCCCATGCTCGACCGTTTCGCCTCCTTCATCGACAGCCACCAGCGCTTCCTCCTGACCACGCACGAGAATCCGGATGGGGACGGCATCGGCGCGTCCATCGGACTCGCAGCGTATCTCCGCTCTCTGGGCAAAGAGGCCCGGATGGTGGTGACGCCCTCCATCCCCGAGAACCTGCGCTGGCTGGATGAGACGGGGCTGGCGGAGCCATACGAACCCGAAGGGAAGCACAAGGACCTCGCGACATGGCCCGATGTGTGGCTCGTGACAGACGCCTCCGAGCCCCACCGCCTAGGTCCCATGCACGCGGCGTTTGAATCCACAAAGGCCACACGGGTCTGCCTGGACCACCATCTCAAGGACGCGCCCAAGGGTTTCGACCAGGAGTTCACCGATCCCAGCGCCAGCGCCAGCGCGGAGCTGGTCTTTGATCTCGTGGCCCCGCGCATGGCGAAGCCCTGGCCAGGGCCCATGGTGCGCGCGCTCTACACGGGCATGGTGGCGGACACAGGCAACTTCCGCTTCTCCAACGCCACGCCCAAGCTGCACCGCGCCGCCGCAGAGCTCATCGAGGCCGGCGCCGAGCCCGCGCGCACCTTCCAGGGCCTTTACCACACCGACACGCCGCAGAAGGTGAAGCTCTGGGGCCGGGCCATGGAGGGCTTGCGGCTCGTCGAACAGAACCGCGTGGCCCTCGTCACCGTCTCGCTGGCGGATTTGGAAGCCTGTGGCGCGAACCATGAGGATCTGGACGAGCTGGTGCAGCAGCCCATGCGCCTCAAGGGTGTCGAAGTGTCTGTGCTGCTTTACGAAACGGCGGACGGGCGCATCAAGATCAGCCTGAGGTCCCGGGAGCGGGTGGATGTGAACGCCGTCTGCCGCCTTTTCGGCGGAGGCGGACACCGCCTGGCCAGTGGCGCCAAACTGCATGGGCCCTTGGCGGGAGCCCTGAAAACCGTTGAAACGGCGCTCTGTGACCAAGTCCGCAAGGATCTGGCCTAAGGTGGAAGGCGCGGGGTCACGGTTTCCGGACCCGGCGCATCCCAGGAGCGAGGGACACTGACCATGGCCAAGGAATCGCCTGCCGCCCCCAAACTCGAGCTGCTCTGGAAGCTCGAGGGCGAGAAGGTGCCCTTCGTGGCGAAGGCGGTGGTGCCCACCATCCACGGCACCTTCACGGTCTACGGCTTCCTGGAGAAGGCCACGGGCAAGGAGCACCTGGCCATCGTCTGCGGCGAGATAGACGCGCGGAAGCGCATCCCCGTCCGCATCCACAGCGAGTGCTGGACCGGCGATGTGCTGGGTTCGCTCCGTTGCGACTGCCGCCAGCAGTTGGAGGCGGCGCTGGAGCACATCGCCGCGCACGGCGGCATGGTGCTCTACCTGCGTCAGGAAGGCCGCGGCATCGGCCTGCTGAACAAGCTGAAGGCCTACGCGCTCCAGGAGCAGGGCATGGACACGGTGGAGGCCAACCACGCGCTGGGCTTCCCGGATGATCTGCGCACCTACGACAGCGCCGTGGAGATGCTGAAGTTCTTCGGCATCCACCGCATCAAGCTGCTGACGAACAACCCCAAGAAGATCGGCGCGCTGGAGCAGGCGGGCATCGAAGTCGAGCGCGAACGCCACCAGCTCGAAGCCAATCCCCACAACCTGCGCTACCTGAAGACCAAAGCCCGCAAGAGCGGGCACATGCTGGACTTCAAGGAAGAGCCGCTTTCATAACGGCATCCTGAATGTGAACGCCGCGCCCTTGCCGGCTTCGCTTTGCAGCGTGATCTCGCCGCCCATGAGCCGCGCGAGATGCTTGACGATGGCGAGTCCCAGGCCCGTGCCGGGCACAGCCCGTGCTGTGCTGGTGCGGTAGAAGCGTTCGAAGACGCGGGCCTGCTCCGATTCGGGGATGCCCGAGCCCTGATCGAGGATGGTCCACCGCAGGGAGGTTCCGTTCCGCGCGATCTCCAGGCGGACTTCGGCCCCGTCGGGACTGAACTTCACGGCGTTGGAGAGCAGGTTCTCCAGGAGCTGGTGCAGGCGCAGCGGGTCCGCCTGGATGCGCAGCTCCTCCACGCCGGTCCCGAGATCGAGCGCGAGCCCCACTTTCTTGGTCCGAGCTTGCGGTTCGAGATCCTCCAGCAGCTCCCGGGCGAAACCCGCCACGGGCAAGGCGCGGGGCTCCAGCACCAGCGCCCCGGTCTCGATGCGGGACAGCTCCGAGACATCGTCCAGCAGCAGCGTCATCTTCTCCAGGGCGCGGAAGATGGTGCGGAGGCTGGAGTCGCCTTCCGCCGCCACGGATCCGCCGTCCTGCAGATTCTCGGCCGCGATGCGGATGGCAGTCACGGGCGTCTTCAGTTCGTGGCTGGCGTTGGAGATGAACTTCTGGCGCGTGGTCTCCAGAGCCTCCATGCGCGTCACATCATCCAGCGTGATGAGCACGCCGCGGGCCTCCAGCCCGGCCTGGAATGGCAGGGCGCGGACGCGCAGCACCCGTGGCTCGCGTTTGAGCGTCCACTGGACGGCCTCGCCGCGGAAGGCGGTTTCAAGCTGAGCGAGTGATTCCGGGTCGCGGAAGGCCTCGGCCAGCCCCGCGCCCTCATTGAGGCGGCTGCCTGAACCCAGCAGCCGCGCGGCCGCCGGATTCGCCAGCAGCATCCGCCGGTCTTCGCCGAAGACGAGGACGCCTTCCCTCAGGCTCGCCAGGATGCCCTTGCGGAGCTGGTCTTCGCGTTCCGCCTGAGTGCGCAACGCCAGCAGCTCTTCTTCCAATTGCCGCAGGGCGCGCTGGTGGGGACTTTCAGCCCCGAGCATCTGGTAGAGCAGCAGGCCCAAGCCGATGGCGAGCAAGGGGCCGCCCATCAGCAGCTTGAGGGGATGGGGCAGAAGCGCGGCGAGCAAAGCGCCGGTGATGGCCAAAGCCAGGGCGAGGAGGGGCGGCGTGATCCGGCCGGGGGCTGACATGGAGTCAGATTAATGGATTTCGCGCCTTTTTCCCGTGAATCCCCTGAAACAACGCCGAACTTTCGCTTTTCTTTGCCTTGTTGTCGCTAGGTCCTTTCCTAGATTCTGTTGTGGATCTCAGTGGATAAAAATGGAATGAAGCGGATCAAAGTGGTCTTCTCCAATCCAAAAGCGTCTCCCGGGTCACTTTGTTGAAAGGCGCCGAGAATGCTGCGATTCCGCGGCAATTCCCCGGCCACGGTGGATGAGAAGGGACGCCTCAAGCTCCCCTCAACCTTCAAGGCCGAATTGGAAACCTTCGCCAAGAGCGAGGGCCAGGGAGCCTCTGCCCACTACCTGACCTCCGTCGATGGCCTCAGCGCTCGTTTCTACCCCATGCCCGTCTGGGAGGGCATTGAGGCCCGCCTCGCCGCACTGCCCGCCACCAACCCCGCCAAGCGCAAGTTCCTGGAAGTGACCGCCTACTACGGCTCCGAAGTGGAGCCGGACGCGCAGGGCCGCTTCGTCATCCCGCCCATCCTCCGCGAATCCGCGGGGCTCAAGGGCGAGGTCGCCGTGCTGGGCCAGATGGACCACATCGCCATCTGGAACCGCGGCGCCTTCGAGAAACGCCTCGTGGCCGACCCGCTCACGCCGGAAGACCTGGCTCAACTTGCGGACCTGGGGATCTAGATGATGGTCGCGATCCCTGTCCACATCCCAGTGCTCCTCAACGAGGTGCTGGACACCCTGGTGCTGCCGCCGGGTGCCCGCATCCTCGACCTCACCCTGGGCCTCGGGGGCCACGCGGAGGCTTTGCTCCGCCGCTGCGATGGCGATTCCCGGTACATGGGGGTGGACCGGGACCCCGAGGCCCGGGCCTTGGCGCAAGCGCGCCTCGGCCATGACCCCCGCTTTTCCGTGACTGCTTCCACCTACGAGGATCTCTGGCGCCAGCCGGAGTTCCAGGACTGGAAGGAGCGCCACGCGCCGCAGGGCTTCGACGCCATCCTCGCCGATCTCGGCGTCTCCAGCTTCCAGCTCAAGTCCGCCTCCCGCGGTTTCAGCTTCCGCGAGGAAGGCCCCCTGGACATGCGCATGGACACCGCGTCCGGCATGACGGCCCTGGAGTGGATCCAGCGCCAGGACGAGGACACCCTCGCCTTCGCCCTGAAGACCTACGGCGAGGAACGCCTCGGCAAGCTCATCGCCCGCTCTGTTCTCACCGCGTTGCACGAGGGGCGTCTCGCCACGACCCTCGATCTCGCGGAAGCCGTCTACAAGGTCATCCCCAAGGAACCGGCCAAGCGCAAGGGGCTCGCTGATCCTGCCACGCGCACCTTCCAGGCCATCCGCATCGCCGTCAACGGCGAGCTGGAGCGCCTGGCTTCTTCGCTTGAAGAGGCGGTCCGCGCGCTCCGCCCCGGCGGCCGTCTCGCCGTCATCAGCTTCCACAGCCTCGAGGACCGGATCGTCAAACAGACCTTCCGCCGTCTCGCGGGCATCTACGACGGCCCGAACCGCGTACCCCCGGAGCCGCTGCCCAAGGTCGTGAAACTCGTCCATCCCGGCGGCCTGGAGCCTTCCAGCGCCGAACTCGCCGCCAATCCTCCGTCCCGTTCCGCCCGCCTGCGCGCGGCGGAACGCTTATCTTAGTGAGGTCCGCCATGGTGCTCGGAAACCGCGCCCAGGTCCGCCAAGTCGAGAGCGAAGGCGTCCTGCGCCTCCTGCTTCTCGCGCTCGCCATCGCCATGCCGCTGATGACACTCGTCTATCTCAAGGTCCAGTCCGTGCGGCTGGGCTACCGGATGAACGAGGTCCAGTCGCGCATCAACCAGGAGCAGGAGACCCAGCGCAAACTCATGCTGGAGCGCAGCCGCTGGCAGCGCGACGAGGAGATCCAGTCCTACGCCGTCAAAGCGGGCATGCAGCCCAAGAAGCAGAGCCGCCTCATCCAGCGCGCCTTCAGCGCCGCGGACCAGCGGGAGGCCAAGCTGCGCCCCGTGAACTCCTGGGAGGAGTTGAACCGCTGAAATCCGGGCTTGAGGCCTGAGGCCTGAGGCCTGAGGCTGGAGTGGCTGGCCCCGCTGAATGTCGCTGCTTTCCTCCTCTCCCAGAAACCCGCGCCGCCTCATGGAGGGGGCGCCGGAGGCGCGCCAGCTCCAAGGCCTGCGGCGCCCCTGGGTCTTCGCCTTCGTGGCTGCCTGGGGCGCGGCCGTCTTCCTGCGCCTCTTCTCGCTCCAGGTGGTGGAGCACCGGGCCTACCACGAGCGCGCGGCGCGCCAGCACCTCACCACCGTGGACATCATGCCCATCCGCGGCGAGCTGCGGGACCGCAAGGGCGACAGCCTCGCCATCTCCCTGCGGGTGGAGAGCCTCTTCGCGGACCCGCGCACGTTCTATCCGGAGTATCAGCAGGACCGGGACGCGCCCGCGAAGTGGGGCGAGCCGGACCGTAAAGCCGCGTCCGACGCGGCCGCGCGCCTGGCGCCCGTGCTGGAGATGTCCAAGGCTGAGATCCTTTCGCGCCTCCTGAAGAAGAAGAGCTTCGTCTGGATCAAGCGCCAGCTCGTGCCCTCCAAGGCCGCGGCCGTGAAATCCATGGACCTTGAAGGCCTGGAGTTCCTGCCGGAGGTGCGGCGTTTCTATCCGCGCGGCAGCCTCGCCTGCCAGATTCTGGGCTTCACGAACATCGACGGCCTGGGCCAGCTCGGCATCGAGCGCGCCTACGACCAAGTGCTGGCGGGCCGCGCGGGCAAGCTGGTGGCGCCCCGGGACGCGAAGGGTCACCTGCTGGAGATGAGCGAGAACTACGCGCAGGTGCCCGTCAACGGCTCCAGCGTCCAGCTCAGCATCGACGCCACCATCCAGCACATCGTGGAGGACGCGCTCGCCGAAGCCGTGGCGAAGAGCCGTCCCAAGACGGCCTACGCGGTGGTGGTGGACCCGGACACCGGCAAGATCCTGGCGATGGCGGGCACGCCCACCTTCGACCCGAACCACATCCTCCCCAAAAAATTCCAGGACCTCTCCGAGTCCGAGATGGATGCGGGCCTCAAGGCCGACTACGAAGCCGAGCTCCAGCGCCAGCGTGACGCGCGCCGCGTGCACCCGGTGGAGGACGCCTACGAGCCGGGCTCCACCATGAAGATATTCACGGCCGCCATCGCGCTGGAGGAGCGGAAGGTGCGCCTGGGCGAGAAGTTCAACACCGGCCCCGGCCGCATGGCCTTCCCCCACGACCAGATCGTCACGGACACCCACGCCCATGGCGTCATCAGTTTCGAGCAGGTGCTCTGGCTCAGCTCCAACATCGGCGCGGCCGAGATCGGGACGCGCCTCAAGCAGACGGACCACTACGAGTGCCTCAAGAGGTTCGGCTTCGGCGATCCCACCGGGCTCAACTTCCCCGGCGAGACCAACGGCCGCCTGCCATCGCCCGACCAGTGGAGCGGCACCTCGCAGACGACCATCTCCTATGGCTACGGCCTCAACGCCTCGCCGCTCCAGGTGCTCATGGCGGGCTGCGCCATCGCCAACGGCGGCAAGCTCATGAAGCCCATCCTCGTGGAGCGCGTCTACAACGACCAAGGCGCGCTGCTGCAGGAGAACGCGCCCCAGGTGCGGCAGCAGGTGATCAGCCCCGAGACCTCGGAGATCATGCGCCAGGTTCTCCAGGGCGTCATCACGGACGGCACAGGAAAGCGCGCCAAGCTGGATGGCGGCGTGGCGGCCTTCGGCAAGACCGGCACCAGCCGCAAGATCATCGACCGCAAATACGATCCCAAGCGCCACTTCGCGTCCTTCATGGGCTTCTTCCCCGCCGACCATCCGCGCTACGGCGTCCTCATCATGCTGGATGATCCTGAGGGCGACATGGACGGCGGCAGTGTGGCCGCGCCCCTCTTCGCGGAAGTGGGCAACGCGATCCTCCGCTACCAGCAGACCGCCGGCGGCCAGTCGCCGGAATCGGACCTGCGCCTCACGCTCCGCGACTGGCCCGTGGCGGAGACGGACGAGGCCGCCTTCCACATCGAGAAGGGCAAGGTGCCGGACCTCCGCGGCCTCAGTCTCAAGGCCGCCCTCCAGCGCGTGCTGCTGGTGGGCGGGACGCCCGCGGTGAAGGGCGCGCCCTCCACCGCCTTCAGCTCGCGCGTGAAGGACCAGAGCCCCGCCGCGGGGGCCGATCTCAAGGATGGCGGCACCGTCACCATCACCGTGGAGAGCCCGTGAAGTTTTCTGAGCTGACCAAGGGTCTCGATATCCAGGGTGTTCACGGGCCGGACGCGGAGGTCGTGGATCTCAGCTGTGACAGCCGCGAGATCGCGCCCGGCTGGGCCTTCGTGGCACTCAAGGGCGAGAAGGTGGACGGCGTCGAGTTCATCCCGCAGGTGCTGGCCCAGGGCGCTTCCGCCATCCTCAGCGAATCGCCGGCCGAGGTTCCGGAAGGCGTAGCATCCGCGCGGATGGTGGAGGGCCGCTTCACCATGGGCCATCTCGCGAAGCGCGTACATGGCGATCCAGACGAGCAGCTCGCCCTCATCGGTGTCACCGGCACCAATGGCAAGACCACCACCACGACGATCATCCGCCAGCTGCTTCGCGGCGCGGGCATCGGCTGCGGCCTCGTGGGCACGGTGCTCAACGCAGCTGGCGATGCGGAGGAGGAAGCCGTCCGCACCACGCCGGAGAGCCCCAGCTTCTATCGCTGGTTGCGCCGCAGCGTGGAGGCGGGCGACCGCGCCTCTGCTGTGGAGGTGAGCAGCATCGGGCTCGATCTGGGCCGCGTGGCGGGCGCGCGCTTCACGGTGGGCGTCTTCACGAACCTCACCCAGGACCACCTGGACTTTCACGGCGATATGGAGACCTACTTCGCCGCGAAGCGGAAACTGGCGGACCAGTGCGACCGCTTTCTCGTGAATGTGGATGATCCCCGCGGCCGCGAATGGCTGGCCGCCGCCGATCACATGAGCTACGCCATCGAGCGCCCCGCCTGCTACCGCGCTTCGGATCTGGAGATGGAGACGACTGGGACACGGTTCAGGCTCCACAACGCCGTGGGCAGCTGGCCCGTCGAGAGCCCGCTGCTGGGCCGATTCAACGCCTACAACCTGCTGGCCGCCTTGGCCGCCTGCATCGAGGCCGGGTTCCAGATCGAAATGCTGCTCCCTGCCGTGAAGGGCCTTACGGGCGCGCCCGGCCGCCTGGAGCGCGTGAACTGTGGTCAGCCCTTCGGCGTCATGGTGGACTACGCCCACACGCCGGACGCCCTGGAGAAGCTGCTCGCCGAAGGCCGCCGCCTGCTGCCCCCGGGCGGGCGGCTGCATGTGCTCTTCGGCTGCGGTGGCGACCGCGATCGCACCAAGCGCCCGCTCATGGCGGAAGCGGTCGCGAAGACCGCTGATGTTATCTGGCACACCTCCGACAACCCGCGGGATGAGGATCCAGAGCGCATCCTGGACGATGCCGCGCCGGGCATTCCGGAAGTCATCCGCCGCGATCCCGGCCGCTACCACCGGGACTCGGACCGCGCGGCCATGGTGCGTCTCGCCCTGACGGATTGCCGCCCCGGCGACTTGCTGCTGCTGGCGGGGAAGGGGCACGAGCCTTACCAGGAAGTGAAGGGCCATAAGCTGCCGTACAGCGATCGCGGCGCTGTGGAGGCATTCTTCGCGAGGAGTCCCGCATGAACGACGAGATCCGCACTTTCGCTCGCATCTTCGACCGCGACCTCGCCGTGCTGGAGCGCGAGGTGTCGCTCTATCCCAGCGACGCCGGCCTCTGGAAGCCCGTGGAGGGCCAGCCCACCCTGGGCGGCAACCTGGCGCTCCATCTCGCGGGCAATCTGCGGCATTTCCTGGGCGCTGTGCTGGGCGGCAGCGGTTTCAAGCGTGATCGCGACGGCGAATTCAGCGCCCGCGGTCTCTCCCGCGACGCCGTGATCGCGGAGATCCGGCTCACGCGTTCCGATGTGGCGATGGCGCTCGCGAAACTGGACCCGGCCTTGCTTGACCAGCCCTTTCCTGAAGCCATCCGTGGCCACACGCTGCCCGTCCGCATGGTGCTCGTCCATCTGATCACGCACCTGTCTTTCCACCTGGGCCAGCTGGATTACCATCGCCGCGCGGCCACGGGCGACCGGACCTCCGCGGAGCCGGGCGGCTTCGCGCAGCTGATGGACAACTGAGTGGCGGCATTCTTCACCCTCGCCGAAGCCGCGCACCGCGTGGGCGGAAGCGTGGTGGGAGATGGCGATGCCGCGCCGCGCGGGCTGTCCATCGACACGCGGACGATCCAACCCGGCGAATGCTTCGTGGCGTTGCGGGCGGAGCGGGATGGCCACGATTTCGCCGCCACGGCGGTCGAGAAGGGCGCGTCCTGCCTGCTCGTGGATCACGCGCTGCCGTTCGAGATCCCTCAGCTCGTCGTCCCCGGCACGCTCGCGGCCATGCAGGCCTGGGGCGCGGCGCGGCTGGCGGAGCTGCGGCCCCGCGCGGTGTTCGGCGTGACCGGTTCCGTGGGCAAGACGAGCACGAAGGAGCTGCTGGCGGGCGCGACCGGTGGATGGAAGACGCCGGGCAACCGCAACAACACGCTGGGCCTTCCCCAGGCGCTGGCTTCGTACCCAGGCAGCTTCGAGGCTGTCGTGCTGGAGATGGGCATGAGCACGCCCGGCGAGATCCGCCGCCTGACGGAGATCGCGCCGCCTGACTTCGGCGTCATCACGAACATCGGCCCGGCCCATCTGGAGAATTTCACGGAAGGCCAGCAGGGCATCGCGCAGGCCAAAGGCGAACTGGTGGCGGGACTGCGGTCCGGTGGCGTCTGGGTCTTCCATGCCGAAGACGCCTGGTGCCGCTGGATCGCGGAGCAGCCCTGGGCCTCCCATGCCCGCGCCGCGGCTGTGGGCGATGGAGAAGCCTACGGTGTCGAATCCATCTCGTCCCTCGGCCCCCGCGGCGAGAGGTTCGCGCTGCGAACGCCGGGAGGCCCGCTCGATATCGAGCTCAAGCTGCGGGGCCGTCATCAGATCGGCAACGCCGCCCTGGCGGCCGTGGTGGCGCTGCTGGCTGGATTCGATCGCGATACCGTCATCCGCGGTCTCGGCGCCGTGATGCCGGAGGCGGGTCGTGGCCGCCTCCACGCGTTGAGGGGCGGCGGCTGGCTGCTGGATGAGACCTACAACGCCAGCCCCGATTCCATCACGGCCTGCGCGGCGGCGCTGCTGGAGCTGGAAGGCGGCGAACCCGCGGCGGTGCTGGGCTCCATGCGGGAGCTGGGGGCCGATGCCCCCGCGATCCATCGCGCCACGGGCGCGGCCCTGAAGAAGGCGGGTCTCTCGCGGCTCTGGGCCTTCGGCGAATTCGCGGCCGACTTCGCGGCGGGTTTCGGCCCCGGAGCCGCGGCTTTCGCGGATTTCGAGCCGCTGAGGGATGATCCTGGCGGGCTGGGTGCGATCCCATCTGGCGCCCGCATTCTCGTGAAGGGCAGCCGCTTCTGGAGGTCGGAACGGGTCGTGGAATGGCTGCTCTTGAATACAGGCGTAGACTAGGCGAAAACCTGCAAGGGGGCCACCGATGGCCGAATTCACTCGGGACGATGTCATCGAGAAGGTGAGAAACCACATCTCACTGGAATTCGCCGATCTGAGGGGGCTGGACCTGCGGGGCATCGACTTCCGCAAGGCGAACCTCAGCGGCGCCGAAATGTCCGAGACGCGGTTGAACGGCGCGCGCCTGGGCTCGGCGAACCTCCAGAAGACCAAGCTCTTCGAGGCCGATCTCACAACGGTGGATCTCTCGGGCGCGAACCTGGCAGGGGCCAACCTGCAGAAGGCCATCCTCGTGGGCGCGAACCTCGCCCACGCCGCGCTGCAGGGCGCGACGCTGCGTTTCGCGGACCTCTCCGGCGCCACGCTGACCCATGCGGATCTCTCCGGCGCGGATCTCGTGCGGAGCAAGTGCCGCGAGGCGGATATGCGCGAAGCCATCCTCACGGACGCGGACCTGGGCAGCGCCTTTTTCCGCGGCGCGCTGCTGAGGGGCGCGAACTTCACAGGCGCCAACATCGAGGGCGCGGTGGGCCTGGACCCGGCGCTCACGAGTGCCTCCATGGGCATGCCCATGCTGGACCTGACCCAGCGGGGCGCGCGGCGGCCTGGGCCCACGACGCTTGGCTACAGCGGGGGCACCGGACCCCAGAGCGGTTCCGGGACGGCCATGGACACGCCCGGGGGCTTCAAGCAGACCCGCGTCGCCAAAGGGCCGAAACCCAGCAAGTACCACGCGGAGCTCCGGCGGGTGCCCTCCGTGATCTTCACGCCCAATGGCTGGATCCGCGGCGTCTTCCATGTGCCCGTCATGCACGGCTTCCTGGAACACCTCAACCTCGTGGGGGACTTCTTCAAGCTCACGGATGTGACGCTGCCGGACCTGAAGCTGGAGCTCAAGTTCTTCGGGCTGCGCCGCAGCAAGGCGCTCATCGTGCTGCCCGATTGCGATCCCAAGATCCTCGCGCTGCCCCAGATCACGGCGGACTACACGGTTCACCGTGTCTCCTTCCTCATGGAGGGCGGCACCGTCACCGGAAGCCTCGCCATCGAGGAGGACATCCGCCTCTCGGACTACCTCACCCACCACGACCATTTCGTTGTGCTGAAGAACTGCCGCTTCGGAGCCTACGACACGGGCCCGGATGAAGAGAGCCGCTTTCCCTTCCTGCTCGTGAACACCGCGGGCGTCATCGGCGGGTCAGATGAAAAATTGGACAGCTAGGGGCCCGGTTCCAATCTGATGTTGCCCGGCAACGGATCACTCGGCCCGAGCCTGCCCTTCCAGGGTTTGTACCCGCTCTTCTCGATCCGGACTTCCTTCGGCGCGGACGGGATGGAGAGCAGGTCCATGGGCGTGGTGCCCACTTGGCGGCCGCCCATGAAGACCGCGGCGCCGGGAGGATCGGTGATGACGCTGGTGAAGCCGGCGGGAGCCAGGGGCGCGGCAGGCGCCACCTGGGCGGCGGCCTCCCGGGCGCGGCGGGAGCGCAAGTAGTTCCATCCCACCAGTCCCGCCAGGATGAGGAAGGCGGCGGTGAGCGGGCCTCTGTAGCTCTTCGGCTGGACCTCGGGCGTCGGCGGCAGGTGCACGCGGCCCGCGTGGGCCTGGACCATGGGTGCGGCGATCCCCACACGGATCTGTTTGGCGAGTTCCGAAGGGGCGGGAAGGTCGTCGCCGCCCTCGCCATTCCGGAAGAGTCCTGAGGGCGGACCCATGAGGCGTGTCGAGCTGCTTTCCTTCGCGCGGGCGCGGGCCCTCGGCGTGCTCGCGGAGGTGCGCGGCGAGAAGTCCGTGGGCGTGGGCATGTCCTGGGTCACCATGTCGCCGGGCAGGGGTGTGGGCGTGCGGTCTACGGGCCGCGCGGGCAGGGCCGCCATCGCGCCGTAGGCGTCCGCCAGATCCTCCAGCAACGCCTGGGAGGTCCCGTAGCGGCGCTCCGGATCCCGGTGCAGGGCCTTGAGGAAGACCCGGGCGGCGGGGTTCGGCATGTCCGGCGGCAGCTCCGGTTCCGAATTGACGATGTGGCTCATGAGCGCGTGGATGGTGGCGCCCTTGTGGGGCAGCACGCCGCGGTTGAAGAGCTGGAAGGCCGTCACGGCGAAGGCGTAGCGGTCCGTGGCGGGCGAGGCCCTCTCTCCCGATAGCAGCTCCGGCGCCGTGTGCGTGGGCGTGCCCACGAGCATGCCCGTGGTGGTGAGGCTGGTGCTCGTCTCCTCTTTGGCGACGCCGAAGTCCGTGAGCTTGAGGACGCCATCCCGGCTCACGAGCATGTTCTCGGGCTTGATATCGCGGTGGATCACGCCCGCCCGGGCCGCGGCCGCGAGCGCCTGCGCGGTCTGGGCCAGCAGGTCCACGGCGATGGCGGGCTGGACGGGCCCGGCCTGGATGAGGCTGGCCATGGAGGAGCCATCCACGAATTCCATGGTCATGAAGGGGCCGATGCCCGGGTCATTGCCCACATCGAAGACCGTGACGATGTTCGGGTGGTTCAGCCGCGCGCTGATCTCGGACTCGCGCTGGAACCGCTCCAGCATGTCCGCCGAATCGGCGCGGCCCGCCAGCACCGTCTTCACGGCCACTTGCCGCTTGAGCAGCGGATCCTGGCAGAGGTAGACCGCGCCCATGCCGCCTTCCCCGAGAAGGCGGATCACCTGGTACCGGCCGATGGTCTGGGGCTCGCTGGACATGGTCCGCACCCGGACGGAAGGGGAAAGAGGCTGCGGCGCAAGCATACTCCCCTCAGGAAGGAGAGTGGGTAATTTCCGGCGTGGAGACAATCCGGCCCCGCTTCAGGCCACAATGGGTCCATGTTGCCGCGCCTCTTCGAATTGTTCCGCGACCATGTCCCCGGCGCCGGGGTCATGCGCTACATCACCTTCCGCGCCGCCATGGCCGCGGCGACGGCGATGCTCCTCAGCCTGCTCTTGGGCCCGTGGATGATCCGCACGCTGCGCCGCCTCAAGATGGGCCAGCACATCCGCGAGGAAGGTCCCAAGCACCACCAGGGCAAGGCAGGCACGCCCACCATGGGCGGGCTCCTCATGATCGTCGTGATCCTCATCTCCACGCTGCTCTGGTGCGAGCTGCGCAGCGGCGCCATCTGGGTGACGCTCATCGCCCTCGTGGGCTTCGGGGCCGTGGGCGCCTTCGACGATGCCAAGAAACTCTTCAAGAAGCAGAACCTAGGCCTCACGAGCCGCCAGAAGATGGCGATGCTCACGCTCATCACGCTGGGCATCGCCTGGCTCACACTGCACTACGGCCTCCGGGGCCACGACACCAGCCACCTCTCGGTGCCCTTCTTCAAGAACTTCCGGCCGGACCTGGGCATCCTGCTCATCCCGTGGATCTGGCTCGTGGTGGTGGGCACCAGCAACGCTGTGAACCTCACGGACGGCTTGGACGGCCTCGCGGCGGGCGGGCTGCTGGTGGTGTCCATCACCTTCGCCATCCTGGCCTACACCATCGGCAACGCGAAGATCGCGGCCTATCTCGTGGTGCCCCATGTGCCCGGCGGCGCGGAGCTGGCGGTGTTCATGGGCGCGGTGGCGGGCGCCTGCATGGGCTTCCTCTGGTACAACGCCCACCCGGCGGAAATCTTCATGGGCGACACGGGCTCGCTGGCCCTGGGCGGCGCGCTGGGCGTGGTGGCCGTCATCATCAAGCAGGAACTGCTGCTGCTCATCGCCGGAGGCCTCTTCGTCATCGAGGCCGTGAGCGTGATCCTGCAGGTGGGCAGCTTCCGCCTCCGCGGCGGCAAGCGCATCTTCCGCATGGCGCCCTTCCACCACCACATGGAACTGGGCGGACTGGCGGAGACGAAAGTCGTGATCCGCCTCTGGATCACCGCCATCGTCTGCTGCATCCTCGCGCTGAGCTCGCTGAAGCTGCGATAGAGGGGTTAACCCGCCTGGTTCGCTGTGGTGATCTCGGGCACGCCCGTCACGGGCCTGCCGAAGACATAGCCCTGGCCCCAAGGCACATCGGCATCGGTGATGGCCGTGAGCTCCTCCGGCGTCTCGATGCCTTCGGCGATGAAACCCACACGCATGGCGCGGGCGAAGTGGGCCAGGGCGTTCAGCAGGGCGGACTGGTAGGGGCGGCGGTGGGCCTGCTCCACGAGGCTGCGGTCGGCCTTGATGAAATCCGGCGCGAGCCGCGCCATGTGGGAGAGGCTGGCCACGCCGGAACCGAGATCATCCACGGCGATGCGCAGGCCCATCACGCGCAGACGCCTCGCGTAGTCCTTGAGGTCATCGAGATTGTGGACGCTCTGGGCTTCGGTGAACTCCATGACCACCTGGTCGGGGCGGATGGAGAGGTTCTCCAGCCAGCGCGGGATGGCCTCCCAGAACGCGGCGTTCTCCAGCGTCCGCGGCTCCAGGTTCACGAAATGCAGGTGCGAGAGGGCCGGGGGCAGCTGGGCCAGGGTCTCGAAGGTCGTGGACAGGCACTTCAGATCCAAGGCTGTCCGCTGGGCCTCGGGCAAGTGGAGATCGGTGAGGAGTATCCCGGAGCTGCGCTCCACACCTCCCTCGTCCACGAAATGCGTGAGGTATTCGCGCGCCTCCAGCCGCATGGACCGGAGGTTCATGATGGGCTGCGTCACGGGGACGAGAGGGATCTCGTCCGCCAGAATCTTGGTGAGGAGCTGGGGCTCCATCCGGTCTCCATGTGGGGCTTGGGACAGAGTAGCGCTGTCCGCGAATTCCGCTAGCCCGGGGTAGGCTGGGAGGGGAGGCCCCATGCCGCAGTGGAGCATTGTGATGGGCGCCGGCGCGTCGGGCCGGGCCGCGGCCCGCTGGCTGGCGGCGCAGGGCGGGGAAGTCATCCTCACGGACCAAGGCGCGGCCCCGGCGGACGCGGAGATCCTGGCCGCGGCGGGCATCCAAGGCGTCTGGGGCAGTCACCCGCTTTCGTTGCTGGACGGCTGCGAGCGGCTCATCCTCAGCCCCGGCATCCCCCGCGCCACGCCCTTCGTGGCGGAAGCCCTCGCCCGCGGCATCGAGGTCATCGGCGAGGTGGAATTGGCCCATCGCGCCCTGCGGGCCAGGGACGACGGCTCGAAGGTCCTCGCCATCACGGGCACCAACGGGAAGAGCACGACGACGGACCTGCTGGCGCACCTGCTGGGCGCAGCGGAGATCCCCACCGCCGCCTGCGGCAACCTCGGCGTGCCTTTCCTGGAAGCTGTCGAGCGCGCGGCGCCTGGCACGGCCTTCGCGCTGGAGCTGAGCAGCTACCAGCTGGAATCGGTCGACAGCTTCCGGGCAGAGGGCGCGGCCTTCCTCAATCTCACACCGGACCACCTGGCCCGTTACGGAGACCTGGAGACCTATCGCCGCGCCAAACTGCGCATTTTCGGGGGGCAGGGCGTGGAGGATCTGCGCGTGCTGCCCGCCGCCCATCCCGAACTGGTGAAGGACGCACCTGGGGAGGGGCGCATGGCGCGCTTCGGCTGGACCGAGTCCGAGGCCTGGTGCGACGGGACGGGTCTGCTGCATCTCAATGGTGAAGCGCTCCTCCACCGCGACGAGCTGAAGATCCCCGGCGGCCACAATGTGGAGAACGCCCTCGCCGCCGCGCTGCTGGCGAGCCACGGCGGCGCTCCATTGGAGGCTATCCGCGAAGGCCTGCGCACCTATCCGGGCCTCGCCCACCGCATCGCTTTCTGCGGCGAAAAGGGCGGCGTGCGCTGCTTCAACGATTCCAAGGGCACCAATGTAGACGCCACCCTTATCGCCGTCCGCGCGCTGCCGGGTCCGCTGGTGCTGCTCCTGGGCGGCACCGACAAGGGCGCCAGCTATAGGCCCCTGCGCGAAACTCTGGAAGGCAAGCTGCGCACCCTGGTCTTCCTCGGTGATGCCATCCCACAACTGGAACGCGACCTCGGTGATCTGCCCCACGAGACCATCTGGGGTTTCGACGACGCCGTTCTGGGCGCCTTCGAGTTGGCCGAGCCCGGCGACCAGATCCTCCTCAGCCCCGCCTGTGCCAGCTTCGATCAGTTCAGGAACTTCGAGGAGCGCGGCAGGCGCTTCGAGGCGCTGGTCGCGGACTGGGAGAAAAGCTAGCTCGCCACGAAGGACACTGAGAAGAACTCCGTGCCCTCTGTGGTGAGTTGATTCCTACAGTCCGAATTTCTCGACCAACCCGTCAATCTGCTTCGCCAGGGCGTGATCCTTCTCCGTCACGCCGCCGGCGTCGTGGGTCGTGAGCCTGATGCGGACATAACCCCAGCCCAGTTCGAGATCAGGGTGATGATTGGCGGCTTCGGCGACGGGCGTGATGGCCTCCACGATGCGGAAGCTCGTCATGAAGTCCTTGGTCTTGACCTCGCGAAGCAGGGCCTTGTCCTTCTCGATCCATGTCATGTGTGGACCTCCGTCTTTTCCAGGCTACCGGAGGACGATGATCCCTGTCCGTTCAAGCGCTTTGACGGGAGCCGGCCGCCGGCAGCCGGAAACCGGCCAGGATGCCCGCGCCCAGCGTCAGCGCGGCCACGGCGCCGATGGCGGGGGAGAGGCCCAACAGATCCGCGAGCACGCCAGCAAGCAATGCGCCCACGGCGTAGCCCGCGTCCCGCCACAAACGGTACACGCCCACCGCGCCCGGGCGCCAGCTGGGGTGGGCGCCGTCCCCGACACCCGCGAGCAGGGCGGGGTAGACCATGGCGGTGCCCAGGCCAAGAGCCGCGTTGGCGAAGGCGTAGCCGCGGAGGCTCGACACCCATGGGATCGCCGCCAGCGCGAGGCCCTGCATCGTCATGCCCCAGGCGATGAGGGGCTTGCGGCCCCAGTGGTCGGAGAGCCAACCCGTGCCCAGCTGAGCGATCGCCCACACCGCCGGATAGAGCCCCGCCAGCAAACCGATGTGCGCGAGGTCCATGCCCCGGGTGGCGTAGATCAAGGGGAAGAGCCCCCAGGCCACGCCATCGTTCAGGTTGTTCACCATGCCGACCCAGGAGAGCGTGGAGAGCTGGCGGTCGCGGAAGCTGGTGCGGAGGAAGACCTCTTTGGCGGAGAGCGTCTCTGTGCCGCCTCTCGCCTCCGCGACCGCGTGAGACTCCGTCTCGCGGACGAAGAAGCAGGAAAGGGCGAGGCCGCTCAGCGCTACGGCCAGGCCCAACTGGACCAGCGTGCTCCGAAGGCCCCAGAAAGGCGCCAACAGACCCGAGCCCCAGGCGGCCAGAGCCACGGCGCCGTAGCCCGCGAACTCATTGAGACCCATGGCCAGGCCGCGCCGCTTCGGCCCCGCCAGATCAATCTTCATGATCACGCAGGTGGACCAGGCGAGGCCCTGGTTGAGGCCGAGGAAGACATTCGCCACCACCACCCAGCCCCAGGAGGGCGCGAGCCAGAGGATGAGGGGCACCGGCAAGGCCGCGAGCCAGCCCCAGATCAACACGCGTTTCCTCCCGCCGTTCAGACTCCATCGCCCGGCGAAATAATTGGCTGCGGCCTTGGAAAGGCCGAAGGCCGCGATGAACGAGAGGATGGCGGTGCGGGCCGCCAGATGGAACTCCCGCTCGGCCATCAGCGGCAGCAGGGTGCGCTCAAGACCCACCATGGCGCCCACGAAGGCGTTCACGAGGACCAGGAGCGAGAACTGGGCCGCGTTGGCCCGCAGGCCCAGGCGGGGCTGTGTCATCGGCTAGCGTTCGACGGGGAAGCTGAGACTGTTCCAGCGGCCCATGCCGCCGGTCAACGATCGGACATCCGTGAAACCCGCATCGAGCAGGATCGTCGTGGCCTGGTTGGAGCGGCCGCCGGCTTTGCAGTTGGTGACCACGGGCTGGTTCCGGAAGGGCTCCAACTCCGCCAGCCGCGCGGGCAACTCGCCGAGAGGGATCAGGCGCGCGCCTTCGATGTGGCCGAGAGGCCCCGTGAATTCATCAGGCTGGCGCACATCGATGAGCAGGGCGATACCGGCGGCGGACCGGAATTCCTCGCAGGTGATCTGGGGCACGGCCGCGCTGCCCGCGCCCACTTCGCAGACGGCGCCTTCGGCGGGGATTGCCACGCTTCGCGGATCGCGGGTGCAGGCCAGGTTCGCCTTCAGCACCTCGTTCATCCAGTCGGCGGGGGCCAGCCGCAGGTCCCTGAGCCACGCGATGTAGGCTTCGCGGGAGCGCGGCTGCAGGCGGGGATTGGCGCGGCGCTGTTCGGCCAATGTGGAATGGCTGCGCTGGTGGTAGTCGTGGCCGGGGAAGACGAGCAGGTCACCGGATAGGGCCTCCAGCTTCCGCAGCGAGTCCCAGTGGTCGCCCGGATCGCCGCCAGGCAGATCCGTGCGGCCCGCGCCGCCTTCGCCGAGGAAGAGGAAATCGCCGGTGAGGATGCGGTCGGGGAGCCGCAGCGTGAGGCTGTCCTGCGTGTGGCCGGGCGTGTGGAGGAAGCCTATCCGGAGATCGCCCAACTCCAGGTCCTGGCGCTCCTCCACGCGAAGGTTGCCTTCCGACACCTTGGAGCTGCGGTGCATCACATGGTCTGCGCCCGTGCGGTCCCTCAGCGCGGCCGCGCCCGAGAGATGGTCCGCGTGCACATGGGTGTCCACGACATAGCGCAGCTTCAGGCCGAGATCCTTGATGACCCCCAGATAGTGGTCCTCGCGGCCAAGCAAAGGATCCACTACCGCCGCTTCGCCCGTGGGCTCGGAGGCCACCAGGTAGGTCTTGCACGCGATGTCATTGAGCTGGCGGAAGAGCATGGCATGCCTCCGCCTCCATCTTAGGCGTGGGCGGGCATCCGCAGTTCGTCGAGTTCGGCCTTCAGCAGCCACTCGTCCGGATGCCGGGCGGCTGCCTCGGAGATCCGCGCGAGGACGGCGGGGTCGGGACGGCCGGATTCGCGTTGGCCGCGGAGTTCCGTGTAGAGCGCGGCCATGTCTGGCGCAAGCGCCTGGGCCTTGGCGGCGCGGGCGCGGGCCTCGGCATCGCCCGCCGCGAATGTGTTGAGCTCGCCGAAGGCCTGGTCCCAGGCTTCGGGATCCGCAGGGCCTCCTGCGACAGAGGGAAGGGCGAGGCTGGTGAAGACGAGACCGCTGGCTGGGCAATGGGCCGCGTGCGAGGAGGGATCGCCGAACAGGACTACCGCGTCGTCCGCCACCGGCGCGCTCAGAGCCTCGCCGTTCTTCGAGACCTGTATGGGCCCTTTGAGATGCGCGGCCACAGTCCTCAGGCCGGGAGCATGCTCTCCATCAAGCGTGTCCAGCTTGGTGACGATGCCCGTGATCTCGGTGCCGTCAGACAGAACGAGATGGTTCAAGGTGCGCGATTCCAGCGCCTGCTGGAGGCCGAAGTCGCCGCCGCGCTTCCAGGCCAGCGTGGCTTCGAACTGGTCCAGGACTTCAAACAGATGGTCGACGTCCCGCGCCACGAAGAGCTGGGGCTGCATGGTGGTGATGTCGTACTCGGTGTCCACACAGGCCAGTGAGAGCGGCAGCTTCTTCACGGCGTCAGTGAGGCAGTGCTCGGCCTCGCCGATGGAGCTGAGGATCCCGGCCCCGTAGATCTTGGGCGCGGCAAGGTCGCCGATGAGGCCGTATTCCGCCGTCCACCAGTAGAGGCGGCTGGCGCGCGTGTTCTCGCTGGTATGCCGCTTCGCCGCGCCTGCGGACGCGAGCCGCTCTTCCGCGTGCTTCACATCTCCCACGGTCGCGGTGGGGTCTTCCTTGACCACACTGAGGTTGCGGATGGCCTCGAAGACTTCCTGGTCCTCCAAACTGGCGATGGCCTTGAAACCCACCTGCCCGCAGCGCCGAACATACTCCGCGTAGCGCGCGTTGGCGAGGATGGGCGCGTGCCCGGCGCTCTCGTGGACGATGTCCGGCGCGGGCGTGTAGGCGATGTGGCTGTGGTCGCGGATGTCCTCGGCGATGGCCAGCACCTTCATGGTCTGGAGTTCGGTGAAGACGGCGGGCGGGAGAAAGCCCCGCACGGCCACCGCGCACCAGCCGATGGCTTCCAGCTTCTCGTTCATCTCGTCCAGGCTGGGGATGCGGTCGAGCCCGATGCCCGTGGCGGCGAGGCCTTCGAGGTAGACGGGATGGGCCCGGTCCTTCAGATGCCCCGTGAGACGGCGGAGGATATGGCGCCAGACGGCCTGATCCCGGGGCGTGTACGCATCGTAGTCCTGAGCCACCACGAAACGGCGGAGGTGGCCGGGGAGCTTGGCGATGGCGCGTTCGGTGGGGGTCATGGCTGCCTCGTTCTTAATGTAGGCCACCCGTAGTCTTGACGGAATTCCAAAAATACCGGGTTGAGTCGTCGGATTAACGACGAGTCTTTAACCGCCTGGCGAGCCCTTTGAATGTCTCTTCCGCCTCGTGGGAGGCACCATCGGCGGGGAAGAGGGCCACGACTTCCACAGCCTGGGGTTCCGGCTCCACCAGGGACGCCACACGGAGATCCTTGGGGAAGGCTCCGAGCCGCCGCAGGTCAGGCGCGATAGCGCAGGCCTTGTACGCCCGAAGCACCGCGAAGAGGTGGAGGAAGCTCTCCACCCGCGCCACCTCGCGCACCTGGACCTCCGCAGCCGCGAAGCGCGCGCTGTTGGCGCCGCCGTAAGGATCGTCGCGCATCCAGTCCACGAAAGGCGCGCCCGCGAGATCCTTGACCCGGAGACGCACCTTCTCCGGCAGAGGCGCCTCCGGCGAGGCCAGCACCACGAAGGGCAGGCGGAGCAGGGTGCGGTTCTCCACGCCGCGATGGGGCGGCAGCGGCGTGAAGCCCAACGCGAGGTCCAATTGCCGCGTCTGGATCTGGCGGATGAGCTCGAAGGCGCCGCCGAAGCTGGCCTCCAGTTTGATGTTCCGCATGGCGAGCCCTTCCGCCAGCGGCGCCAGCAGGAAGTCCGAGAGCGTGGGGTTGAGGCCCAGTCGCAGGCTCGGTTCTGGCGAAGCCAGGTCCCGCAGGCGCCGTAGATTGAGCTGGTGCAGCGGCCCTTCCGCGGCCTCGTAAAGCCGTTCGCCCCGGGGCGTGAGGCGCAGGCGCCGCCCCGCGGCCCGTTCCAGCAGGGGCTCCGCGCCTCCCAGCGCGTCCTCCAGCGCCTTGAGATGCTCGCTCACCACGGATCGCGCCACGCTCAGGTGCTGAGCCGCGCCCTCCAGCGAGCCCGTCTCCACTGCTGCCACGAAGGCCTCGAGCCAGGTGAGATGACGGGGGATCTTGCGGGTCATGCCTCTGTTGAACCGCAAAGGCGTGAAGGACGCAAAGGAAATCGTCCGTCATGGATGCGGGCGTCTTGGTCCACCAGGCCTGCACGCTGCACTTCGGGCTCCTGGAATACTCGTGGCATGGGCCTTCTGCACCTGCGACCTGAGGACTATCTTGCCATGCCGTGGAAGGACGGCGGCGGCGTCACGGAGCAGATCGCCATCGAGCCCCCGGACGCCACGCTCGCGAGCGGCTTCCTGTGGCGCCTGAGCATGGCGCGGGTGGAGCGGTCAGGACCCTTTTCCCGCTTCGAAGGCTATGACCGCACCCTGTTGCTGGTCGAGGGCGACGGGCTTGACCTCGATTTCGGCGCCCACGGCAGGGTCCTTGTCGAGGGCCCCCTGCGGCCTGTCGCCTTCAGCGGTGATTGGGACGCGCATGCGACGCTCACTGGCGGGCCCGTGCGCGACCTCGGCGTCACCAGCGACCGTGCCCGTGTGCGCCAGGAAGTCCGCGTGCTGGGTCTGGGCGCGGCGCCTGTCTCCATCCCGCCCGCGGAGACCGTCTGGATCATCGCGCTGACGGGCCGCTGCGTCTTGGCGCCATGGGGGCTCGAGTTGGGGCCTCTCGAGGCCGCGCGGCTGGATCGCGAAGCGGTCGAAGCGAGGGGCCTGTCCCCGGACGCGCAATGCCTCCTTGTGCGGTTCTCCGAGCTAGCCCTCCTCGGGCGCAAGCGGCGGTATGGGCGCAGAATAGGCCCATGCCCTCCTCCACCGACCATCCGCTCTGGACACCTTTCCGCGATCTGCGCGCCGCCGGGCGCCGCGTCATGGGGGGGCGCGAGGTCTTCATCGCCGAAGGCCGCATCCTCGTGGAGGACTTGCTAGCGGCGGGCCGGGCGGGACGGATGGTGGTCCACTCCGTGGCCACCACGCCGGCTCTGTCTGAGCAACTCCGTTCCCAATTGCCGTCCAGCGCGGTGCTCCTGGTGGCGCCGGAGGACGAGCTCCACGCCATCGCCGGTTTTCCCTTCCATCGCGGCGTCCTGGCCTGCGCCGAAGTCCCCGACCAGGCGCCGGAGGACGACCTCCTCGTCTGTGATCGCCTGCTCGTGCTGCCACGCCTGGATGACGCCGAGAACCTGGGTCTCCTCCTGCGCAGCGCCGCGGCCCTGGGCATGGACGGCGTGTTGCTGGGCAAGGGGCCCGACCTCTGGAGCCGGCGCACGCTGCGCGTCTCCATGGGCGCCGCGTGGCGCCTGCCCGCCTGGCGCATGGATGATCCCTCGGACCTGCTCACGCGCTGGCAACAGAAAGGCGGCGAGATCGTGGGCGCAGCCCTGGGCCCTGGCAGCGAAGTGGCCCACAGCTGGATCCCGTCCCACCGCTGCGCGCTTGTGCTGGGCCCCGAAGGCGCTGGACTCGACCCCGCCTGGCTCCTCCGCTGCGACCGCCGCGTCGTTATCCCCATGGCCAACGCCGTGGACAGCCTCAATGTTGCCGCCGCCGGGGCGATCCTCATGTTCCAGATGACGGGGCACCGGGAGGGGTAGGGCGAATCAACAGGGATGCACAGGATTGACAGGATGCGAGGGTCTTTCTCATCCTGAACATCCTGCCCATCCCTGTTGAGTTTCTTACCGCGTCACCCACAGTGCGAATTGCATCCAGGCGTGGGTGCTGGCGAGCATCAGGCGCAGGGGGCAGGAGGCGATGATGAGCAGGGCGCCCCATCCGAAGGCCGGATGGAGGCGGCGGGACTTCCAGGTGTCATAGGCCACGAAGGCCACGACGACGAGATCCGCCAGGCCGAAGAACATGAGGAGTCCGCCGTTGTGGATGAAGGCCAGGGGGATCCGCGCGACGGCGGCTGGGAGGATGCCCAGGGTCCCCAGCATCATGAGCCTCCGGTGGGTTTCGCGGCGAGCCCGCAGAGCGAGCCCCAGCCCAACCAGGATGGTGAAGAGGAGCATGTCGGCCAGGGGAACGACGAGGAAAATGAGGGGGGGCGGCCCGGGGCTATGGCCCAGGCGGGCGGCGGCGATCGCGGTGGTGACGCCGACCACAACGAGAGTCACAGCCAGGAACGCCCCGAAGATGCCGAGGCGCTTATGGAGCTGGATCTTCCGCGAGGCCACGAGCCAGGTCTGCACGATGAATAGCGCGAACCAGGCCGTCATTACGAGGCCATGCAGATGCACCAGCGGAGTCAGACCCGGCGTTCCGAACACGGCCTTCATGTAATAGGTCTTCGCGAACCCTGCGAAGACGAGGAGGATCGCCAGCGCCGCGCCGGAAAAATAGAAGAGGCGGTTGCGGGTGTGGATCGTGCCCTGTTCGGTGGCCATGAAGGCTCCTTGGCGCGTGCGACGCGCTGTGGCTGGAATCGCTGATGGTCGGGTTGATGGCGCCGTCAGTCTAATCCCATCCAGAGCCATGCTGTGCCGATTTTTTAAATGCGGTCACCACGTTCCATATTAATTAAACAAACAGGTTAAAGCGATGTCATGCGGGGTGCTAACGCCTCACCGGCATCCGGTACACCACGGCGTTGATGTGCATGCCTGCGCCCACCGAGGCGAAGAGGACGAGATCGCCGCTGTGCAGGGCCTGGCCTTCGAACTGGTCTTTGATCATCAGATCCCACAGCGTGGGCACGGTGGCCACGGAGCTGTTGCCCAGCCAAGCGATGGTCATGGGCATGATGTCCGGCGGTGTCGTGAGGCCTTCGGTGGCGTAGAGCGCGTCCACGATGGCCTCGTCCATTTTCCAGTTGGCCTGGTGGATGAGGATCTTGGACACCGCGGCGAGACCCACGCCGGCGCGCTCCAGCGCCGCTTTCATGGCGAGGGGCACCTGGTTGAGCGCGTAGCGGTAGAGCTTGCGGCCTTCCATCTTCAGGAAGAGGTCGCCGGGGAAGGCCCCGGGCTTGCTGGACGGCCCCATGGTGAGCAAGGCCGCGCCGTCCACGGCGTCCGTGCGGGCGGCGGAGGCGAGGATGCCGCCCTCCGTCTCGTGGCCTTCGAGGATCACGGCGCCTGCGCCATCGGCGTAGATGAGGCTGTCGCGGTCGTGGGGATCGGAGACACGGGAGAGCGTGTCCGCGCCGATGACCAGCACGCGCCGGGCCTGGCCGGAGCGGATCATGGCGTCCGCCTGGATGACGCTCTGGAGCCAGCCGGGACAGCCGAAGACGAGGTCGAAGGCCGCGCAGGCGGGATTGCGGATGCCCAGGGAAGCCTTCACCCGCGCAGCGAGGGAGGGCACGAGGTCAGAGCGGGTGCTGCCGAGGCGCACATCGCCGAAGTTGTGGGCGACGAGGATGCCTTCGAGCGTTTCGGGATCAATGCCGGAAGAGGCCAGCGCGTTCCGCGCGGCCTCCAGCGCCAGATCCGAGGTCACCTGATCAGCCGCCGCATAGCGCCGCTCGCGGATCCCCGTGATGGCCTCGAACTGCGTGAGGATCTCCTCGTTAGGCTTGCCGATGGGCGCGCCGTCGAGTCCCCGGAAATCGTGCTGGAGGAAAGCCGCGTTGGGCACCACGACGAGCGGCAGCACCGACCCGCTTCCGACGATCACTGTCCTCAACGCCATGACGCTCCCGCACCAGAGGAGATCATGGCCTTATGAATGGCGATAAACGAATAAAAAATGTTTATCACACGGTTTTCACAAGCGCCCATCCCCGTGTATCGGGGGTTTTGATTTCGCGGCTTTCATCACCTTCTGCACGACCGTGTCCAGGCTTTGGAGGAACTTGGAACGATCCCTGTCCGTGAAGGGCGCGGGGCCGCCGGTGATGGTGCCCATGTCGCGGAGCTGGGCCATGAGTTCGCGGGTGGCCAGCGCATCGCCGATGGCTTCGTCGGTGAACACGCGGCCGCGCGGGTCCAGGGCCTTCGCGCCTTTGGCAAGGGAGCGCGCGGCCAGAGGGATGTCCTGGGTGACCACGATGCTGGCGTCGTCCGCCCGCTCGGCGATCCAATCGTCTGCCGCGTCCAGCGCGCCCTTGGGTACCACCACCAGCTCAATGTTGGGATCGTGTGGCACCGTCAGCCGACCGTTCGCCACGACGAGGACCCTAAGCCCCAGCCGCTTCGCCACCCGGTAGATCTCATCCTTCACCGGGCAGGCGTCGGCATCCACGAAGACGGTGATCACGACGCGGAGGCTTGGCTTCTATTCGGCCGCAGGCGCACCGTCCTCGTGGGTCTGCTCCTCGCCCTCACCGCCATTCTCAGTGCTCTTCTGGGCCTTGCGCTGGGCCTTCTCTTCGGCCTTCTTCTGCTTGGCCATTTCTCGCTGGCGCTTCTCGAAGTTGTAGTTGGGTTTCTTCGGCATCACGCGCTCCAGGAAGTCAGTGTGGGAATGGGTAGGGAACTCGCGGGCATCAGCCCCAGACCTTCTTGCCGGCCACCCAGGTGCCTTCGATTTTGCCGGGCAGCTGCCAACCTTTGAAGGGGGTGTTGTAGCTCTTGCTCTGGATGAAGACGCGATCCACCGTCACTTTCGCATCCAGGTTGACGAGCGCGAAGTCGGCGGGGTGACCCACGCGGAGGCTGCCGAGCCCCTTCTTGTCGAGGTGGAAGGCCTTTGCTGGGGCGGCGGTGAGCAAGTCCACGGCGCGCTCGAGGCTGATGATCTTCTTGTTCACCAGCAGCTCGATGGTCAGCGGAAACGCCGTCTCCAGGCCGATGACGCCGAAGGCCGCGATGGGCAGCTCCACCTCCTTGTCATCGTGTCCGTGGGGGGCGTGGTCCGTGGCGATGGCGTCCACCGTGCCGTCCGCCAGCGCTTCCAGCACGGCGTCGAGGTCGGCGTCGCTGCGGAGGGGCGGGTTCATCTTGTAGTCGGAGTCGAACTTCATCAGCTCCTTGTCCGTGAGCGCGAAGTGGTGGGGCGTCACCTCGCAGGTGACGGGCAGGCCGCGCTTCTTGGCTTCGCGGATCATGCGGAGCGAGCCTGCGGTGCTGATGTGGGCCAGGTGGAGATGGCCGCCCGTGTGTTCGGCTAGGACGATGTCGCGCGCCACCATGGCTTCTTCCGCTGCGGCGGGGATGCCCAGGCAGCCGAGCGCGGCGCTCACGGCGCCCTCGTGCATGTAGCCCTTGGCGGCCAAGGTCGGATCCTCCTCGTGCGCCACCACGGGCATCTCCAGCCAGCGCGTGTACTCCAAGGCGCGGCGCATGACTTCCGCGCTCACGATGGGGAGGCCGTCGTCGCTGAAGGCCACGCAGCCCGCGTCTTTCAGGGTGCCGAAGTCCGCCAGCTCTTCGCCCTTGAACTCCTTGGTGACGGCGCCGATGGGGAAGTAGCGGCAGAGCCCCGCCTTCGCGGCGCGGGCCAGCATCAGCTCCGTGATGGCCACGCTGTCGTTCACGGGCCGGGTGTTGGCCATGGCGCAGACGGTGGTGAACCCGCCCGCCACGGCCGCGCGGGAGCCGGTCTCGATGGATTCTTTGCGGGTATGACCTGGTTCGCGGAAGTGGACATGGAGATCAATGAAGCCGGGCACCAGGAGCTTGCCGCCCGCGTCCAGCACCTCCGCCCCGGCGGACATGGGATCGCGCTCGGCGTCAGGCCCGATGGCCGTGACCACGCCCTCCACGACCAGGAGGCCGCCCAGCGTTTCGAGCTTCTGGGCGGGATCCAGGATCCGGGCGTTCTTCACGAGCAGAGACATGGGTTCCTCGGCGGCAACCCTTCAATCTTAGCGGGGCCCGGGCCCTATTCGGGCTTGAAGTAGATGAGGGCCGAAAGGCCGAGTCCCGAGATCAGCAGCTTGGGCCAGGAATCCGCGAAGACGATGCTGGCGCCGAAGAGGCCCGCGCCCCATGCCATCCGCAGGATCTCCTCCCGCTTCTTGCCCACGGCGAACGCCACCCACCCGATGGTGTTGAAGAGGCCGGAGACGATGATCAGAGGCCAGGTGATGTCCGAGAAGTTCGGCATCAGTCCATCCGGTAATTCGGAGCTTCCTTCGTGATCATCACATCGTGGGCGTGGCTTTCGCGGAGGCCGGCGCCGCTGATCTCCACGAAGGCGGCCTTCTTCTGGAAGTCGCCGATGTCCTGGCCACCCGAGAGGCCCATGCCCGCGCGCAGGCCCCCCATGAGCTGGGTGACGAGGTCCGCGAGCTTGCCCTTGTAGGGGACCTGGCCCTCGATGCCTTCGGGCACGAGCTTGCCGGCGTCCTTGCCTTCCTGGAAGTAGCGGTCGGCGGAGCCCTTCTTCATGGCGCCGATGGAGCCCATGCCGCGGTAGGACTTGAAGGTGCGGCCCTGGTAGAAGATGGTCTCGCCCGGCGCTTCGTCCGTGCCCGCGAAGAGGCTGCCGATCATCACGACATTGGCGCCCGCGGCCACGGCCTTGGCGATGTCGCCGCTGAACTTGATGCCGCCATCCCCGATGCAGGGGATGCCCGCCTCCCGGCAGGCGCGGCTAGCCTCCGCGATGGCCGTGATCTGGGGCATGCCCGCGCCCGTCACAATGCGCGTGGTGCAGATGGAGCCGGGCCCGATGCCGATCTTCACGCAGTCCGCGCCGGCCTTGGCGAGATCCTTGGCGCCCTGGTAGGTGGCCACATTGCCAGCGATGACGGGCGTGTCCGGCAGGGCCTTCTTGAGCTGCTTGACGGCCTCCAGCACGCCCTTGGAATGGCCGTGGCTGGAGTCCAGGCAGAGCACGTCCACTTGCGCGTCCACCAGCGCCTTGGCGCGGTCGAGGAGGTCCTTGCCAACGCCCACAGCGGCGGCCACGCGGAGGCGGCCCAGCTGGTCCTTGCAGGCGTTGGGGTAGGCGATGGACTTCTCGATGTCCTTGACAGTGATGAGGCCCTTGAGCGCGCCCTTCTTGTCCACCACCAGCAGTTTCTCGATGCGGTGCTTCTGGAGGATGGCCTTGGCCTGCTCCAGCGTCGTGCCCACGGGCACGGTGACGAGCTTGTCCTTGGTCATCAGCTCGCTGACGGGCAGCTCCCAACGGTCCTCGAAGCGCAAGTCGCGGTTCGTGAGGATGCCCACGAGCTTGCCGCTCTCCACCACGGGAACGCCGCTGATGCGGTACTTGGCCATCATGGCCTCAGCCTCGCGGATGGGCGCGTCGGGGCGGATGGTGATGGGGTCCGTGATCATGCCGGACTCGGACCGCTTCACGCGGTCCACTTCCTCGGCCTGCTCACTGATGCTGAGGTTCTTGTGGATGACGCCGAGGCCGCCCATCTGCGCGAGGGCGATGGCCATGCGGCTCTCCGTGACCGTGTCCATGGCCGCGCTGATGAGAGGGATGTTCAGGCGCACGGTCTTCGTGAGTTGCGTGCCCAGGTCCACGGCGTTGGGATGGACCTCCGAATGCCCCGGCACCAGCAGGACATCGTCGAACGTCAAAGCCTTCATCAAGGGCAAGGTGAGCATCGGAAGCCTTCCAATCGGAACCCGCGGTGCCTGTTCCGGGCCACGGGACCTTGCAAGCCATGATCGCACGGCCAGGCGGCCTGTTCCAGCGAGGGTTTAAGGCAGCGGATGCTCGCATCGGAAACCGTCGTCCGCTCCGCCCTGCCAGGGAGCCCAGGCCGCGCAGGAGGGCAGGGCGCGGTCGCAGCGGGGCGCGAAGGGGCAGCCCGCGGGGCGCTCACCGGGCGATGAGAGGAAGCCGCCCTCGGTGGAGGGCTCGCGGCGCGCGGCGGAGAGCAGCCGGACCGTGTAGGGATGCGTCGGGTTTTTCAATAGCCGCGCGGCCGGTCCGGCCTCCATGGGTTCGCCGCCGTAGAGCACGAGGATACGGTCGCACAGCGAGGCCACCACGCCGAGGTCGTGAGTGATCCAGAGGAAGCCGAAGGACCGCTCCGCCTGGATCTCCCGGATCAATTCAAGGAACTCCGCCTGCACACCGGGGTCTAGCGCCGTCGTGGGCTCATCCAGCACCAGCAGTTCGGGATCACAGCTCAGGGCCATGGCCAGACAGAGCCGCTGCCGCTGGCCGCCAGAGAGCTCGTGGGAAAACCGCTTCAGGAAGGCCTTGTCGGAGGGAAGCCGTAGGCGCTCGAGCAGCGGTGTCAACCTGGCCACGGCCGTGGCCTTGCGCTCCTTGCGATGCACGCCGGGCAGCAAGGCCAGCTGCTCGGCCACCGTCATGAAAGGATTGAGGGCCTGCAAAGGATCCTGGGGCACCCAGGCGAGCCGGGCGCCGCGGATGCGGTCCCGCTCAGGCCCAGGCCGGTCCAGTCGAGTGCCGAAAGCCGTGATCCAGCCGCCGGTCTGGGCGACGCCCTTGGGCAGCACGCCGAAGAGGGCCTGCACGAGCAGGCTCTTGCCGGAGCCGGATTCGCCCACGAGGCCCAGCCTGCCGCCGGGCGCCAGATCCAGGTCCAGGGGGCCCAGGAGATGGGCTCCGTCCTGGCGTTCCAGGCGCAGGTTCCGGATCTGGAGTGTCATCTCTTGATGCTAACGGAAGCCGCCGAAATGCAGCACTTCCATATCCCGTAGAAGAACGCCTTGACGCCCAGGAACCCGGGACTAGGTTGAACACACTTAGCAAGCGGACGGGACCTTGGGCACCCGGGTCCCTGGACAACCATTCGTGCGCGGTGAGCGCCAAAGAAGGAGGTCCCATGGATTTTCTGCGCCCTGATCTTCAAGAGCGCTTGATGAAGGAGCATTTCGAGTTCCGGCGGCTGATGGAGGAACACAAGGCCGCGGATGAGAAGCTCGTCACTCTCCAGCGGAAGAGCGGCCTTTCCGCCCGCGAGTCGCTGGAAGAGGTCGAGCTCAAAAAGGCGAAGCTGCGCGCCAAGGAGCGCATCTACCAGATCGTCCAGGAGGCCGATCGTTCGCATTAGGTTTTCTGGATGTTCGTGGACGGGGCCGCCAGGAGGGCGGCCCTCTCCATATTCAGAGAAACCGCGGCCGGAAGTCCCCACCCACCCAGTAGACGAGCTCCAGGGGGTCCTTCAAGTCCCAGAGCAGCACTTCCGCGCGCGCGCCAGAATGGAGATGCCCGAAATCCTCGCGGCCCAGGCTTCGCGCGGCGTGAAGGGTCATGGCCGTGAGGGCTTCCTCGAAGGTGAGCCGCAATTGCAGGCACCCGAGGCGCAGGATGAGCAACGGGTCGAGGCAGGGGCAGGAGCCGGGGTTGAAGTCCGATGCCAGTGCCACGGAACACCCAGCCTCGATCATCTTCCGCGCGGGAGCCCAGTCGCGCATGCCCAGGAACAGCGTCGTGCCCGGCAGCAGCACGGGCGTCACGCTGGCCGCGGCCATGGCCTTCATCCCGTCATCCGAACAGAACATGAGATGGTCCGCGCTGGCGCCACCCAGTTCCGCCGCCAGCTCGGCGCCGCCGGTCCAGGAGAGTTCATCGGCATGCACACGGGGCGTGAGGTCCAGCGCCTTGCCCGCCTTGAAGATGGCGCGGCCCTGGTCGACCGTGAAGACACCCTTTTCGATGAACACATCGCAGTAGCGGGCCAAGCCGGGAAAGCGGCGCACGAGTTCCGGAAGCCATTCCTTCGCGACGAGGTTCGCGTAGCCCTCCGCATCGCCCGGGAATTCCATGGGGATGTCGTGGGCGGGCAGTAGCGTGATGTCCAGGCTCCAACCCTTCGCCTTCAGAGCCGCGTAAGCCTCCAGTTGGCGGGACTCGGCCTCCAGCTCCAGTCCGTAACCGGTCTTGGCCTCGATGTGGACGACGCCGCGGCTCCGCAATTCCTGAAGCCGGGCCTCGCCGGCCGCTGTGAGCTCCTCTACCGTCGCCGCCTGCGTGGCTCGCACGGTTTCGCGGATGCCCCCGCCTTCGGAGGCGATCTGCGCGTAGCTGACGCCATGGAGGCGGCGGTTGAACTCGCCGCTGCGGTCGCCGCCGAAGACGAGATGCGTATGAGGATCCACGAAGCCCGGCGTGGCCCAGGCGCCTCCTCCATCCACGGTCTCTGTTCCCTTCCACTCGCCTGGCAGATCCGCGCGGCGGCCCATCCAGGCCACGCGGCCCTCCACGAGGACGAGCGCGGCATCCTCGATGCGGTCCACCGCCCAGGCCCGCCGGGGGTCCGGCGTCAGGAGGCCGCGGAGGTTGGTGAGGACACACGCATTGGGCATTCATCCAGTTTCGCATGGCGGCTACCCTTGGGCATGTGCTGCCTACGGACTGCCGGGTTCCTCCTCGCTTCGCTCATGGCTGCCGCGCCGGCTTTCGCGCAGGCACCGCAACTCAAATCTGGCGAGGCCTTCCTTACGCTGGATGCGGAAGGCAAGCTCCACAGCTGGGGTGACACGAAGACACAGCACCCCCTGGGCGAGATGGCCAAGTTCGCGTGGCTGAAGATCGCCGGCGCCGACTGGGCGAGCCTCGATGTCTATTGGGACTGCAAGAACCCCGCCTGCCTGCCTCCGAAAGGTCATGGCCGGGTGGACCTCAAGAAGGCCTTCCGAGAGGATTGCGATGACGCCTTCCTCTTCTGGGCGAACTGGGAGCGCAAGGACTGGGTCGAGCACCAGGGCGAGGAGATCACCCGAATGCAGCTCGTGACCACCTTCGCGCCCTTTCTCGGGGGCCGCCTGCCGAAGGAAGGCCCGCTGCCGGAGTTCACGCCGGAATGGATCGGCCGCGGCGACCTGCTCCAGGCCTCGCCGGAGGCTTTCCTGGCCTGGATCGGCACGCCTGAGAACCAAGGCGTGTTGACCATGTCCCGGCAGTTCCTCGCGGGATTCTTCGCCGTCACCTTTGACACGAAGAAGTGGTGGTTCAAGCCCGGTGCGTGCAGCCAGGGCACCTGGGTGCTGGCGGGCGACGGCCAGAGCGAGGCGCTGCTGTTCATCTCCATGCCGGAGCTGCCCAAGGATGCCGTCCAGCGCATGAAGGAGATCATGGGCACCGGCAAGCAGAAGTAGTGGTCTGGCACCTCTACCTCCTGCGCTGCGGCGACGGCACCCTCTACTGCGGCATCGCGCTGGATGTGCAGGCGAGGCTCAAGCAGCATCAGGACGGCAAGGGCGCCAAGTACACGCGCGGGCGCGGGCCCTTGGAGCTGGTCCACGAAGAAGCCTGCGGAACGAGGGCGGAGGCGCTCAAGCGCGAGCGGCAGGTGAAGCGGCTGCCGCGCAGCGCAAAGCTGGAGTTGATGAAGCGATCCTAGCGACCCTTCTCCATCTCCGCCTGCAACTCGCGGATGGCCTGCTTGGGGTCCGGTGCTTTGAACACGGCGTTGCCGGCCACGAGCACATCCGCTCCGGCGGCCACGAGGTCGCGGGCGTTCTTCATGCCCACGCCGCCGTCCACCTCGATCAAGAAGGGCGTCTGGCGTTCGCTGCGAAGCGCGTCCAGTCGCCGCACCTTGTCCAGGACGCGGGGGATGAAGCTCTGTCCGCCGAAGCCGGGATTCACGCTCATGAGCAGCACGAAGTCGAAATCGCCCACGAGATCCACAAGCGTCTCCACGGGGGTGGAAGGATTCAGCACCACGCCGGCCTTGGCGCCCGCGTCGCGGATGGCGCGCAGGGTGCGATGGAGGTGCGGATCGGCTTCCTGGTGGACGCTCACCCAGTCCGCCCCGGCTTTCACGAATTCCGCGGCGTAACGCAGGGGCTCCACGATCATGAGGTGGCAGTCCAGCGGCAGCCGGGTGGCGCGGCGCATGGCTTCCACCACGGGCATGCCGATGGTGATGTTGGGCACGAAACGGCCATCCATCACGTCCACATGGGCCACGCCCGCGCCTGCCGCCTCGATCATCGAAAGCGCCTCGCCCAGCCGCGTGAAGTCGGCGGAGAGCAGCGAGGGCGCGAGCAGGGGCTTGGGGGGGCGCAGATCCATGGGCCGAGTATGCCAGAGGCGGTCAGTGTTCCTGGCGGACGAGCCTCACCCAGCCCCGTGAGATGGCACCGGCTGGATCGGCCCGGATGGCGTCGTACACCCCAGCATCCCCGCTCCAGGACTCCTCGCCTGCCTCCATGCCGACCCAGCGGTCCCGGCCGCCCTCCTTGGCCAGATAAAGCCCGGCGTCCGCCAAGCCCACGCACTGCTCCCAGCCAACCCAGTCTGGCGCCTCTGGAAGGAAGGGGTAGAGGGTGAAGCCGATGGAGCAGGTGCGGTGGAGCGCCTTTCCATTTGGAAGCAGGAAGGAGTGGTTCGCCACCCTGCGGCGGATGCGCTCTGCCAGGCCGAGAGGCAGGACGCGGCCCGTGTCCCGGGCGACGACGACGAACTCCTCGCCTCCCCAGCGCACGACAATGTCCGGGCGCCGGACGATGTCACGCAGGAGCACGCCCAGCTGCCGCAGGACCGCGTCCCCCGCGTCATGCCCGTGCTCGTCGTTCACCTGCTTGAAGTGGTCGAGGTCGATGATGAGGAGCTTGAGCGTGAGACGGCGGCCATCGGGCTGAACCCAGGTCCGCAAAGCCTGCGCGGTCTCGGGATCCATGAACTCGGCCAGGAAGCGGCGGTTATGGAGTCCCGTGAGGCTGTCCCGCAGGGCCAGCTCGCGGCTCCGGAGGCGCAGGAGCAGCTCGTCCCGGAGCGACTGGTGGACCCGGAGGCTGAGGGCGCCCAGCCCGAAGATGTAAAGCCAGGCCAGGGCTTGGAAGGCGAGGGGGTGCTCGGGCACAGGGTGGAGATGCGAGGCCAGGGCGAGGGACCCCACGATGGGTCCGAGATAGGCCAGGTAGGTGACGGGGCTGGGGGCCATGCTGACGAGCGCGCCGGACCCCAGTCCAGCGGCGATCATGCCGAGGATCCCCGTCTCCATCGGGGTGAGCAGGGGGAACGCCAGCAAGATGGTGGCGGCCAGGATGAGGGACACAGTGGTGCTCCCCGCGGTGAACCAGAGATGCCGGGCTTCGGGAGTGCCGGCCTTCCAGCGGTGGAGCAGGATCCGGAGCATGCCCGCCGCCAGGACAGAGGCCAGCAGCCACTGGATGCGCGGATCCTCCTGCGCGGCCCGCCGGAGTGTCACCCAGAGCAGCGCGAGCACAGGCAGCAGGGCCGCCAGCGCCATCCGGCCGCGCCGCTCCAGTTCGTCCACAAGCGCCGCGCGGGCTTCGGAAAGCAGTGGCAGGTCTTCTGGCGGAATGGGGAAGGGCGAGATGAGATCCATGGTCAGCGGATGCCTTTGGGGATGAAACCAATACTAGGCTCTCCGCCCTATCGAAGCTCCCCCATGATCCTCACCAGCTCCGACCGGGCGGCGGTCTCCAGATCCCGCTGGACCTCCTCCAGCCGCGCGGCCGTGTCGCCTTCCCAGGGGCGTTCGCCGGGGAAGATGCCCAGGGCGCGGTTCCTGCCTGTGGCTTTGGCCCGGTAGAGGGCGACGTCCGCGAGGCTGAGCACCTGCTCCCACCCGAGCAAATGAGGCTGTTTCGTGGAAAAAGGGAAGAGGCTGTAGCCGATGGAGCAGGTCTTCATCAGCGGTTTCCCGTCGGGCAAGGAGAAGGTGTGCGCCTCCACCTTTTCGCGGATGCGCTCGGCCAGCATGAGCGCGTAGCCGCGGTCCGCGCCCCGGGCCACGAGGACGAATTCCTCGCCGCCCCAGCGGATGACGAGGTCATGGCGCCGCAGCGTGCCCATGAGGAGCTGGGACAGCTGCTGGAGGATGGCGTCCCCCGCCGCGTGGCCGTGGGTGTCGTTCACCTGCTTGAAGTGGTCCAGGTCCAGCATCACGATGGCGAGGCTCTGCTCGGCCGCCGATTCCGGGGCCCAGGAGCGGAGGATCCGCTCGGATTCCGGCCCCATGAACTCCATGAGGAAGCGCCGGTTCTTCAGGCCTGTGAGCGTGTCCTGCAGAGAGAGCTCCTTGAGCTTGAGGCCCGTCAGCACGCGGTCCACCAGGGCGCGATGGTTCTGGATGGACATGGCCGGCAGGGCCACGAGGTAGATGACCAGCATGAGGATAAGGAGGTGGTTGTAGTCCGGGATGCCGCCCTTGAGCGCCACCAGCAGCAGCAGGGAGATGATGTCCAGCCCCATGTAGAGGAGGTAGGACCACACGCTGGGCGCCATGGTGGAGAGCGCCGCGGCGTTGATGCCGGCGTGCATGATGATGAGCAGGCCGATCTGGCCCACGCTCAGGTAGGGCCAGGCCAGCCAGTTCATGGCGGCGAAGCCCAGGGCCAGCAGTGCCGCTCCTGCCAGGAAGGCCCAGCTGAGCTGCCGTGAGGTGGCTCGCCCGGGGGACTGTCGCGTCCAGTAGGTGAACCCGAGGCGGGCGGCCAGCACCAGCGCGATGAAGGCGAACACCCATTTGATCCCCGGCGCCAGGTCCCACGCGAAATCGAGAATGGCCTTCAGGATGAAGAGCACGGGCACGAGGGCGGCCATGGCGGCGGTGCTGCGGTCATAGAGCTCCCGCACGAGCGCGTCCCTCAGCGCCGCCTCGTAGGCGGCGTCCTCGGCCGGAAGCCGGTAGGGTCCGAGATCAGCGAGCGACATGGTTGGCACCGGAAAGATACCAGGCTCTAAGTCCCCACCGTGATCCTCAGCAGTCCATCCCTCTCCGCCTTCGGCAGGTCGCGGAGCCGCTCCAGCACATGGGCCGGGCTCGCGGGCCGTATGTCGCCCGCCACCGCGCCTGCGAGGCGGTCCCGCCCCGCGGCCTTGGCGCGGAGCATGGCCGTGTCGGCCAAGGCCAGCACGCGCTCCCAGTTCAACAGCTCGGGCCGTTCCGGGAAGAAGGGATAGCGGGCGTAGCCGATGGAGCAGGTCTGGGGGAGGTCTCGGCCGTCCGCCAGGCGCATGGGCTCGGCGCGGAGGCGCTGGAGGAAACGGTCCGCCAGAGGCGCGATGCTCTCGCCCTCCTGGAGCCGCGCCACCACAACGAACTCCTCGCCACCCCAACGCGCGAGCACATCCGATTTGCGGGCCGTGTCGCGCAGCAACGCCGCGCAGTGGCTGAGCACCGCATCGCCCGCCGCGTGGCCGAGGGTGTCGTTCACGGTCTTGAATTGGTCCAGGTCGATCATGAGGAGCGCCAGCGCGCCGCCCTCCGTGTCGCGAAGGATCTGCGAGGCCTCCGTCTCCATGAAGGCCTGGAGGAAGCGGCGGTTGCGCAGGGTCGTGAGGCTGTCCTGCAGGGCCGCGCGGGAATTCTGGAGGCTCAGGGCCAGAGCTTCGCGTCGCAGGCGGAACTGGCGGAGGATGAGGAAGCCCAGCCCGGATGTGAAGCTCGCCACGAGCAGCAGCAGGTTCCAGGCGCCCCAGTGGCCGCGGTCCCAGGCAAGCAGGTAGGTGAGTGCGCCGAGGATCGGCAGCATGAAGGCGAGGAAGGCGGTGGGGCTGGAGGCCATGGCCAGAATGCCCACCGAAAGCACGGCCAGATGCACGAGGGCCAGGAGGACGATCTGGACGGGTGACAGGGCGGGATAGACCAGGACGCTCACCACCGCGAGGCCGAGGCCCATCAGCAGCGCGCCGCAGGCGAAGCTCCACATGCGCACCCGGGGGGAGGTCAGCGGACCCGGCCCGTGCAGCGCGAGCTGGGCGTGGCCCCAGCGCAGCACGAGGACGACCAGGAGGGAGGCGTACCAGATGAGGGCGGTCCGGTTGGCGAACAGCGCCTGCCCGAGCATCCGCGCCATGACGAGGAGGAGCACCAGCACGATCGGGAGCGAGACGCGGCCCTGCTCGATGAGATCCCGGGCCAGTTCCGACCTGATCTCCTCATCGAGGAGCGGATCCGGGGGCAGGTCGAGCCCGGGTTTCATCTCAGCGCGGCAGGGCCGCTTCCACGCCCGCGACCCACATGCGGCCGGGTTTCAGGGCGAGCATTTGTTTCGGAGCGGTCTTTTCGATATCCGCGTCCACCCAGACCAGGTCCGCGGCCTCTCCGGGCGCGATGCGGCCCAGCTGGCCTTTGCGGCCCAATGCTTCCGCGCCGTTCAGCGTGTAAGCGCGGATCGTCTCCTCGCGCGTCATGCACTGGTCGCCATTGAAACCACCAGGCGGATCACTGTGGATGTCCTGCCGCGTTTCCGCGGCGGGCATGGCCATGAAAGGGTTGGCGTCCGCGATGGGCGCATCGCTGCCGAAGGCGACAAGGCCGCCGCTATCCAGAAACCGGCGCCAGGGGTAGGCCTCATGCACCCAGTCCGCGCCCAGGCGTGCGGGCGTCCACGCGTGATCGTCCGTGCAGTGCATGGGCTGGACGCTGGCGACGATGCCCAGCCTGCCGAAACGGGCGGCATCTTCATCGGTCACGATCTGCGCGTGCTCGATGCGGGGCGGAGCATCGGGCTTGCGGCCGAGCGCTTTCAGATCCGCCTCCAGCAGGTCCAGCGCCGCGCGGTTGCCCGCGTCGCCGATGGCATGGAGGGCGGGCTGGTAGCCGGCATTCATCACGGCGAGCGCGTCCTTGCGCACCATCGCGGGGTCCATCACCCACAAGCCGGAACTGGATGGCTCATCCGCGTAGGACGCCAGCAGCCGCGCGCCGCGCGACCCAAGGGCGCCGTCCATGTAGAACTTCACGCCCTGCACTTGGAAGAAGGAGAGCGCCCTGGCGCGCGGCTTCGCCAGCTCCGCCTGCACGGCGGCCGCGTCATCGTGATGCACATAGGCGAAGACGCGGATGGGCAGCTTGCCCTTCGCCTGCAGGGCCCGGTAGGCCTCGATATCCAGCCCGGGCGCATCGAGATCATCGGCCGATGTGAAGCCCAGGGCCTCCAACTTGCGGAGCCCCGCCAGCAGATTGGCCTCGGCTTCGGCTAGCGTGGGCTGGGGCAGCTTCTGGGCCATGGCGTCTTTGGCCATGTCCACAAGGACGCCCGTGGGGTTTCCGTCCGCATCTCGGATGTAACGGCCGCCAGCCGGGTCCGGTGTGTCCTTCGTGATGCCCGCGAGTTTCATCGCCGCCGTGTTCACCCAGGCCGCGTGGCCGTCCACGCGCTCCAGGTAGGCCGGGCGGTTGCCCGTGATGGCGTCCAGTTCTTTCAAGGTGGGAAAGGCCTTGGTGGGCCATAGATTCTGGTCCCAACCGCGGGCCCGCACCCAGCCCGCGGGATTGGCCGCGCACCAAGTCTCTACGCGAGCCAGCGCCTCCTCCTTGCTCGCGATCCCCGTGAGATCGGCTTGGCGCGACATGGTACCGAGCTCGCCCACATGGGCGTGGCTCTCGATGAATCCGGGCATCAGCGAACCGCCCTTCAGCTCGACGCGGATCGCCTTGGGGTAGCGCTTCATGAGCCGGGCCAGCGGTCCCACCGCCTGGATCTTGGCGCCTTGGATGGCCACGGCCTCGCTGTCCACCAGATGGCCCTTGCGGCCATCGTCCACCCACAGGCGGGAGCCCGTGAGGAGGCGGATGGCGGGCGGGGAAGGGGGCAAGTGCGCGGGCATGTCCACCTCGTGGAGGCAGCCCAGTGTAAGGGCTTGTCCCCAAATTAGGCGGCCCCGCGATGGTGGCCAGCCGCGTGATCCAGCGTGGAAGGGGCCGCAGTGCGATGCGGTACATCGTGCAAGAGCCCTGACAAAGCTGGGCGCGCGGATGGCCGCCATCCCTCCGGGCGGGGGCGGCGGGCAGCGCTGGGCTTCGTCACTCTTCCTCGACATACACACTCGTATGCCTCGGTCGCCTTCCTCGCCCCGCTTGCCCGGCGCTCCCCGCGCGGGGCCGTCTAATTTGGGGACAAGCCCTCCGGCGGCACATGGGATTCCTCCCGATTACGGGGTACTTTGGAAGGTTGGGAGTTCCCATGTATCAGCCCGATTTCCTTGCCCAGGTCCGCGAGCAGCTCCAGGTCCAGGAGGATCCAGCGAAGCTCCGCCAACCCGCCTTTGAGACCACTTCGGGCATCCCCCTGAAGAACAGCTACACACCCGCTGATATCGCCGGCCAGGATCCGCTCCGGGATCTGGGCGCGCCGGGCAAGTTCCCCTTCACGCGCCATGTGCAGTCCACGGGCTACCGCGGGCGGCTCTGGACCATGCGCCAGTACGCGGGCTTCGCGACGGCGGAGGAGAGCAACGCCCGCTACCGCTACCTGCTGGCCAACGGCACGACGGGCCTTTCGGTGGCCTTCGATCTGCCGACGCAGATCGGACTGGACCCGGACCATCCGATGTCCTTCGGCGAGGTGGGCAAGGTGGGCGTGTCCATTGCGTCGCTGGATGACATGCGCACGCTCTTCAGGGACATCCCGCTGGACCAGGTGACCACCAGCATGACCATCAACGCGCCCGCCTCCGTGCTCCTGGCTCTGTATCTGGCCGTGGCGGAGGAACAGGGCGTCAGCTGGGACAAGGTGGGCGGCACCATCCAGAACGACATCCTGAAGGAGTACATGGCGCGGGGCACCTACATCTTCCCGCCCCGGCCCTCCCTGCGCATCATCACGGACCTCTTCTCCTTCTGCGCGGACAAGGTTCCGGCCTGGAACACCATCTCCATCTCCGGCTACCACATCCGGGAAGCGGGTTGCACCGCCGCCCAGGAGATCGCGTTCACGCTGGCGGACGGCATCGCCTATGTGCAGGCCGCGCTGGACGCGGGATTGAGCCTGGAGTCCTTCGCGCCGCGCCTCAGTTTCTTCTTCAATAGCCACAACCAGTTCTTCGAGGAGGTGGCGAAGTTCCGCGCGGCGCGCCGCCTCTGGGCCCGCATCATGCGCGACCGCTTCGGCGCCAAGGACGCGAAGAGCCAGATGCTGCGCTTCCACACCCAGACCGCAGGCAGCACGCTCACGGCCCAGCAGCCGGACAACAACATCGTCCGCACCACAGTGCAGGCGCTGGCGGCCGTCTGCGGCGGCACCCAGTCCCTGCACACGAACTCCCGCGACGAGGCCCTGGCCCTGCCCACGGAGCAGAGCGCCATGATCGCGCTGCGCACCCAGCAGATCCTCGCGCACGAATCCAAGGCGGCCGATGTGGTGGACCCGCTGGGGGGCAGCTACTTCGTCGAGAGTCTCACGGCGGAGCTGGAGAAGCGCGCGGAGGCGCTCATCGCCCGGGTGGATGACCTGGGCGGCATGGTGTCCGCCATCGAGAAGGGCTTTCCCCAGAAGGAAATCCAGAACGCGGCCTACGCCTACCAGAAGGCTGTCGAGAAGGGCTCCCAGGTCGTCGTGGGCGTGAACAAGTTCACCGTCGAGAACGAGAAGATGCCCGAGCTCCTGCGCGTGGACGAGGCCCTGGGCGGCCAGCGCCGCAAGCAGATCCAGGATCTGCGGGAGCGCCGCGACAACGGCGCCGTCCGCACGCGGCTGGAAACCCTCCAGATCGCCGCGAAGGGCACGGACAACCTCATGCCCCCCATCCTCGACGCCGTGAAGAGTCTCGCCACCGTGGGCGAGATCTGCGGCGCGCTAAGGGAGGTCTTTGGCGAATATCAGGAGCGGTTGGTCCTGTGAGGACTAACGATTGGCGCTAACCGGCACCGCCTACACCGAGACGACGAGTGGAGCCGGGGAATCGGGAAGCTGAGAGAGCGCGGAAGGCAATGCATGCGGGGTCCGAGTTGAGCGCAAGGTTAGGCTGCGAGATGGAATCAAGGTGACTATTTGAACCGAGTGGTTTGAGGCACGGGACTCCTCTTATGGCTTTGGTTGCTTGGCGTCGAGAAAGTCGTTCACCATCGGGACAATGACGGGCATGCGCTGCATCAGCGTGACGTGCGTCGTGGCGGGCAAGATGGCCAATCGCGATGTGGAGAGCGGCTTGATGTCGCCGTGGATTCCGCCGCCTTTCAGGCGAAACATTTCCGCGACGTGCTCGAGCTTTACCCCATCCGAGTCGCCGTGGATGAAGAACATCGGCGCCGTGCTGGCCTTCAGTTGATCGGCGCCGATGTCGTGCCCTTTCGAATCCATGGAGAGGAGCCGCTTGACGAACTTCGGGAAGTCATCCGGAGCCGGGTTCAGCTTCTTGTACTCGGTTTCAATTGGCGAGTCTTTGAATACGTCCGCTGTGAGCGTCGCGAGCGCGTCCTGCCCTTCCTTGACCGCGCCGTCACGGCGGAGCATGGACGAAATGACGACCACCTTCCGCACTTTGTCCGGATGACGGATCGCACACTGCATTGCCACGCCGCCGCCCATGCTGTAACCGATGAGGTCCGCGCGTGGGATTTTCAGGTAATCGAGCAGCGCCGCCACATCGTCGGCGAGGTTTTCGGAGGTGATGTCGCGTGGGATGTCCGCCGTGCGCCCGTGGCCCTGCATTTCGACGGCAATCACTTTCCGCGTTTTGGAGAGCTCGCCGATCCACCCGGTCCAGTTGTTGGTGATCGTCATGAACGCGCCGTGGAGCAGGACCACCGGATCGCCGCTACCGTGGACTTCGTAATACATTTTGAGCCCATTCACCGGGGCGTAACCAGTCGTTGGTTGTTGCTGCGCCACTACGGCAGCTGGCAGAAGCATCGTCAGGAGAAAAGCTGTTGTCTTCATATTTGACCTTTCATTTTGGGGAGGTTGAAGATGACGCGCCGCCTAACTTTGAATTAGAAGGACAGGGTTGAGGAGGAGGGTGTCCGTTTAATTTGTTAGACGGACAGAAGTCTAGGTGAGAAGACTCAACTTAGGGGTGTGGCGCGAAAATTGGATGGACAAGAGTTTTAGCGGATGGAGTCTCTCCGGCTCTAATCGCAAGAGCCCATGGATCGGAGAGGAGCCAGGGGCGCCGTCGCAGCATGCGCTGACGGACGGAGACTCGGACTGAGGCGAGGATGGAGGGGGACATGGAGCTCCAGGATAACCGTTTGGGTCAGAGTCGGGGACTCGGTCGAAGATGCTAACCGGCGGATCGCATTCGGCCTTCGGGATGTATTCGGCGCTTCGCCCTGGGTCGGCGTTCGCGGCATGACTGGCCCCTGGTAGCCAGTAGCCAGTAGCCGGTAGCCTGAAGCCTGCCCATGAACCGCCGCCCCGTTGATCGCCTGCTCCTGCTCTTCGCCCTGCTCCTAACGGCGCTGGGCATGGTGTTCATCTATTCGGCCTCGGCGGTGAAAGCCTTCCAGATCAATCCGGCCGGGGCGGCCTTCCTCACGCGGCAGCTGGTGGGCGGCGGCGTGGGGCTGGTGCTCATGCTCATCGCCACCCAGGCGGAGCTGGGCGGGCTCGTGGAGGACTGGAAGCCGCTGAAGATCTGGTACGCGGTGATGGTCGTGTTCCTGCTGGCCGTCTTCGCCTTCCCGAAGATCAACGGCGCCCACCGGTGGATCAAGCTGGGCCCGCTCAGTTTCCAGCCCTCAGAGTTCTTCAAGCCCCTGGCCGTGCTGCTGGCGGCGTCCTGGATGGTCCGCAACCAGGAGAAGTGGCGCGACACCAAGGAGGCGCTGCCGGGCCTTTTCCGCCTGATGCTGCTCCTGATCCCGCCCCTGGCGCTCATGCTCAAGCAGCCGGATTTCGGGACGACCTTCCTCATCGTCTTCGTGGTGATGCTGGTGGTGTTCCTGGGCGGCGCGCCCCGCTGGATCTTCGCCGTCGCCATGCCAGCGCTGGCGGTGGTGGGCTTCTTCTTCGTGCGCTTCTCGCCCTACCGCTGGGAGCGCGTGACGAGCTTCCTCCATCCGGACGCGGATCCGCTGGGCACGGGCCACCAGGCGCTCCAGAGCCTCGTGGCCGTGGGCAACGGCGGTTTCTTCGGCGTGGGCATCGGCCAGGGCATGCAGAAGCTCTTCTACCTGCCAGAGGCGCACACGGACTTCATCTACGCCGTGGTGGGGGAGGAAGCGGGCCTCATCGGCACCGTGGCCGTGCTGGCGCTCTTCGTGGGCATCCTTTGGCGCGGCTTCCGCATCGCCCGCCGCTGCCAGGACAGTTTCCTCTCGCTCTGCGCCATGGGCTTCACGCTGCTGCTGGTGGTCCAGGCCTTCATGAACATGAGCGTGGTGCTCAGTCTCGCCCCCAACAAAGGCATCCCGCTGCCCTTCATCAGCTACGGCAGCTCCAGCCTCATGGCGAGCCTGCTGATCCTGGGTCTGCTGCTGAGCGTGAGCAAGGACACGGCCTAGGGGGGGCTTCATGGACGGCCAGCGCGGCATTCACAAACCCACATGGATCGCCATCGCGGTGGTGGCCTACGCGCTGGCGAACCTCGGGCATGAAGGGCTCGGGCACGGCGGGGTCTGCCTGCTCGTCCACGGCAAGCCCCAGATCCTGACCTCCCTCCATTTCGGGTGGGATGAATCCTCCGTGGGCGCGGGCGCGCGGCGCGCCGTCGCGGCGGGGGGGACGCTGGTGAATCTCGTGCTGGGCACGGCCGCCCTCCTGTTCCTGCGGGCTTGGAAGGGCGGCGCCCACGGGCGGCTCTTCCTCTGGCTCTTCCTCTGGCTCTTCATGGCCACCAACCTGTTCCAGGCCGCGGGCTACTGGATGTTCTCGGGCATCGGAAACATCGGTGACTGGGCGGAAGTGGTGAAGGGCTGGCATCCGGCCTGGGCCTGGCACGCGGGCCTCGCGGTGGCCGGAGGGCTCGCCTACGCCGGGGCCGCGAAGCTGGCGGCGGAACAGCTTCATCCCTTGCTCGGCACGGAGCATCCCATCTCCCGCGCGCGGGGCCTCGCGCTGGCCGCCTACTTCGCCGGCGGCTGCCTCTACTGCGTGTCGGGCCTCTTCAATCCGGAAGGCCTGCTGCTCGTGCTCATCTCCGGCGCGGCGGCATCCTTCGGCGGCACTTCGGGCCTGTTGTGGTTCCACGAGTTCCTGCGCCATCGTGCGCCGGGTCCCGCGCCCGCGCTGGACCTGCCCCCGCATCGGGGCTGGATGGCGGCGGGCCTCGTCACGGCGGCGCTCTTCATGAGCATGCTGGGGCGCGGCATCCGGCTCTGATCACCCTAGCGTCAGCGGCTCGTCGTCGTCCTCTTCCACGATCGTGATGTTGGAGGCGGCGCCCAGCAGCACGGCGTCTTCGTACATGTTCTTGAGCCGGGCGGTGTAGCGGTCGCCTTTCTGGAGGCGCGCGTCCTCGGTCATGCCGAACCCGATGCGGCGCAGGTTCGTGATGGATTCCGGCGCGCGGCCCAGGATGGCGCCCAGGAGCTTGAGCGGGTTCAGAGCAGGCGCGGCGCGGAGGGCGGTGGTGAAGCGCAGCGTGCCGTCCTCCCAGTCGATGTCGAGCACGAGAGGCCGCAGATCCAGGCGCTTGTCCTGCTTCTGGCCCTCGACCTTGCCGACCTTATCGAGGAAGAAGGTCTCCGCGGCGAGAAAGGCCGCGACGCGCGCAGGCGCGGCTGGATCATTGGAGGGCCACATCCACTTGGCGGTCTCGCAGAGCTCCGCCACCGGCGAGGCCCAGGCGGGCCGTTCATCCCAATCCAGGAGATGCAGACCATCGGGCAGACGGTGGTTCAGTCGTGCGAGCAGATCCGGCTCATCCGCGATGCCGCGCCGCAGTTGGACTTCCAGCCATTCGCCATCGCCCGCGACGCCGAAGGGCAGGGGTGGCGCGCAGGTGACAAGGGGCCGGGGGCGCTTGCCCAGATCCAGTTCCAGCGGCAGGCCTTCCAGCCGCAGCACCTCGCTGAAGAGCGTCTGCAATTCAGGCGTTCCGAAGAGGAGGGAAAGCCCCTCCTTCGCATAACGGGCGCGGGCCAGCACACGCTCGCTTTCGAGGTGGACGCGGGAAGCGCGGCGGGTTTTCGCCTTCGCCGCCATCGGCTCCAGCTTCGCGCGAAGGCCTGCATCGGTCCGCCGATGAGCGCGGACCCAGTCCAGGGCCTCCTCGGCGAGATTGGCTTCCTCGATGGCATTCAACGCAGTGGCGGGATCGCCCGCCTCAGTCAGCCCGGCGATGGGCGCGGGCAGGCGCGCGGGCGCGGCGGTTTCGGCTGCCTTCAGCGCGGCGGCCAGGACTTCGGCCCGGTGACGCGCTGCTTGGAGATGAAGATCGTGGCTCACGGTTTCAGTGTAGACGGCAGCTCCTCCCCCGCGATCCAGGGCGCCAGCTTCTCGAAGGTCGGCGCCCAGAAAGCCCAATCGTGGTTGCCGGGCGCGAGCAGCATGGCCACGGGCGCATGGCCGCCCGCGCGGCATTTCTCCGCGAAGGCCTTCGTCATCTTCTCAAGTCCGTATTTGTCCTCGGTCCCGCAGCCCAGCACGAGTGCGGTCTCGCCGCCCAGGTGGCGCCAGGGATCCCAGGGCGCGAAGGCCTCCTGATCCAGCGGGAAGGTCCGCCGCAGCGTGGGGCGGATCCAGAATCCGGCCGACTGGAAGGGAGGCCGCACGAGAGCGGGCGACAGCGCCACGCAGCGGCTGAAGGCCGTGGTCCGGTTCGACAGGTTGAGCGCGCCGAAGGCCCCCATGCTCAACCCTGCCACGGTCCGGGCCTCCTTCGACCCGCCGTAGCCCGGATGCGCGCGTTCAAGCGCGGGCAGCAGTTCCTCCATGAGGAAGCGCTCGTAGGGAAAGCTGCCATCCTCGCGGTCCGCGTACCAGGACGTGAGATGGTCCGGCGCCACCCAGAGCGAAGGCGCCAGTTCGCCGGATTCCTCCCGAGCCGCGAGATCGCCGTAGACGCCCCGCTTGAGGAGATCCTTGGGTCCGTCATAGGCGCCGGGCAGGAAGAGCACGAGGCGCGGATGCCAGTCCGGGTGCGCGGTCTTCCACCGCGCCAGAGCCGCGTCGGACGGCACATGCACCGCGATCCGCACCTTCCGATCCAGGAGCTTGGACGGGAATTTCTCCAGGCTTCCGCCTTGGCCAGAAGCGCCCTTCGCGGCCAAGCTGAGAAGCGATACGAGCATGACGGACACGAACCTCATCCCACCCCTCCCGGAGGCCTGGCCCTACCAGCCTCGCACAGCGCTGCCCGCGTTGGAGACCCGCGCGGGTGTGGAAATCCCGGGCTTGGCAGGCCGATGGACGCTGGAAGGATGCCTAGAGGATCTCGCAGGTGAGGGGCGCGAACTGGAAGACGCCTTCGGCCGCGGCGGCACGCGGCGATTGGGCGATGTCGTGCTGCGCCCCTACCGGCGCGGCGGCTGGATGGCGAAGGTGAACGGCCGCGTCTATGCGTCCGCTACAAGATTCCGTAACGAGTTGATGGTGCACCGGGCGCTGTGGGGGGCGGGCTTCCCCACCGTGGAGCCGCTAGGCCTCGCGTGGCGCGGAGCGGGGCTGGGCGTGGAGGGCCTCTTCCTCACACGTTTCACGGAAGCGAAGCCCTGGCCCTCGGATTGGTCCGCGCCGCTGCTTCCGGATTTGAGGGAGGCGCTGGCCACGCTGGATGCCTGGGGCCTCTACGCGCCGGACCTCAACGCCACGAATGTGATGTGGGGAACATCAGGCCTGATCCTGCTGGACTGGGACCGCGCGGCATGGAGCGGCGGATCGCTGCTCCCGCGCTATCACGCGCGGCTTGCGCGGAGCTTGGCCAAACTGGGGGCGCCGGATGCTCTCCGTGGCGCGCTGGATCAGGGCTTCCTGGGTAAGGGCTGCTCCAGGTCGTAGAGCAGGCGCCAGTCTGCGCCGGGCCGCACCCACACATGCAGGTAGCTCACCTGGCCGCCATCGGCGGCGGTGGCGAAGCCCCAGGTGTAGCCGAGATCCTGGGCTTTGGAGACCCCTGCGCCTTGGGGCTCAAAGCGGCGGGTGGGCTCTTTGGATAAGAGGTCCACCACCGCTGTGCGGTTTTCCAGCGGCAGGGCGCGCGTGCGGTAGACCGTGGCGCCGAAAGCCAGGGCCTGGGCGATGCTTCGGCCATCCGAAAGGAGCTGATCCGCCGCTTTCAAAGCGGCGGCGCCGTTTCCAGTGGGGGGAGGAGCCGAGGGCAGATAGCTGCTCCAAGCTTCCGGTTCCGCGCGAGCCGCGTGGGACACGCCGCAGTCGAAGGCCACCTTCCAGGCTCCATCCGCCTGCTTCGCCCAGATGGAGAGGTAGTGCCCTTGCACGATGGGCGCGGCGTCCTTCGTGGCGCGGTATTCCCAGGGGCCGGTGCTGTAAGCGAGGTCACCGCTGGCTGAGAGGCCGACCCAGGTGGGCCGCCAGCTCAGGAAGCTGGGATCTTTCTCAGCGGCGTAATGGGAGCGGGCGTCGGTCGGCTCGGGATTGAGGATCAGCGAACCTTCCCCGAAATTCGCCAGGAAGGAGGCGGAGATGCCCTTCTCGGATGCGAGCCTGGCGAAGGCCAGCTCGGCGTTGGCGACATCGGCGGGGGACTGACCATGGATCTCTGGCAGCGCATGCGCTGCCAGAGGCGCCACGCAGGCCGCGCAAAGCAGAGCGGGGAACCATTTGCGCACGGAGTCTCCAGGAACTTGGAGGCAGCCTAGCGCATTCCGGGCTGCTCAAGCGCTGAGGACCTTGTTCTGCTTCCGGGCGCGATGCTGCTCCACCTCGCCCATGTGCTCCACGGCCCAGGCGCACAGGCCCTTGAGCGGCTCCTGCAGTGTGCGGCCCAGGGGCGTCAGCTCGTACTCCGTGCGCGGCGGCACGACGGGGAAGACGGTGCGTTTCACGAGGCCGTCCTCCTCCAGGCGGCGGAGCGTTTGCGTGAGCATCTTCTGGCTGATGCCGCCGATGGCCTTCTGCAGCTCGCCATAGCGCTTGGTGCCGTCGGAGAGGAGGTAAATGACGAGCGTCGTCCACTTGTCGGCCACGAGATCCAGCACCCGCCGCGTGGGGCAGGTGGCGCTCATGAGGTCGCCGGAGAGGTTGCCGCAGTTCCCTTCGTTGATGGCCTTGGTCACCATTAGGTGCCTACCTTTGAAAAAGGTGCCTACTTTCAAAACGAATGTAAGCATCCAACCATTGTGCCACGGGCGAACCGATTGCAACAGTCCGTAAGGAGAATCCAATGAGCAAGGTATCTATTGTTTTCCACAGTGGTTACGGCCACACCAAGGTTGTGGCCGAAGCCGTGGCCCGGGGAGTCGCCTCGGTTCCAGGGGTCGAGGCTGTCCTCATCCCGGTGGACGAGATCGAATCCCATTGGAGGACCCTTGAGGCCAGCGATGCCATCGCCTTCGGCAGCCCCACCTACATGGGCAATGTGAGCGGGCCTTTCAAGACCTTCATGGATCAGAGCTCCAAGGCTTGGTTCGAGCAGAAGTGGAAGGACAAGCTGGCTGCGGGCTTCACCATCAGCGGCAGCCCCAGCGGCGACAAATTGAACACGATCCAGAGCCTCATGATCTTCGCCATGCAGCACGGCATGATCTGGGTGGGCAACGCCGAGACGATTCAGCCTGAGGGCATCAACCGCCTGGGCAGCTTCTCCGGCGTCATGGCCCAGGCCGGGCAGGTTCCCCCTGAACAGGAGCCCAATGAGGCTGATCGCGCGACCGCCGAAGCTCTGGGCCGCCGTCTGGCCGAAGCCACCCGCCGCTGGGCCAAGACGGCTTGATAGCGCCCGAGATCACCATCAAGGACAACCAGGAGAAAGGGAACGCCATGTCCACACTCGTGAAGCACCTCTCCGACGCCGACTTCAAGGCGTCTGTCGCCACCGGCGCCACGCTGGTGGATTTCTGGGCCCCCTGGTGCGGCCCCTGCAAGGCCATCGCCCCTGTGCTCGACGAGCTCGCGGGGGAGTACGATGGCAGGCTCGCCATCGCCAAGGTGAATGTGGATGAACAACCCGCCACCGCTGAGGCTTTCGGCATCATGAGCATCCCCACCATGATCCTCTTCAAAGACGGCAAGCCCATCGGCAAGCTGGTGGGGGCCCTTCCCAAGGCCCAGATCAAGAAGTTCCTGGAAGGAGCGGCCTGATGGATCTCCGCGGCGCGAAAGTCCTGATCACCGGCGGCAGTTCGGGCATCGGGCTGGAGACGGCCCGGCTGCTTAGCGCCTCCGGCGCCAGGGTCGCCATCACGGGACGGGATGAGGAGAAGCTCCGCCACGCCGCGGACGAACTGAAGGCGCACGCCATCCAGGCGGATGTTTCCAGGCCGGAGGATGTGGCGCGGATGGTGGATGACACCGTCCGCGCCTTCGGCTCTTTCAATGTGCTCATCAACAACGCCGGGCTTGGCCATTTCGCGCCCCTGGTGGAGCTGGAGATGGCGGACTTCCGCCGCATCATGGAAACCAATGTCTTCGGCGCCATGCTGGCCGCCCAGGCTGCGGCGAAGCATTTCATCGCTGGAAGCAAAGGCGGCAACATCATCAACATCGCCTCCACCGCGGGGCAGCGCGGTTTCGCGGGCGGCACGGCCTACACCGCCACGAAGTTCGCCTTGAGCGCCATGACCGAATGCTGGCGCGCGGAGCTGCGCGCGCACGATATCCGCGTCATGCAGGTGAACCCCTCTGAAGTCCTCACGGACTTCCAGGCCCGCCAAGGACGCCAGCAGCAGGTGAACGAGACCAAGCTGCGGGGCGCTGAGATCGCCCACGCCATCAAGGCCATGCTCGAAATGGACGACCGGGGATTCGTGACGGATCTCACGGTCTGGGCGACCAACCCGAAATGAAATGGAGAACGCCATGAAGCTCGCGCTCATCGGTCCCACCGGCCAGGTCGGCAGCCGCCTGCTCGACGAAGCCCTCCGCCGCGGCCACGCCGTCACAGCCCTCTCCCGCCATCCTGAAAAGCTGGCATCGCGACCAGGGCTCACGGTGGTGAAGGCGGATGTCTATGACGCCTCGCAGGTCTCATCCACCGTGGCTGGCCATGACGCGGTGCTGGACGCCTTCAATCCTGGCTGGGGCGATCCCGACATCCGCGCCCATTTCATGAAAGGCACGAGGGCCATCCTGGATGGCGTGAAGCGGTCCGGCGTGAAACGGATTCTCGTCGTGGGCGGCGCTGGCAGCCTTTTCGTGGCGCCCGGCGTCCAGCTCGTGGACACGCCAGGCTTTCCCGCCGAGTGGAAGGAAGGCGCCATGGGAGCCCGCGAGGCGCTGAAGGTCATCCAAGGAGAGGGCGCGCTGGACTGGACCTTCATCTCACCCCCGGTGTTCCTGGAGACTCATGGCGGCCAGCGCACGGGCGCCTACCGCCTGGGCGGTGACGAGGTGCTCATGGATGGCGGCAAACCCGCCGGCATCTCCGTGGAGGATCTCGCCATCGCGATCCTGGATGAGGCGGAGAAGCCCGCCCATATCCGCAAGCGCTTCACGGCCGCCCGCGTCTGAAGGAGGACACCATGAAGATCGGCATTCTCGGTTCTGGAAGCGTGGCGCAGACGCTGGGCGCCGGATTCCTCGCCAAAGGACATGAGGTCCGTCTGGGCACCCGGGACACTTCCAAATTGAAGGACTGGGTCTCGGGCGCGGGGAAGGGCGCCAGCGCGGGTTCCTTCTCGGAGGCCGCGGCCTTCGGCGGCATCGTCTTCCTTTGCACCCTGGGCGAAGGCGCGCTGGAAGCCCTGAAACTGGCTGGCGCGGACAACCTGCGAGACAAGGTCCTGGTGGATGTGACGAATCCTCTGGATTTCTCCGGCGGTGTGCCGCCGCACTACGCGGCCATGCTGGGCAACTCCCTGGGCGAGCAGGTCCAGCGCGCCCACCCGGAAGCGAGGGTCGTGAAGGCCTTCAACACCATCGCGGCCCAGATCATGGTCAGCCCCCAGCGGGAGGAGGGCCTGCCCACGCTCACGATCTGCGGCGAAGACGCGGCCGCCAAAGCGGAGGTCACCAAGCTGGCCGAGGCCTTCGGTTGGGAGGTCGCAGATCTTGGCGGCATCGACATGGCCTACTGGAATGAGGCGCTGGCCATGGTCTGGATCCTTTATGGATTCAAGAACAACCACTGGACCCATGCCTTCAAGCTGCTGAAGAAGTGAGGCGTCCGGGAGTAATCTGATGGCTGGAGGTTCCCGCATGTCCGCACCCCTCACCGTCATCGTGGGCATGGGCCCCGGCATGGGCATGGCCCTGGCCCGCCGCTTCGGCCGCGAAGGGCACCGGCTCGGACTCTTGGCCCGGCGGGCGGACGCGCTCCAGACGCTCGTGGACCAGTTGAAGGCCGAAGGGCTGGATGTCCACGGCCACGCGGTGGACGCGGGAGATCCGGCGGCCGTGAAGAAAACGCTGGCCCACGCGGAGCCTGAAGTCCTCATCTACAACGCTTCCATCTTCCGCGAGGCCACGCCGAGCCAGCTGGACCCGGAAGAGCTCGTCGCCGAGTTCCGCGCCATGGCCGGGGGCTTCCTGGCCTCAATACAAGCGGTGCTGCCGGGCATGAAGAAGCGGGACCGGGGGACGATCCTCCTCACGGGCGGCGGAAGCGCGCTCACGCCCTTCGCCAGCGGCGCCTCGCTCTCTGTAGGCAAGGCCGCCCAGCGCAGCCTGTTGCTGAGCCTGGCGCAGGAGCTGGGCGGCACCGGCGTCCACGCCGCCACCATCACCATCTGCGGCATGATCCAGGAAGGCACGCCCTTCGATCCGCAGAAGCTGGCGGAGCAGTTCTGGCAGCTCCACGCCCAGCCGCGCGGCTCCTTCGAGGTGGAGCGCGTTTTCAAGGGGTGAACCGGCCCTGCGTTCACGAAGGCGGGTCCGAAATGCCAGCGCGTGGCACGAAAATTCAGTTGGCGTCGGTGATGTACCCGAAGCCCCAAAGTTCGGCGGCCTGGAGGCTGAGGCCTTGGGGCGTGTCGGACATCAGGCCCAGGCTCGGGCCGTTCGGCTGCCCAAAGGCTAATCCGGCCGTAAGGCTACGGACCGTTGTCACAGTCTGGCGGCCAGCCTTGATTTCGTAAGGGCAGATCGCCAGGGACGCTCCGTTCGGGAAGTATTCCATGAGCTGGCCATCCACATCGTAGGTGACGCGATTGAGGAGGAACTGGGTTACGGAGAAATCCTTCAGCACCAGCATTTTTCCTGTGGGGATCCTCCAGTCGTTCGCGACGGAGCCGTCGCTGAAATAGGCATCCATGCCCTGGAACCGGGAAGCGTTGGTATCCGCGACCGTGTGGAACAAGATCATCACGGGCTGCCCCTGGGAGACGACTTGCGCGCGGGGGAGAGGCCGGGGGACCGGATGGAACTGGGCCGAGACCGGAAGACTCGCGAGGACCAACAGAAGAGAAGGAAGAACCTTGGAGCGGTGCATTGACTCTCCTTTCTCGATGAGTGGTGGATAAGGCGGATGGAAAAAGATGAGAGAATCATAGTCGGATCCATCCGGAGGGTGGACCGCATAAATTTTTGTTAAGAATTCCATCCAAAAGGCAGGTGGAGAGTGGCCCGGCGAGACAGGGCGTTCCCAGATCAGGCGGAGGGTCCCTTCTTCGTGGACCGCGCCTGCATCGACTGCGGCACCTGCTACGAATTCGCGCCGGAGACCTTCGAGGACGCTGGTTCCCACAGCAGGGTGCATGTCCAGCCGGAAAGCGCAGAAGCCAAGTCCCGCGCGGCCATGGCTCTGGTGGCCTGCCCCGTGGCCGCCATTGGCACGGAGGAGAAGACGCTCGTGGGGCCCGCGTCCCTCGCGTTCCCCAGCCTGGTGGAGGACGAAGTATCCTTTTGCGGCTGGACGAGCGAGAAGAGTTTCGGCGCCTGGAGCTGGTTCATCGAGCGCAAGGTGGGGAATGTGCTCATGGACTCGCCGCGCTCCTCACCCCAGCTCACAAAGCGGCTGGAAGAGAAGGGCGGTGTCGCCCTCATGGTGCTCAGCCATCAGGATGATGTGGCGGACCACGCGGTCTATCACGAGCACTTCGCCTGCCCCCGCGTCATGCACGCGGGCGACGCGCTGCGCGGTTGCGAGCGGATCATCGAAGGCGATGAGCCGGTGGCGCTGGCGGACGATCTGCTCCTCATCCCTACGCCGGGCCACACGGCGGGCTCCATGTGCCTCCTCTACCGCGAGACCTTCCTCTTCACGGGCGACCATCTCTGGTGGAGCAAGCCCCGCAACATGCTGTGGGCTTCCAAGACCTACAACTGGCACGACTGGGAGGCACAAGTCCGCAACGTGGAGCGGCTCCTGGGCTTCGACTTCCGCTGGGTGCTGCCGGGCCACGGCGATTCCTTCCGCGCCGAGAGTCCGGCGGCCATGAAGAGAGAGCTCGAACGGACGCTGAAGGCCATCACAGCCTGATCAGGCGCCTTCCAGGAGGAGCGCTCCCGCCTGGGCTCCGGCCGCGCACACGCTGACGAGGCCGTGGCGCGAGCCCCGCCGGGCCATCTCGTTCGCGAGCGTGGTAACGATCCGCGCGCCCGTGGCGGCGAAAGGGTGGCCGATGGCGATGGAACTGCCGAGCGGATTGAGGCTCGTCGGCTCCATGGTGCCGATGGCGGGCTCCTTCCAGCCCTGTTCCCATGCTTTCAGATTGCAGAGCACCTGTCCCGCGAAAGCCTCGTGCATCTCCACGAGATCAATGTCCGAGAGAGAGAGCCCGTTCCGGCGCAGGAGGCGCGGGACGGTGATGCCAGGCCCCATGAGCAGGCCGTCCGAGGGATCGATGGCCACCTCGATGTGATCGCGCAAGTAGGCCAGCGGCTTCAGCCCCTCCTGGCGGGCCCGTTCTCCGGACATGAGGACCACCGCGGCGGCGCCATCCGTCAGGGGGCTGGAGTTCCCAGCCGTCAGCGTCCCGGAAGCGCTGCGGTCGAATACTGGAGGCAGCTTGCCCAGGCGCTCCATGGAGGTGTCCTCGCGCACGATGAGGTCGTGATCGATCCCGTCGAGCGGGTGGATCTCGGCCTTCAGGCGCCCATCGCGCGTGGCGGCCGCGGCATTCTGATGGCTGCGGAGGGCGAGGGCGTCCTGCTCCGCGCGGCCCACCTTCCAGGTCTTGACCATCAGCTCGCAGTGCTCGCCCATGCTCAGGCCCGTGGAGGGCTCCACCACGCCGGGCGTCGTGGGGCGGAAGTCCCGGGGCCGGAGGCGCAAGAAGGCCCGGAGCCGCCGCCAGGCGGATTTCGCCATCCCCGCGTCGAGGAAGATCCGGCTGGCGCGGCGGCTGAAGAGCAGGGCCGGGTTGGACATGGATTCGGAGCCGCCCACCATCGCGAAGGACATGCGCCCGTCCTGGATGGCGTCGTAGACCAGCCCCATGCCCGAAAGGCTCGTGATGCAGTTGTCCGACACGGTGAGGGCGCGGATGCGAGTGTCCAGCCCGGCCTGGAAGGCCACCTCCCGCGCGAAATGGGGCAGGCGGGGATCCGAGACCACATTCCCGAACACCAGGGCGTCCAAGGCGCTCCAGTCCAGCGTCCGTGAGGCCACGAGGCCGCGGACGGCGTGGGCGGCGAGATCCAGGGCGGACTTCTCCCGGAAGACGGTGCCGGCCTTGACGAAGGGCGTCCGCAGTCCGGCCACGATGGCGACACGCTGAGAAAGCGCTCCGTTCATGAAGCCTCCAGCCGAGGCACGAGGATACCGGACAAGCCCTGATCGTTCGGCCCTGTCTTCGTCTAGGCTGGTTGCGTGAGCTCCGAGCCCATCTCGAACATCCCTTCGCCGATGCCCACGGCGGTCGTCTCCGTGAACCGCCTGGAGGCGTTCAGCGACGGCGTCTTCGCCATCGCCATCACGCTGCTGGTGCTGGAACTGAGGCCGCCCACGACGCTGCCGCTGGGCCCCCAGCTGCGCGCGATGATCCCCCAGATCGGCGCCTACGCCGCGGCCTTCCTCGTGGTGGGCATGGCCTGGATCGGACACCATGGGCTCTTCCATCTCCTACGCCGCATGAACAAGGCGCTCATCTGGCTCAACATGGGGCTTCTGCTCTGCATCTCCTTCGTGCCGTTCCCCACCATGGTGCTGGGTCTGGACCCGCTGGATCCCGTGGCAATCCGCCTCTTCGCGCTGACGATGGTCATGGCCGGATGGTTCTACAACGCCATGTGGGCCTATGCCAGTAGCGGCCACCGTCTCATCAAGCCGGATCTCTCTCCCGCGCTGATCCGGCTCATGTGGCGGCGGAACATCGCGTTCCCGCTGGCGTACGGAGCGGCGTTCCTCATGACCTTCTGGAAGCCCGTGATGGGGCTCGTGATCCTGGCTCTGGTGCCCGCGGGTTTCATGCTGCCCAGCCGCTTCGATGCACGCGAATACAGGGCGAAGGCATGAGCCTACTCGACGCGATCCCGTCCCCCATCCCGCGCCCGGTGATGAGCACGAACCGGCTGGAGGCGCTGTCGGACGGCGTTTTCGCCATCGTCATCACACTGCTGGTGCTGGATCTCCGCCTGCCGCCAGGCCATGGAGATCTGGAGGCGCGGCTCCTCGCGCTCTGGCCGAGGATGCTGGCCTACGCCTTCACCTTCATCGTGGTGGGCGTCTACTGGGCGGGGCACCACGCGCTCTTCTACCTGGTGCAGCGCGTGGACAAGACGCTGCTCTGGCTGAACATCTTACTGCTCATGGCGGTCTGCTTCATCCCGTTCCCCGCCGCGATCCTCGGGGCCCATCCGCTGGATCCCACGGCCATGCGACTCTACGCGGGCAACCTCGTGGCCGTGGGGCTCGGCTTCATCCTCTGCTGGGGCTACGCGTCCCGCTGCCACCGGCTCATCCCGGAAGGCCTGGACAAGGGCCTCATCCAGGTCGCCTGGGCCCGCACTCTGCTGGCGCCCGCGGCCTACACAACGGCTTTCTTCGCCAGCTATGGGCATCCCTATTTCAGCGTGGGCGTCCTGACCTTCGTGCCCATCCTGTACATCTGGCCCAGCCGTTTCGATCACAGGCATTTGCGTGCCTAGCGTGCGAGAATGGGGCCCGCTTTGGAGCTTCCATGAGCACGACCACTGACGCCCCCGTCATCACCGCGCCGCGCGGGACGCATCTGCATTGCAAGGGCTGGGTGCAGGAGGCGGCGCTGCGCATGTTGATGAACAACCTGGATCCCGAGGTCGCTGAGCGCCCCGAGGACCTGGTGGTCTACGGTGGCCTCGGCAAGGCCGCGCGCAACTGGGACTGCTTCCATGCCATCGTCCACGAGCTGAAGAAGCTGGGCGATGATGAGACGCTGCTGGTCCAGAGCGGCAAGCCCGTGGGGGTGGTGAAGACCCATGCAGACGCGCCCCGGGTGCTCATCGCGAACTCGAACCTCGTGCCGAAATGGGCGACCTGGGAAGTCTTCCGCGAGCTGGATCAGAAGGGCCTCATGATGTACGGCCAGATGACGGCCGGGAGCTGGATCTACATCGGCTCCCAGGGCATCGTGCAAGGCACCTACGAGACCTTCGCCGAGGCCGCGCGACAGCACTTCAAGGGCACGCTGGCAGGGACCTGGACGCTCACGGCGGGCCTTGGCGGCATGGGTGGCGCCCAGCCCCTGGCCGTCACCATGAACGGCGGCGTCTGCCTCGCCATCGAGGTGGACCGGACGCGCATCCAGAAGCGCCTCGACACGCGCTACCTGGATGAGTGGACCGACAATCTCGACACGGCGCTGCACCTCGTGAAGACCTACACGGACGCGAAGGAGCCCCGCAGCATCGGCCTGCTGGGCAACGCGGCTCAACTGCTTCCGGAGATCATGAAGCGCGGCCACATCCCCGACCTCGTCACCGATCAGACCTCGGCGCACGACGAGTACATCGGCTACATCCCCGCCGGAATGAGCCTGGAAGAAGCCGCCGCGCTGCGAGCCTCCGATTCCAAGGCCTATGTGGACCGCGCGCTGAAGTCCATGCGCGCCCATGTTGAGGCCATGGTGGCCTTCCAGAAGCTAGGCAGCGTGGTCTTCGACTACGGCAACAACATCCGCGCCCAGGCCCAGCGCGCGGGGCTCGAGAACGCCTTCGCGTTCCCCGGGTTCGTGCCCGCCTTCATCCGGCCCTTGTTCTGCAAGGGCATCGGGCCCTTCCGCTGGGTGGCCCTGAGCGGCGATCCCGAGGACATCGCCGTCACGGACGCCGCGATGATGGAGCTGTTCCCGGAGAACGAAGGCATGATCCGCTGGCTGAAAGCGGCCAAGGAGAAGATCGCCTTTCAGGGCCTCCCGGCGCGCATCTGCTGGATCGGTGCGGGCGAGCGGCACAAGGCCGGGCTCATGTTTAACGAGCTGGTGCGCAGCGGCAAGGTGAAGGCGCCCATCGTCATCGGCCGCGACCACCTGGACAGCGGCTCTGTGGCTTCGCCCAACCGCGAGACGGAAGCGATGAAAGACGGCAGCGATGCCGTGAGCGATTGGCCGCTCTTGAATGCCATGACCGCCGTGGGCGGCGGTGCCTCCTGGGTCAGCTTCCACCATGGCGGCGGCGTGGGCATGGGCTACAGCCAGCACAGCGGCGTGGTCATCCTGGCCGATGGCAGTGAGCGCGCCGAGCGCTGCCTGGCCCGCGTCCTCTGGAACGACCCCGCCATGGGCGTCTTCCGCCACGCGGACGCGGGCTACGACGAGGCGAGGGAGCACGCCGAGAAGATCGGTCTGCATATCCCGATGAAGGGTTAGCATCGGCTCATGCAGACATCGCCCACCTTCCTCGACCGCCTCTTCCGGGTGCTCACGGTCTTCCTGGCCCTGGGCAACCTCGCGTGGTTCGTCCTGACCTTCCCTATCTACTTCCGGTGGGCCTATCAGGTGGGTATCGCCGGATTGCCGGTCTACCTGCTCTGGCTCTTCGTGGGCCTGCCCAGCCTCGCCTGCGCGGTGGTGGCGCTACGCCGGGCGGCCATGCGCGGAGGCGCCGGGATCATCCTGAAGCTGGCCTTCCTGGCCATCCTCGGCATCTGCGCCCTTGTCGTGCTGCTGGTCTCCTTCGCCCGGTGGACGGCGGACACGGACCCCAACCGGCATTTCTCCTGGATCACCCTGCTCGCCACCGGCCTCGTCTCCCTGGGGCTCGCCTTCTTCGCGCTTCGGGGCGCGGGCAAGGTTGTCGAAGTCAAGACAACTCCTTCGGCAGGCACTTAACAATTTTTCACAAGCTCGGTTTTCCCGTTGGCCTATGTTGGACGCCATGTTGGGAACGGTCGAAGCAGTCGCTCTACCTCCAGGGCTCACCCGCGTGAGCGTGGTCATCACTGAGCTGCGCGGTCCCATGACGCGCCAAGTCCGTGATGCCGTGATGAAGGAGGGCGGCGAGTCGGCCTGGGAGGCGCTCCTGGCGAAAGTGTCCGGGCCCTGCCGCGCCACCTTCACCAACCCCATAGGTCTCTACGAGTGGATCCCGGCGGAACATTCGAAAGAACTGAGCCTGGCCTTCATGGCCACGGCAGATCCGGACTACACCTACCAGCGCGGGATGGAGTCGGCGAAAGAAAACCTCACGGTGGTGAACCGCTGGATCCTGCGGCTCATGTCGCCGGGCTTCCTTGTTCAGAACATGCCGCGGCTCTTCGCCTTCTATTATCGGGGCGGGCAGGTGGTGGTGGACCGGCTGGAGTCGGGTTCCGCGAGGGTGAGCCTCTGGGCCGACGCTTTCTATCCCATCTGGTACGAGCGGGGCCTGCCGGGCTGGCTGATGGGCGCGCTGGCCCTGGCCGGGGCGAAGGGCGTCTCCATCCGCTATCTCCCGCCCGACGGCGAGGGCCTCCTGGCCTTCCGACACGGATACGAGATCCGCTGGCAAGCCTGATGGCTTTAGACTGATCCTTCGGCGATGGTGCGCCGGGAGAGCCATCATGGGCGAAGCGGAGACCCGGCAGGGCATCGGGACATGGCCCTGGGTGGCCATGTCCGGGGGCGCGTTGGCGCTGGCCGCCCGCATCGTCGTGATGCTCCGGCACCCGGGCGGTGACGGGAACCCCTCTGCCAATTTCCACCCTTGGATCCTATGGGGCGGCCTGCCTGCTCTCGCGCTCAGCATCATCGCCTTCCTCGCCGCGCGCCGCGCGAAGCAGCCTCAGGGGGCGCTGATGGCGGGATTCGTGGCCTTCTTCTATCTCCTGATGGTCTTCATTTCTCTTTAGGGGAACTCATGTCCCGACCCTGCCCTTGCGGCGCCAAGGCCACCTTCGATAAGCATTGCCAGCCCGTGATCGACGGCAAGATCCAGGCGGACACAGCCGAGCGGCTCATGCGCGCCCGCTTCACCGCCTACTCGCTTGGCGATGTGGACTTCCTCATCGCGACCACCGCCGCGCCCCAGCGCGAGACGCTGGACGCGGAGGAGCTGGCGGACTACTGCGAGTCCATCCGCTGCATCTCGCTCAAGATCCTCGCCACGGAGGCTGGCGGTCCCAGTGACGAGACCGGCATGGTCCGCTTCCATGCCAGCATGCAGGTGGACGGCAAGCGCCGCTTGCACGCGGAGACGAGCCGGTTCCACCGCGAGGACGGCGCCTGGGTCTACGAGGCCGAAGACGAAGAGGCGGGTGAGGACGGCGAGGCGTGATCCAGGCCGCGCTGGCCGCGGCCGCGGCCTTCGACACACCGGGCCGCCCGCTGGAGGCGGCGCCGCTCGGTGAAGGCGCGGGCCACATCCACCGCAGCTTCCGCATCGCGTGCGAGCACGGCGCCGTGGTGGTCCAGCGCCTCAACGAGCGCGTCTTCCCGGATCTCGATGCGGTCATGGGCAACATGGTGCGCGTCACGGCGCATCTCGGAGCAAGACTCCCCCGCGCGCTGACCCTGGTGCCCGTTCTCGGCGGCGGCTATCTCCATCGGGATGTGGCGGGCGCCTGGCGCTGCACCCGGTTCATCGAGGGCGGCCGCATGCCCCTGGAACCAGCCACGCCAGCCGACGCGCGCGCCGCTGCGCGGGCCCTGGGCAGCTTCCTGAAGGCCATGTCGGATTTTCCAGTGGAGGATCTGCGCATCCCTATTTCCGGTTTCCATGACACGGCCGCGCGCCTGGCCTCATTCCGGGCGATCGTGAAGGCGGACACGAACGGTCGTGTGGATGACGCGCGCCCGCTCATCGAAGTGGCGCTGGCCCATGCGACCTTGGCGTATGCCCTGGCGGAACGTGGATTGCCGCTCCGTCCCGTCCACAACGACACCAAGCTCGCAAATGTGCTGCTGGACGAGGCGAGCGGCGGGGGCCTGTGCGTGTTGGATCTGGACACCGTGATGCCCGGCCTCTCAGCCCACGATTTCGGCGACCTCGTCCGCAGCGCGGCCTTCGATGGCAAGGAGGATGACGCCGGCGCGCGCTTGGACCTGGAACGACTCCGCGTGATATCGGAGGGCTACCAGGAGGGCGCGGCGGAGTCGTTATCGGACAGCGAGCGGGCCGCCTTTGGTCTGGGCGCGCGGGTCATCGCCTACGAGCTTGGCCTGCGCTTCCTCACGGACCATCTGGAGGGCGATGTCTACTTCGGCGCGGCGTGGCCCGGCCAGAACCTCGCCCGCGCCCGCGCCCAGTTCGCGCGGCTCCGTACGCTGGAAGCGCAATCGAAGGCCGTAGAAGGGATCCTCAATCCCAGATGAGGGAGCGCAGGCTCAGGTTGCGGTGCTCCCAGCCTTCGAAGACTGTGCGGGGCTTCGCATCTCCGGCCGCGCCCAAGGCTGCGAAGAGCGGATCCCAGTGCTCGCTGCGCGGGTGGGCCAGCGCCGGGTCTGGCGCCTTCCGCCGCCAATCCAGCAGCGCATCGGCGTCCCCGGCTTCAAGGCGTGACGCGGCCCAGGCATCGAAGTTGCCGGCCCAGGCTTCGGGCGCGGCTTCGCTGCCCCACTCCAGGCGGCGCAGGTTGTGGACGATGCCGCCGCTGCCGATGATGAGCAGGCCCTCCTCCCGCAGTTGCGCGAGAGCCTGTCCCATGGCGTAGAGACTCCGCGGCGTGCGCTCCAAGGGCTCGCTCAGCTGCAGCACGGGGCGGTCGGCCTTGGGAAAGAGATGGATAAGCGGGGCCCAGGCGCCATGATCCAAGGGGCGCTCGGGATCCAGGACCGCCTCGATGCCCGTCTTCCGGAGGCAGGCGAGGATGCGCTCCGCCAGCGGAAGGCTGCCGGGCGAGGGGTAGTCGAGGCCGTAGAGCGGCTCGGGGAAGCCGTAGAAGTCATGGATCACGCCCGGCTGGGGTGAGGCCGTCACACGCGGCGCGCCCTCCGTCTCCCAATGGGCCGAGACGACAAGGATGGCCACGGGGTCCAACGACTGGCCGAGGCCGCGGAGCGCATCGCCCCACGCGCCGCCTTCCAGCGCGCGCATGGGGGAACCGTGGGAGATGAAGAGGACAGGTTGGCGCATGGATTCCCCTCAAGCCCGCCGTGCCACGGCCCGCGCAGCGATGCGGTCCACGAACCCCGGCGCGAGCAGTTTCAGCCAGCGGCCGAAGCGGCCCCGGGCCGAGGTGATGAGCAGGCGCTGGCGTTTCTTCATGGCCTTCGCGATGAGCTTCGCGCAGGCCTCCGCGGTCATCACCTTGCGGGGATCCAGCCTGCCGTGGCCGATGGGTCGGCCGTCAGCGCCCAGGGCCCTCGCGTGGATTTCGGTGACGACGAAATCAGGCGCGATGAGCGTGATGTCCACACCGGTCCCCCTTAGTTCCACACGGAGGCTTTCAAAGAAGCCCACAAGGGCGTGTTTGCTGGCGGAGTAGAGCGTGCGGGTCGGAACGCCCGTGAAGCCAGCCACGCTTGCCACCGGGACGATGAGTCCCTTCGCGGGTCTGAGGTGGGGCAGGGCCGCATGCGTGATACGGACGCATGAGAAGAAGTTCAGCTCCATGAGGTCGCGCGCCGCGGCCGCGGGATCATTCAGTGTGTCGAAGGCCGCCCACATGGAGCCGCCCGCGTTGAGGATGAGGATGTCGAGCGCGCCAAAGGCCGCGAAGGCCGCGTCCACCATGCGCAGCGCGGCTTCAGCCTGCGTCACATCCGCCACCACGATGCGGGCCTGGCCGCCGAGCGCCTCCACTTCCGCCGCCACTTCTTTCAAGCGCGTTTCGTTTCGCGCCACGAGCGTTAGGCGGGTGCCGCTCCTAGCCAACTCCAGCGCCAAGGCGCGGCCGATGCCTTCGCTGGCGCCGGTGAGGAGGATGCTGCGACCGGAGAAATCCATGCGGGAAGTATGCGCGGATCAGCCTTCCGCCAGGCCGCGATTCATGCGCTTCACGAGGCCGGGGCCCTCGAAGATGAGGGCGCTGTAGATCTGCGCCAGGGCCGCGCCGCTTTCCAGGCTCTCCCTGGCTTGAGCCGCGGAGCCGATGCCGCCGCAGGCGATCCAGGGCAGGCGTCCTGCGAGGCGTCCATGGACGCGCCGCTGCACGGCCAGGGCCTTGTCCCGCATGGGCGCGCCGCTGAGGCCGCCCGCGCCCACGGCCTCCACGCGCCCGCGCATGGAGCCCGGCACGATGCCGCGGTCGATTGTGGTGTTGGTGGCGATGAGGCCATTGAAACCGGAGGCCACCACCGTCTCGATGAGCGCGTCGAGATCCTCCACGGCGAGATCCGGCGCGAGCTTGAGCAGGAGCGCCTGGCGCTCCAGGCCCATCTCCTTGCGCAGGGCGAGAAGGCCGTCCAGCAGGGGCTTCAGTTTCTCCGGCGCCTGCAGGTCGCGCAGCCCTGGCGTGTTGGGGCTGCTGATGTTCACCACCGTGTAATCCACGCGGGGCGCGATGAGCTTGTAAGCGGCCGCGTAGTCATCCAGCGCCCGCTCTTCCGGTGTCTCCTTGTTCTTGCCGAGATTGCCGCCCACGATGAGGCCACCGGGGCGCTGGCCGAGGCGCTTGGCGACCACCTCCGCGCCCTCGCTGTTGAAACCCATGCGGTTGAGGATGAGGCCCGCCTCGGGAAACCGGAACAGGCGCGGGCGCGGGTTGCCGGGCTGGGGCCGCGGCGTGACGGTGCCGATCTCCACGAAGCCGAAGCCGATGGCTTTCCAGAGCGGCAGCAGCTTCGCGCCCTTGTCCAGGCCCGCCGCGAGCCCGATGGGCGAAGGGAAGTCGAGGCTGAAGGCTCGGCGGCGCAGCGATGGATCAGGCTTCGCCATGAGCGCGCTTTGCAGCGCGAGGAAGCCCGGCACGGCTTGGGCGAAGCTGCCCGCGGCGAAGGCCAGCTCGTGGGCCTTCTCCGCATCCATGCGGAAGAGCAGAGGGCGGACGAGGCGGTACATCCGCCTACTGGACGGTGACGGTCGCGATGGCGCGGACACCCTTGGCGTCGGTCCGCTCCACCACCACATGGTAGGTGCCGGTCGCGGATGGCGCGGTGTAGCGGCCCATGATGTCCACGGTGCCGCCGGCATCGCCCTCCTGCACGGACCACTTCACGGGGGGCCGCAGGTAGTTCACGCCCTTGGGGTAGTTGAGGCTGGGGCGGAAAACGGTGGTGGCGCCAGGCGCCAGCTGGATCGTGGCGGGCTCAATGCGGAGCCAGAGCAGGGATTCGGATTCCATCACGGGGTCCGCCTGGGCATGTGTGGGTGTGGGCGCGACGGCCTGCGGGCAGTGGCAGGCGAGCGCGAAGGGGAGGAGGAGGATTGGTGCGCGTTTCATACACCTGCCATGGCGCGCACCGCGCGCGCGTCCAGTTGAGCTTCCGTCTTCGATTGCACTTCCTCAGCCGTGACGCCTGGCGCGAGTTCCACGAGCTGGAGGCCCTTGCCATCGGGAAGCACATCGATCACGGCGAGGTCTGTGATGATGCGGTCCACGCAGGCCTTGCCTGTGAGGGGCAGGTCGCAGGATTTCAGGATCTTCGGCGAGCCGTCCTTGGCGCAGTGCTCCATGATCACGACCACTCGGCGGGCGGCGGCGACGAGATCCATGGCCCCGCCCATGCCCTTCACCATCTTGCCAGGGATCATCCAGTTCGCGAGGTCGCCTTGCTCGCTCACCTGCATGGCGCCCAGCATGGAGAGGTCGATGTGGCCGCCGCGGATCATGCCGAAGGAATCAGCGGAGGAGAAGAAGCTGGCGCCGGGCGCCGTGGTGACGGTCTGCTTGCCGGCGTTGATGAGGTCCGCGTCCACTTCGCCCTTCGTGGGGAAGGGGCCGATGCCCAGCAGGCCGTTTTCACTCTGGAGGACCACCCCTATGCCCTCCGGGATCACGCCCGCCACCATCGTGGGGATGCCGATGCCGAGGTTCACATAGTAGCCATCGCGCAATTCCTGCGCGGCGCGGCGGACGAGCTGATCGCGGGACAGAGCCATGCGGGAACCTCTCTTCATCAGGATACCTTCCTTGAGATATAAAGCGCGTGTCAGATATGTCAGTTACGCGCTCAAATTTCACATCTCTTAATTCGTTTCTGTCACATGGAACGCTGAGACTGGCTCCACATCACCCCCAAGGAGCCTTCAAGATGAAACGCACCATCTCTCTGCTCGCTGCGCTGCTGGCCGGAGGCCTCGCCTTCGCCCAGACGCCCAAGAAGGTCCTCTTCGACCATACCGGTCACGAGGACGGCGGCGTGTCCGCCTACTGGATCATCGACACGAACGAGCCCGATCCCAGTCCGGCCAATCCATCGGTGGAGACAGACTGGAACGGCGGCATCAGCTGCTGGGCCTTCGACCTCTTGAAGAAGGGCTACGCCGTCCAGACGCTCCCCGCCTCCGGGGGCCGCATCACCTACAACGACAGCACCAATCCTCAGGATCTTAAGAACTATTCGGCCTTCATCATTCCTGAGCGCTACACCTATTTCACGGCCGTGGAGAAGCAGGCCATCGTGGCCTATGTGCAAGCCGGCGGCGGCCTTTACCTGATGGGCAATCACCTCGGCGCGACGCGGGTGACCAGCACGGTCCCCGGCAGCACGGACGCCTACCATGTCTTCAACGACCTCCTGGCCAATGAGGGCAGCGGTTTCGGCTTCACCTTCGTGGTCGGCCACGGCCCCAGCGATGCCAACGCCAACACCACCACCACGGCCATCACCGCTGCCACCGGCCCCATCGAACAGGCCATCGTCCATGGCGCCAACGGCCTGATAACGGCCATGGACTTCCACAGCTATTCCTACATCAACCTCACGGGCTCCAACAGCGCCGCCAAGTGGATCGTCCAGACCCAGGTTTCCGGCGACCCCGCCACGGACTACTTCGTGACCGCATCCACCTACGGTTCCGGCCGCGTCGTGGCCATCGGCGACAGCGCGCCCAGTGATGACGGCACCACCACGACCCCAGGCAAGAACCTCTATGACGGCTACCACTCCAACAGCAGCAAGATCTTCCACCTCAACGCGACGGACTGGCTCACGGGCGGAACTGTCAGCACCGGGAACACAGTGGCGGCGTCGATCACGACACCGGCCTCCAATGTGACGATTGCCTCGGGCACGAATCAGTCCTTCGTGGGCACGGGCACCGATTCCAGCTCCACGGCCACCTTGAGCTACAGCTGGACCTTCGGGGACGGCGG
>DASRXV010000082.1:0-38236 GCA_035687325.1 Holophagaceae bacterium
CCCGGTACTCCTTGCGGGCCGCGTCCAGGATGCCGTTGAGGAACTGGGTGCCCTCCTGGTCGCTGAACTCCTTCACGATCTCCAGCGCCTCGTTGATGACGATGGGGAAGGGGATCTCCTTCTGATACATCAGCTCGTAGAGCCCCAGCCGCAGGAGGTTGCGATCCACGGCCGCCATGCGGTGCAGCTTCCAGTGCTCCGCGTAGCGCTGCAGGGCCTCGTCGATGGGGGCGAGATTCGCCCAGACGCCGTCCACCAGGCGCCGCGCGTAGTAGAAGGCGTCCCGGTTCAGGTCCTGGAGCGCGTAGAAGCCCGCGAACACCTGATCCGGCTGGTACTCCGTCAGATCCATGGCGTAGAGCATCTGCAGGGCGTACTCGCGCCCGCGGCGGCGGACACCCATCCTATTTGCCGCCCTTCAGCTGCTTGAGCAGGTCCACCATCTCCAGCGCGCTCATGGCGGCTTCCCAGCCCTTGTTGCCCATCTTCACACCCGCGCGGTCGATGGCCTGCTCGGCGGTGTCCGTGGTGAGGACGCCGAAGGCGATGGGCACCCCGGTCTGGAGCGAGACCTGGGCCACGCCCTTGGTCACTTCCGCGGCGATGAGGTCGAAGTGGGGCGTGCCGCCCCGGATCACGCAGCCCAGGGCGATGACGGCGTCGTACTTGCCGCTCTTGGCCGCGGCTTGCGCGCCCAGCGGCAGCTCGAAGCTCCCCGGTACTTTGATGAGGTCCATCGCGTCGTCGGCCACGCCGTGGCGGCGGAGGCAGTCCTGCGCCCCGCCCACGAGGCGCTCGACGATGAAATCGTTCCAACGCGAAGCCACAAGCGCGAATTTGGCGCCCTTGTGGACACGAAGATGGCCCTCAAAGATCCCCATGGGAACCCCCCGAAAGGTGCTCAAGAGTTGAACAGGCTAACACAAGGATGACAAAAAGCCAGGGCGGGCTTCAGGACCTGAGCCTCCCATCACGGCCGCGCGGCGCTAGACTGGATCGTTTCGGCGGAGGAGCATCCATGGCGCAGATCGAGTCCACCCCCCAGTTCGTGAAAGCCGTCTATGAACAGATGGCCGCCAACCTGAAGGTGGTGCGGCAGCGCCTGAACCGCCCGCTCTCGCTGGCCGAGAAGATCGTCTACGGCCACCTGGACCAGCCCGCCACGCAGGAGATCATCCGCGGGAAGAGCTACCTGGACCTGCGCCCCGACCGTGTCGCCATGCAGGACGCCACGGCGCAGATGGCCCTCCTCCAGTTCATGAGTTCGGGCCGGAGCGAAGCTGCCGTGCCCAGCACTGTCCACTGCGACCACCTTATCCAGGCCGAGGTCGGCAGCGAGAAAGACCTGGCCCGCGCCAACGACGAGAACAAGGAGGTCTACGACTTCCTCGCCTCCGTCTGCGACAAGTACGCGCTCGGCTTCTGGAAGCCCGGCAGCGGCATCATCCACCAGGTGGTCCTGGAGAACTACGCCTTCCCCGGCGGCTTGATGATCGGCACCGACTCCCACACGCCCAACGCGGGCGGCTTGGGCATGGTGGCCATCGGCGTGGGCGGCGCGGACGCCGTGGATGTCATGGTGGGCCTGCCCTGGGAGCTGAAGGCGCCCAAGCTCATCGGCGTGAAGCTCATCGGTTCGCTCAAGGGCTGGACCTCGCCCAAGGATGTGATCCTCAAGCTGGCGGGCATCCTCACCGTGAAGGGCGGCACCGGCGCCATCGTCGAGTACTTCGGCGAAGGCGTGGACTCCATCTCATGCACGGGCATGGGCACCATCTGCAACATGGGCGCGGAGATCGGCGCCACGACCTCGCTCTTCCCGTTCAACCACCGCATGGCCGATTACCTGCGTGCCACGGAGCGTGGCGAGATCGCGAAGCTGGCCGAGGTCCACGCCGACCTGCTCCGGGCCGACGAGGGCTGCGAGTACGACCAGATCATCGAGATCAACCTCGACGAGCTGGAGCCCCACATCAACGGCCCCTTCACGCCTGATCTCGCGTGGCCCCTCTCCAAGTTCGCCGCCGCGGTGAAAGAGAAGGGCTACCCCGAGGAGCTGAAGGTCGGGCTCATCGGTTCCTGCACCAACTCCTCCTACGAGGACATGGAGCGTGCCGCGTCTGTCGCCCGCCAGGCCCTGGACCACGGCGTGAAGGCCAAGGCCGAATTCACCATCAGCCCTGGCTCCGAGCAGATCCGCGCCACCATCGCCCGCGACGGCCAGATGGCCACCTTCACGGAAGTGGGCGGCGTCGTCATGGCCAACGCCTGCGGCCCATGCATCGGTCAGTGGAAGCGCCACGATGTGAAGAAGGGCGACAAGAACTCCATCATCACGAGCTTCAACCGCAACTTCACGGGCCGCAACGACAGCAACCCCGATACCCACGCCTTTGTGGCGAGCCCCGAGATCGTCACCGCCTTCACGCTGGCGGGCAGCCTCACCTTCAACCCTGAGACGGACGAGCTCAAGGGCGCGGATGGCAAGGGCTTCAAGCTCAAGAGCCCCTTCGGCGACGAGCTGCCTCAGCGAGGCTTCGACAAGGGCCACGCCACCTACCAGGCGCCTCCCGCGGACCGTAGCGGTATCACCGTGAAGGTGGACCCGAACAGCAACCGCCTTCAGCTGCTGGAGCCCTTCAAAGCCTGGGAAGGCACGGACCTCACGGACATGCCCGTCCTCATCAAGGCCAAAGGCAAGTGCACCACGGACCACATCTCCATGGCGGGCCCCTGGCTGAAGTTCCGCGGCCACCTGGACAACATCTCCAACAACCTGCTCATCGGCGCCATCAACTTCTTCAACGGCGAAGCCAACAAGGTGAAGAACGCGCTGACAGGCCAGTACGGCGAAGTGCCCGCCACCGCTCGCGCCTATAAGGCCGCAGCCAAGGGCTGGGTGGTGATCGGCGATGAGAACTATGGCGAAGGCAGCTCCCGCGAGCACGCCGCCATGGAGCCCCGCTTCCTCGGCGGCCGCGCCATCATCGTCAAATCCTTCGCCCGCATCCACGAAACCAACCTGAAGAAGCAGGGCATGCTCCCACTGACCTTCGCGAATCCGAGCGACTACGACAAGATCCAGGAAGACGACCGCATCAGCATCCTCGGCTTGACGGACTTCAAGCCCGGCGTGCCGCTCACCATGGTGGCGAAGCACAAGGATGGCAGCGAGGATCGCATCACCCTGAACCACACCTACAACGAGCAGCAGATCGCGTGGTTCAAGGCGGGATCGGCGCTCAATCTGATGGGCGGGAAGAAGTAAAAACGCTTAACCGCAGAAGACGCAAAGGCCGCAGAGGGATCTCCCTGCGGCCTTTGTCCTTTGGTGCCCTGAGCAGCGCCGTGCGGGGTTATTTCTTCTTTTTCTGGGGCGACAGGCCCGTCTTCTTGGCGGGTGCGAGCAGGTTGGCGGCCACATCGCCGCCGCGGGACGCGTAGCTCGCGCCGTGGACGACCTTCGGTTTCTCTTTCTTGGATTTCTTGGTGTTGGACATAAGCCCCCTTTGTCCGGCCACGGAACTGGAAACCCCGGCCGGTGATCGGAGTATGGTCCTGAAACGGGAAACGGACGGATCTTTCTCGAGTGGTCGCCTGACGCTAGGCCCTCACCTGCTCCAGGAAGTGCCCTGCGGCGTCCAGGAAGGCTGCGTGCCATTCATGCCCGCTGTCGAAGCGGCACACTTCGGGCCGCACACCGTGGGCGTCGAGGACCTCGAGGTCCTTCGTGAATTGCTCCGCGCTGTAGAAGATGTCCTGATCGCCGTGACCGAGGAGGATGGGCGGTGGCGTGAGCTGGGGTGCCTCGGCCACATCTTTGGGCAGGTCGCCGCCCAGGACGATCAGGCCATCACAGGGGATGTGGGCGGCGGCGCGCCAGGCCATGGCGGCGCCCTGGGAGAACCCGGCGAAGACGAGCTTTCCTTCGTGGCCTTCCGCCCCCAGCTCCGCGAGCACACGGTCCACATAGGCGAGGTTGTCGGCGATGGCCGCCTCGCGGTCCTGGCTCGTCATCCAGGACGCCACGACCTTCTGGCTCCGGTTGTAGAAGCGGTGGAGAGCCTCCACGGAGACGAGGGTCCAGCGCGCCGCGCCGGGGATGCGGCGCAGGTCGGTCAGCAGCGTCTCCGCGTTTTGTCCGTAACCGTGGAAGCCCACCAGCAACGGCGCGTTGTCAGGCCCCGGTTCCACCAGGTAGCGGCCCGTGGTGTCGGTGCGGAGGGTGCGGGTTTCGGCCATGGGAGCCCAGTCTGACAGGGAGGAAAAGGTGCGTATTCCCATCCGAGCGCCTCCTTGTCTTAGGATGGACGGTCCTTCCAACCCTCCCATCGGAGTTAGACATGAACGCTGAAGCCACGGCCCCCGGCAAGGGCATGAAGATCACCATGATCGTCCTCAGGACCCTCATGGGGCTGCTCTTCCTCTTCGCCTCCATCACCTACCTGTTCAAGATCATCGTGCCGCCGCCGATGCCGCCGGGGGACCTGAAGACCTTCAACGAAGGCCTGATGGCCGCGCATTACCTCATGCCGACGGCGAAGGTCATTGAGCTGGCCTGCGGCCTGGCCTTTGTGACCGGACGCTTCGTGCCGCTGGCTTCGGTTCTCATCGCGCCCATCATCGTGAACATCGTGGGTGTCCACACCTGCCTGGACCACACGGGTCTGCCGGTAGCGATCTTCCTCGTCATCGCCAACGGCTTCGTCGCCTACTACCACCGCGACCGCTACGCCCCCCTGTTCCGGTCCTAGCGCGGTCTTCGCCACCACCCGATCATCGGAGTCTGGAGGTATGACCATGGCGAACCGAGGTCGGATGGTGGCGGCCCTGATGGCGGGCGGCCTGCCGCTCCTGGCGCAGCAGCCCGCTTCGTTCAGGGCTGGCGAGGAAGCCTGGCGGGCTCGCCGCCTGGCGGCCCTGACCAAGGAAGACGGATGGCTGAGCGTGGCGGGGCTGGATTGGCTCTCGCCGGGGGAGAACACGCTGGGCTCCAGCGCGGAGGCGGCGCTGCGGCTACCGGCCAAGGCCCCGGCCCGGGTGGGCGTGCTGACCTGGAAGGACGGCAAGGTCCACTTCAAGGCGGCGGATGGCGTGACGCCCATGCTTGGCGGGAAGCCTTTCCTCGAAGGGGATCTGGAACCGGATGCGTCGTCCTCCATCCTCAGCTTCGGAGACCTGCGGTTCGGCCTGATCGCGCGGGGTACCCGAATGGGCCTGCGTCTCCGGGACCTCCACAGCGAGACCTTCCAGACATTCAAAGGCATCCCCGCCTACGCGCCGGACCCCGCCTACCGCGTGGAAGGCCGCTTCGAGCCCTATGCGCCCATGAAGGAGGCCCACATCGCCACCGTCATCGGCACGCCCATGGACGCCAAGATTCCGGGGCGCGTGACCTTCACGCTGCAGGGGAAGATTCTGAGCCTGGAGCCCGTGCTGGACGACGACGGCACGACGCTCTTCTTCATCTTCCGGGATGCCACCACGGGCCACGGGACCTATCCCGCCGGGCGCTTCCTCTACGCCGAGCCCGCGAAGAACGGCGTGGTCATCCTCGATTTCAACCGCGCCGAGAATCCGCCCTGCGCCTTCACCCTCTACGCGACCTGCCCCCTCGCGCCCGCGCAGAACACGCTCTCCGTCGCGGTAGAGGCAGGCGAGCAGGATCCCCATCTTCATTGAAGCGGCCAGATCGCTGCAACAACCGGGTGGGGCGCTTCGGCGCCCGTCCCATTCTGGGGGCTGGGAACGACCATGAACCAGCTCGACAACATCTTCTGGCATAGCCTCGCGGGGCCCTTCGCGCACTGGTCGGAGGGGACGGACCGTGCGCGGCGTTTCGCCAGAGGTTTCTCGCCCATGTTGGCCTTCCCCGATCAGGCGCATCCGGACTTCACGGACCTGGTGCCGCTCTGCGATCCGGAGGAGCGCTTCTACTCCGACGGATGGTCAGGCTCCGCCCCCGCGGGCTGGCGGGTGGAGATGGAATCCACCATGTTCAAGATGGTCTGGGACAAACCCATGCCCGAAGCGGACGAGGCGCCCGAGGCGCTCCCCCTGGGACCGCGGCATGTGGAGGCGGCGCTGGAGCTGGCGCTGCTGACGAAGCCGGGGCCGTTCGGGTTGCGGACGATCGAACTGGGCGAGTACTTCGGCCTTTTCGAAGGAGAGCGGTTGATCGCTATGGCCGGGGAACGCCTGCACGCGGGAATGCTGCGCGAGATCAGCGGCGTCTGCACCCATCCCGACTTCCAGGGCCGGGGCCTCGCGCGGCGGCTCATGACCAAACTCCTGCGCCGCGAGATGGCGCGCGGAGAAATGCCATTCCTCCATGTGGCCAGCGGGAACCCCGCCCGCGCGCTCTATGCGCGCATGGGGTTCAAGGACTATCTGGAGTCGGTCGTCCGGATCGTCTCGCGGGCGCCCTAGAGGCGGGCCTCATATCGCGGCGATCAGCTCGACCTCGACCTTCACGCCCCGGGGCAGAGCGCCGACCTGGACCGTGCTCCGGGCAGGCCTGGCGTCCCCGAGGACCTTTTCGTAGGCGGCGTTGAAAGCCTGGAAGTCCGCGATGTCCGCCAGGAAGGCCGTGGTCTTGATGACCTTGTCCCAGGAGGTCCCGGCCTCCTTCAGCAACGCGGCGAGGTTCTGCATCACCCGCTCAGTCTGGACCTCGATGGGTCCCTCCACCATCTCCATGGATCCAGGGACCAGCGGGATCTGTCCCGAGGTGAAGAGCAGGTTGCCGATGATCCGGCCTTGGGCATAGGGGCCGATGGGGGCGGGGGCTTGGGAAGTGGTGATGGTTTTCATGGGGGCTCTGGGGTGTGGTCGAAGAGGGGGACGGGCCGGTCAAGAAGCGGACGCTTCCCCTTCCGGGGGGGCGTCCGTCTTCACCTCGATGCGATGGCCGTCGAGGTCGTTGAACATCGCGCCGAAATAAGTGGGGCTGATGTCCGGGCGCGTGCGGGGGGTGAAAATGTCGTTGGCCGACGCGGCGAGCGCGGTGGCGTGGATGTCAGCGACCATGCGGCGCGAAGTGGCGCCGAACGCCACATGCGTGCCTTTGGCCGTGACGGGTTCATCCGGCGGCACCGGATAGAGGAAGAACATCCACTGGCCCCCCTTGCCGAACGCGGCTTCCTGGCCGGTGTCGCGCTGCAAGGTCAGGCCCATGGGGGCGAGGACGCGGCTGAAAAACACGACGGCATCGTCGTAGTGGTGCGTCCCGATCGAGACATGGTCAATCATGGGTGCTCCTTCTGTGGGTGGGCGTTGAGGTGGGGGTTGGGATGGGGTGTCGCGCGAGCCATTCCGCCTGGGCGGCTTTCACCGCTTCCGGCGGCCGGCCGGTAAGACCCTCGTAGACCCGCGGCGCGGTCGCGCCTTCCGTGTTGATGACGAGCACATGCGAGTCCGGGCCGAGGGCGGTCTGGCCGCGACAGGCCGGTGAATGGGCGAGGACTTTCAGGGCGGCCAGGCCCGCCGCGCCGGATTCGCCACTCAGAACGGGGACATCGCCGGCTTCGCCCGACGCGAGCGCGCGCATGGCCTCCACGGCCTGCGCGTCGGAGACGGTCATGAAGAAGTCCACGGCTGGTTCCAGGAAACGCCAAGCTAGGGGCGAGGTCTGGCCGCAGGCCAGGCCCGCCATGACGGAGTCGACAGACCCCCTGGCCATGGCCGGATGGCCCACGCGCGCGCTCTCCAGCAGGCAATCGGCCTGTTCCGGCTCCACGACGACAAAGGCCGGGCGCCGGTCGCCATAGCGTTCGCAGAAGGAGCTGACGATTCCGGCCGCCAGGCCCCCCACGCCGCCTTGGAGGATCACATGGGTGAAGGGACATGGCGTTCTCCGGTCGTCGCCCGCCGACAGTTCCTCGGCGATCGCAGCGTAGCCCTGCATCACATCCCGCGGGATCGCCTCGTAACCTTCGTAGGAGGTGTCCGACACCACATGCCAGCCGTTGACCGCGGCCAGCCCGGCCGCTTCCCGCACGGACGCGTCGTAGTTGCCGGTGATCCGCACGATCTCCGCGCCCAGGGCGGCGATGGGGGCCTCCCGTTCAAGGCTCACCTGCGCGTGCAGGACGATGACGCAACGGCAGCCGACGCTTCGGGCCGCGGCTGCCAAGGCGCGGCCGTGGTTGCCGTCGGTCGCGCTGATGACCGTGAAGCCCTTCATGTCCTCCGCATGGCGGCCGGCCAGCAGGTCCTCTGGTCGGATGGCCTTGTCCGGCCAGTGCCGCTGGATCAGGCGCACGAGCGCGATCGGCGCGCCCAGCGCCTTGAAGCTGCCAAGGGGAGACCGGGATGATTCGTCTTTGACGCTGATCTGGCCGATGGACCACCGTTTCGCCAGTCCGGGCATCGGCCAGAGCGGCGTGGCGCCCGGATTCAGTCCCTGCCAATGCGACAGCCAGCGCTGGCCTTCACGTGCCGTCTCGATGTTGAGGATGGCCTTGAGCGGGGCGTCATAGGCGCCGCGGCGGGCGAGGGGGTTGGCGATCAACATGTCCAGGCCTTTCACTGCGGGGGGCGTGGGAGTGCGGGCTCCAAGGCTGTGCGGTGGAGAGGCCAGTCTAGTTCGCTGTTTCAGGTATAAAATATCTAAAAACACATATTTATGAAAAATATAGATCAAAATATTAATAATAATGAGAAACTTACTCATTCGATGCTATCGAAGCGAGGAATCACATGCAATTCGACCTGCTCGACATCCAGATTCTCAATCGGCTGCAGGAAGACGCCAGCGCGCCGCTGCGCACTCTCGCCAGGCAGGTGCATGCCTCGCCCGCCACCTGCCAGCGGCGCATCGCCCGGCTCAAGGCCGCCAAAGTCCTGCTCAAGCAGGTCGCGATCGTGGACCGGCTGAAGACCGGGCGCCCCCTGACGGTGTTCGTCTCGGTCGAGCTGGAAAAGCAGAACGACGCGCTCTTGCGCGGCTTCGAGAAGAAGATGGCCGCCGAAAACGATGTGATGGCCTGTTACGAGGTGTCAGGCGAGTTCGACTTCCTGCTGGTGGTCAACTCGGCGTCCATGGAGCGCTACCACGCGTTCACGCGGGAGGTGTTCTCGTCCCGCAACAATGTGCGCAATTTCAAGAGCACCTTCGCGATGAACTGCTCCAAGTTCGAGACTCGGATCGCACTCGTGGAACCGGAGGAATGACGCCCTCTCGGTGAATCGTTTGAACAGAGTGTCAAAAACCTATTCCGGAATCGGAGGCTTGATAGTGGGATAAGGTTTTCAGGAGCGAGCGATGAGAAGGGTCCTGCGGCAGGGGTTGACAGTGGGCGGGGCCTTCATGGCCATGGCGGCCCCGGCTCAGGAGGCCTCCGCGACCGTGCCTCTTCACGGCTATGCAGAGCTCATGAGCAACTATGTCGGCCGGGGCCTCGCACAGAGCGTCGGCCAGCCTTCCGTGGGTGTGGAGCTGGAGCTGGGCCGGGCCGAGGGGATCTACGCCGACCTCGATGCCACCAGCATCAACTGGATCGACCAGCTCTATCCCGGCGATAGCGTGAGCGTGGAAGTGGACGGCCTGCTGGGTTACAGGCACGGTTTCGCGCGCGACTGGTTCTGGAAGGCGGGCCTGCTGCGCCTGCAGTTTCCCGGCCGTTATGTGCAGCAGTCCCCGCCTGTGGCGGAGCCGCACACGACGGAGGTCTTCGCCTATCTGGCGTGGAAGGGGTTCAGCGGCCGACTCAACTACGCGCTCACGAGGGCCTTCGGCACGCCGGATTCCCAGGGTTCCTGGTACCTGGATCTCAACGCCACGCAGCCTGTGGGCGCATGGACTCTGGGCGTGCACCTGGGCCGCAAGCAGGCGCGGGGCGTGAATCCGGACAGCGGCCTGCCCAACAACCGCTTCTCCTACACGGACTACAAAGTGTCGGTGGAGCGCGGGTTGCAGCCCGGCCTGAGCCTCTCACTGGCAGAAACCTGGACTAACGCCGATCCGGCCTACTACACGCTGAACGGCTACGCCGTGGGCGGCCACCACCTCGCGCTCATCCTTAAGAGCGTGTTTTAGAAATCCCGCGGGCCGCGACGGAGCTCAGCCGCGTGTCCAGCGAGGAAGGCCCCGCAGCCTCGTATCGGGAATACGAGCCAGCGGCGTGACGCTGCTGGGCGCGCGTGGCTGAGCCCGTCCCTCCGGGCAGGGGGCGGCGGCTGTAGCCATGCGGCGTCAGGCTCGGCTTATGCGGTGTAGCCGCACCTCACCTCACCTTTCTTGCCTGGTTCGGCCGGCGACCCCTGCGCGGCTCGCGGGATTTCTAAAGCACGCCCTGAGCAGACCCTCTGAGCCGGTAGACTGCGGGCCATGCGCCTGCGCCTCGTCCCCGCCCTGATCCTCACCCTCACTGCCTTTGCCGGGAATCCGCCGGAGTGGTCGAAGCCCGCCCCGCCATTCCACATCGCGGGCCCCGTCTACTTCGTGGGCACGGCGGAGCTGGGCTGCTATCTGATCAAGGGTTCGGCGGGAGACATCCTCCTCAACACCGGGCTCGCGGATTCGCCGCCCATGATCGCTGCGAACCTCCGCGCCTTGGGTATCGATCCCAAAGACATCCGCATCCTGATCACCAACCAGGCCCACTTCGACCATGTGGGCGGTTTCGCGGGGATGCAGAAGCTCACAGGCGCGAAGGTCTATGCCAGCGGAGGGGACGCGCCCCTGCTGGAGAGCGGCGGCGCTTCGGATCCCGGCGGCCTCGGCCGCTTCGCGCCGGTGAAGGTGGACCGCGTGCTGAGGGATGGCGAGGACATCACGCTCGGCGATATCGCGCTGAAGGTCATCGCCACGCCGGGCCACACGCCGGGCAGCGTCAGCTACGAGATGACGGTGAAGGAGAATGGCGAGGAACGCAGGCTGTTCTTCGTCAACCTGCCCACGGTCGTGATGCCGCTGAAGAATCCGAAGTACCCCGGCATCATGGCGGACCTGCGCGGCAGTTTCGCGCGGCTGAAAGCCCTCCATCCCGATCTCTGGGTCGCGGCCCATGTCTCCCAGTGCGGCCTCGACGCCAAGCGCAAGACAGGGAACTTCGATGATCCGGCCGGTTACGCGAAAGCCGTGGCGGACTGCGAAGCCGATTTCGAAGCCAAGGTGAAATCGGAGCTGGGGCACTGACCTGATTTCCGCTCTCGCGGAAGCTGAGTCAGATCGCGGAAGTTACGCCACAAGGCAGGCTTGGAGGCCTACCTTGGGAAGTGGCACCTCTTGTCCCAGGTCTTCCAGATGCCCGAACTGACTCCCCGATCCTGGCTCAACACGCTCTTCCTCGTGGGGACGTTGGCGTTAGCGCTGATCTTCGTGCCTTGGAAGCTGGCGGTGCAGGGTCTGCGCTGGAGCGAGGTGGCGGTCTTTCTCGTCCTGTACGCGCTCACGGGCTTGGCCATCACCGTGGGCTACCACCGGCTCTACAGCCACCGGGCTTTCCGGGCCGCGTGGCCCGTGAGGTTGGCGGTGCTGATCCTGGGCGCCGCGGCTTTCGAGAACTCCGCCCTTGCCTGGTGCAGCGACCATAGGCACCATCACCGCTTCGTGGACGATCCCGAGCGCGATCCCTACGCGATCAAGAAAGGCTTCTGGTACGCCCACTGGGTCTGGGTGATGGAGGCCACGGAACGGCCGCTCGAAGCCGTCGGAGATTTGGAGAAGGATCCGCTGGTGCGCTGGCAGGGGCGATACCACTACTGGATAGGCGCCGCCGTGACGGCCCTCCCCGTGATCGCCGCGGGCCTGGCGACCCACAACCTCGTGGGCCAGATGGTGATCGGCATCCTGCTCCGCATCGTGCTGACCCACCACAGCACCTTCCTCATTAACTCCGCCGCCCATTGGTTCGGCACGCAGCCCTATTCGGACGCCAACAGTTCCCGCGACAACGCCCTGCTGGCGCCCTTCACTTTCGGCGAGGGGTATCACAATTTCCATCACATGTGGCAGTGGGACTATCGCAACGGGCCGCGCTGGTACCAGTGGGATCCGGCCAAGTGGCTCATCGCCGCGAGCTCATGGATGGGCCTCGCCCGCGGCTTGCGCAGGGTGCCCGCCACCGAGATCCAGCGCGCCCGCGTGGCCATGGAGGCCAAGCGCCTCGCTGCCACGCTCGGCGTCGATGCCGCGCCGGTCCGGATCTCCTTGGAGACCGCGCATGCGCGCGTCGACCAAGCGCTCGCGGTCTTCCAATCCCACCGCGAGGCATGGCATGTGAAGAGCGATCAATGGAAGGCGAAGGGGGTGGCCAAGGCTGAGGTCTGGCGCGCGGCGCGCCAGGAATGGAAGGCTCAGCGGGCCCGCCTCCTCGGCGATGTCCGCGCGGCCTGGGCCGCGTGGAAGCAGGCGAAGCTCCAGGCGCGCCAGCAGGCCGCGGCCTGAGTTCCGGAATCCTTCACCAGGTCCGGTGCACGCGGCCCTTCACGATGCCGGGTGTCAGCCCTCGCACGCCGCGCAGGATGAGGATGGGGTCCAGCATGGGGTTGCGTTCGGGCGGGGGTTGTCCGTGACGCTGGAACCATTCAGCACGGCCTGCATTGCCCAGCAGGATCCATCGGTCCTCCCACATGGCCTGAAGCCCCTGCGTGTAATCAGATCGTGCCGCTTCCTGGTCCGTGGCCCGGATCAGCTTGCCTGTGCGTTTCATCGCGCGCTCCCTGGTGGTTCCCAGGCTCGAAGGGCCGTGCCCTGGACCGGATGGTTCCGCGTGGTCGCCCAGGACATCCACCTCTTTGATCCTGCGCTCGAATGGCGCGCGCAGGTTATTTTTCGTGCTAAGTCCTGTCGAATGGGTGGCGCGGGGAATACAGCTTGTGTTCGACAGGAATGCGCCCAGGGTGAGGACAGCTGGTCACTGCCCACAGCGCGTAGGCAGGCTTGTGACTGGCTTTTCCGGTAGGCCCCCCGTTCGGGTCCATTCATCAGGTTGCTCCCTGCGGGCAGCCTCTAGGGAGTTCTCATGTCCAATCAGCCCGAAGTCAAGCCCAGCACCAATCCCGCCGCGACCCCCGCGGCCGTCCCTGCCACCACGACCCCTGCGGTCGAGCAGGTCGCGAAGCCCGCCGTCCCCGCGGTCGAGCCCAAGAAGGTCTGATCTAGGCTTTCTGTTTCCCAGGCCACACAAAAGGCCTGCGCGGATCCCCAGGCGCCCTCACCAGGTTGCTTGGGGATTCCTGTTTCCAGAGCGTCAAGGCCGCTTCCTTCTTCGGGCAAGACGCGTCTTAATGCCTTTATGACGCTTCCGCTCGAGTTGATCGAAATCTCTCCGCGCCATGCCGGACCAGGTAGAGGCGTTGCTGCGGCTGGTGCCGGAAGGGCGTCTCGACTGGTCGCCGGATTCCTGGGAGGCGGTGCCTGGCGGGATGTTCTCCGTGCTGGGGCAGGTCTGCCATCTGAGGGACATCGAGGTCGAGGGCTACCATGTGCGCCTCAAACGGATGTTGACGGAAGCCGCTCCAGACCTGGAGTCGCTCGACAGCTACGCCCTGGCGGAGACGCGCGGCTATCACGCGGCGGACATCGGCGAGGCCATGTCCGCCTTCCGTGCGGCACGGCAGATCACGCTGGAACAGCTGGCCGGTCTCGACGCGGCGCAGCTGGACTGCCCCGGAACCTTCGCCGAATACGGCCCCATCACCCTGCGTGGCCTCATCCACCTGTTGGCCAGCCATGACGCGCAACACCTGGCCTGCCTTCATTGGTTGCTGGCGAAGATGAGCGGCGCCGCGATCCGCTAGGCTGAAGGCTCGCTCAGGAGCCCCACATGATCACCAAGGACCAACTCGCCGCCGCCATGCTCCGCGAGTGCGACATCTGCCTGCACCTCTTCTCCAAGCTGCCAGCGGGCGCGGCGGAGTACAGGCCTTCGGGAAAGCAGCGCTCCACGCTGGAGTTGCTGCGCTACCTCGCCATCTCGGGCATGGCGAGCATGGATTGCATGGCGCATGCGGATTGGAAGCGCTTCGGCGACCACGCGGCTTCCACGAAGGAGATGCCCTTCGACGGATTCCCCGGTGCGATGGCGAAGCAGAAGGCCTTCATCGAGGCTTTCTTCGCGGGCATCAGCGAGACGGCGCTGGAGACACAGGATGCTCCGTTACCGGGCGGCGGGACGGCTCCGCTGGGCGTCGCCATCCTCAACGGCCCTTTCAAATGGCTCGCCGCCTACAAGCTCCAGCTCTTCCTCTACGCCAAGGCCTGCGGCGCGACGGAGATCGGCACCTCCAATGCGTGGCGTGGCGCGGACATGCCGCCGAAGGCTTGAACTTTCAGCCCAGATCCAGCAGGTGCCCGCTCTTGGCGGCCTTGGTCTGGAGGTAGCGGATGTTGAAGGGGTTGGCGCTGAACGCGTGGTGCTCCCCGCTCCACATCGAGGCCGCACTGTTCCAGCGCGGCGAGGCGATGATGCAATTCGTAAGGCGATGTGGCGCGATGCCTCGCATGGGCTTGTCCTGCTATGCGCTCCCCTTGGTGGGTAAGGGCTCAGGGATTCGGCTTCTTTATTGCCTAGCGACTGAAGCCCACGCGGCGTGAGGAGGCACCATGTCAGTACTTTCTTTTCTTCGCAGCACCCGCAAGGCGCAGGCATTGGTTCTAGCCTTGGATTCAAGCGGGTTCGTCCTTTGCGCTCAAGGAGCGACCCTCTCTTCAGCCAATCTCTCCACTCCGGCCGTGTTGAAAGAAGGCGAACGGTATGACCACGCGTTCTCGGTGGTTTTCTACGGGCTGAAGGGGCAGGACGGCCTCGATGGGCAGAGCGGGCTCTCTGGGTCCGTGGGTTCAAGTGGTTCCATTGGTCCTCGTCAGAGCAAGGCTGGAGGCCGAGGTGGCGACGGTGGGCGAGGATTCAACGGATCAAACGGCAAGCCTGGGGGCGCCGGCCCGGATGTGGATGTGAAGATCGGCCTCCAGGAAGGCGGTCGCCCTTTGCTGAGGGTCCGCGTTGAAGCTCAGGGCCAAGTGAAATGGGCATTGGTGGATCCTCAAGGGGGGTCCATCACTGTGCGCACTGGAGGTGGGCGCGGCGGCCGAGGTGGTCGGGGCGGAGCAGGCGGTTCCGGCGGCATCGGTGGACCAGGTTCACCCTCTGGGATGCCTGGGCTCCGTGGCATGAAGGGATTGGACGGGCAGCCTGGCTTTAACGGCAGGGGCGGTGCCATCTCTGTGACTGTGGATCCGAAGGCAAAGCCGTATCTCAGCGTGTTCCATTTTGAAAGTCCTGGCGGACCAGCACCAGTGATCCATGAAGGACTGGTGGCCTTCTGAAACAAGTCGGGCCCCTCAGCGGGGCCCGATATTCGGCATGAACAGGTCAGAGCGTCTTAAGGTCCAGAACGAAGCGGTAGCGCACATCGTTCTTCAGCATGCGCTCGTAGGCCTCGTTGACCTTGGCGACGGGGAGGAGCTCGATCTCGGACACGATGCCGTGCTCGGCGCAGAAGTCGAGCATCTCCTGGGTCTCCTGGATTCCGCCGATGAGGGAGCCCGCGAGGATCTTGCGGCCGAAGATGAGGGACATGGCCGCAACCGGCGTGGGCGCGGGCGGGACACCCACCACGACCATGGCTCCTTCGAGACGGAGGAGGCCCAGGTAGGCGTTGTAGTCGTGGGGCGCGGAGATCGTGTCGAGGATGAAGTCGAACTGGCCCGCGAGGCGCTTGAAAGTCTCTGGATCTGAGGTGAGGCCGAAGCTCCGGGCGCCGAGCTTGCGCGCGTCCGGCTCCTTGGATCTGGAGGTGCTGAGCATGGTCACTTCCGCGCCCATGGCGGCTGCGATCTTCACGGCCATGTGGCCGAGCCCGCCGAGGCCCACGACGCCGACCTTGGTGCCCTTGCCCACTTTCCAGTGGCGCAGGGGCGAATAGGTGGTGATGCCCGCGCAGAGGAGGGGCGCGGCGGCCGCGAGATCGAGCTTCGGAGAGATCTTCAGCGTGAAGGCCTCGTCCGCCACCACGCTGCCGGAATAGCCGCCGTAGGTGGGCGTGACGCGGTCCATCTCGGTGCTGTTGTAAGAGAAGGCCGCGCCTTTCTCGCAGAACTGTTCCAGGTGGCGTTCGCAACTGGAACAGGTGCGGCAGGAATCCACCAGGCAGCCCACGCCCGCGAGGTCGCCGACCTTGAACTTCTTCACATGGGCACCCACCTTCGTGACGCGGCCCACCATCTCGTGGCCGGGCACCATCGGATACATGGAGTTGCCCCACTCGTCGCGGGCCATGTGGATGTCGGAATGGCAGATGCCGCAGTACGCGAGCTCGATCTCCACATCGTGGGGGCCGACGGCCCGGCGCTCGATGGTGGTCGGCGCCAGCGGCGAAGCGGCGGAAGCGGCAGCGTAGGCTTTGACGGTGCGCATGAGGACTCCTCGGGGCGGATGAGACTTCCGACTTTAGGCTCTTTCCCCGGAATGGGGAGCAGGCACTTCATGGTGCGGTCCCCATCAACGCGGAATCCGGGCTGCCATCGCTCTGCTACGGTCGAAGGATGCCCTGCTCCCTCACCGTCGCCGCCGTCATCGAGAGGAGAGGCCGCTTCCTCTTCGTGGAGGAGCGCGATGGGAATGGTCCGCGCGTCCTCAACCAGCCCGCGGGTCATGTGGAGGAAGGTGAAGCGCTCATCGACGCTGCCATCCGCGAGGTGCGGGAGGAGACGGGCCTGGCCTTCGCGCCGGAAGGACTCGTGGGCATCTACGCGCTGCGGGCCGCCAACGGGAAGGACTACCTCCGCCTTTGCTTCCACGGATCTGTGGAGGACGGCGAGGCGCAGCCGCAGGACGCGGACATCCTCGCCTGCCACTGGCTCACGCGGGAAGAGCTGGCGTCGAAGGCCCTGCGCTCAGGCCTCGTGGCGCGCTGCCTGGACGATTACCTGAAGGGACAGCGCCTGCCGCTGGAAGCGGCCTCAGTGTTCATGCAGGAGCGGTGAGCCTAGGGGCTGCTTCGCGGTTCTTGTCGAACCACCAGGCCCACGCGGGGAAGAGCCAGCAGAGCAGGGCGGACCAGGCGAGGGCGCTCATGTCCGCGGGTGGCGGGCCGAAGGTGGCGCCGAAGTAAGCGATGAGCAGGAAGGCGGCGAAGGCGATGAAAGCCCAGCGGCCCGTGCCGTTCTTCGCGCGGGTGGCGCGCGCGTAGATGGCGAGCCCGGCGATGAACATGAGGCCCTCCACGATGAGGGTCGCGGCCGTGGACTTCCATAGCCCCAAGCCCACCTCCGGGCCATGGGGCCAGAGCGGCATGTCGGGCAAGTGCGTGGCCCAGTCCAGGACCCAATGGCTCAAGACGCAGAGGCCGATGACGAGCGCGCCACGAGAGTCCTTCCTCAGCGCGAGGTAGAGCCCGCCCACGAACAGCGACCAGACCAGCGCCATGACGAGGCTGTGCGTCCAGGGGTAACTGATGAAGTCGAGCCGCAGGAAGGGAGGTGCCCCGGGGCGCGGCGTCACGCGCTCCAGGCCAAGGAGCAGGCAGAGCGGCCAGAGCAGGTCGAGAAAGCTGACGCCCAGCACGAGCCATCCTAGGGATGTCTTCGGAGCGGCTTTCTTGGACGCGAAGGCGAGGGCGTAGTGTCCGATGAACATCGGTCCATGCTAGCGGATGCGCCCGCAAAGAAAACGGCCCCCTCGCGGGGGCCGTTCACTGCTAAAGCGGAGCTTTAGACCTTGCTGACATTCGTGGCCTGGGGGCCCTTCTGGCCCTGGCCCACTTCGAAGCTGACGCGCTGGTTCTCGTCGAGCGTGCGGAAACCCTGGGTCTGGATGGCGGAGTGGTGCACGAACAGATCGGCGCCTCCGTCATCGGGGGTGATGAACCCGTAACCCTTTTCGGCGTTGAACCACTTCACGGTGCCCTGAGGCATGTTGACTCCCTTGTATTCGTCCTGGAGAAGGTCTGGCACGGCTCCTTCCAGGCAGGGAGACCTTGCGCTTGCTGAAACCCGCCGATGCGGGCTCATGTCAAGTATGGGGGCAATCCCCCGAAAAAAAACAGCGGAAGTTGTCAGATATCTTTCGGCAGCCAGGGCGCCCAGTCCTTCGTGACGAAGAAGCGGATGGGCTTCGCGGCCACGAGGAAGACGGCCGTGTCGTAGAAGAACCCCCGCTCCCGGCGCAGAGCCTGGGGCAGGTCGGTGACGAGGTGGAGGGTCTTCACGCGGCCCCAGCGCTTGCATATGAAATGCCATTCTGCGCGGGCGCCCACGAGCCAGCCCGCCCGCAGCCTGGGCGCGCCCTTGAGTGTCCAGGCGTAGGCCAGCGCCACGATGCCGCGGGCGTCGGGGTCCAGCGCGTAGACAGCGTCAGCCGCCCAACGCGGCACTTCGTCACGGCGGCCGGTGCCGAACCAGGAGCGCACCCGTCCGCCCAGGGCCCGGAAGAGGAAGGCGAGGATGCGCAGGAGCCGCGGCAGCAGCAGGATGATGGCGAGAATGAGGATCGCCAGGATGATCAGCGCCGGAACCGGGTGCGTGTAGGCCAGCACGAGCAGCCCCGTGACGCCCACATCTTCCGCCGTGCTGATGGCCGTGAAGGTGGCGGGCTCCGGGGCCACATGGGCGGCCAGACGCAGACCCATCTTGGCGCTATGGGTGCCGAGCGCCAGCGTGCCTCCGGCCAGCGCGGCGAGCACTTGCGTCGAAGGCGCGAGATGGCCTGCGGCCCCCAGCGCCAGCAGGGCGCCGCCGATGGGGCGGATGAAGGTGTGGACCCCGTCCCAGATGCTGGCCACCACGGGGATCTTGTCCGCCAGGAACTCCAGCGCGAAGAGCAGGCCCGCCACGATGAGCACGGCCGGGTGCGCGAGGATGCCCAGCTCCGACGGCAGGTTCGTGACGAGGTGGAAGCGGATGGCGAGGCCCGTCACCAGCGCGCCGAGGTAGAGGTTCACGCCGGAAGCGAATCCCAGTCCGAGGATGGCCGCCAGGCTCTGCATCACGTTCATGGGACCGCCCTCATCCTTCCTTCAGCCACGCGCCCAAGTAGACACCCGCGGCGCCCAGGATGGCCAGCAGCACCGGCTGGGAGCCCGCCGCGGCCACGGGGCTCACGCCGTAGGCGAGGCCGGTGAAGAGGACGATGGCGATGAGGATGCGCGGGATCATCCGGTCTTTGGCGATGAGGGCGCAGACAAAGCCCCCCGCCATCGCCGCCAGGAACACCGCGCCGAGGCTGATCCAGGCCGCGGGCAGCGGCACGGAGGACTGGCGGATGAGGCTGTCCGCCGTGGCCACGAGGAAGACGCAGGCCAGCCACCCCGCGAAGAGGCCGGCCAGTTTGCGCAGCATCGTCCGGGGCGGGCGCTGGTTCATGCCGTCTTAGGGCGGACCAGGTGGTAGAAGCCAAGCAGTACCACCGCGCCCAGGATGGACATGATGAAACCCGCGGACTGGCCCTTGTCGTAGATATGGAACAGACGGCCCGCCCAGGTGCCCACGAAGGAGCCCGCGATGCCCAGGAGGGCCGTGATGATCCAGCCGCCCGGATCCTTGCCGGGCACGAGCAGCTTCGCGATGGCGCCGGCCACGAGGCCGATGACGCAGATCCAGATCACATGGAGCATCGCGGGTCCGCTCCGGCCTCAGTGATGCATGAACTTGGCGTAGACGAAGATGACGAGGGCCGCGCCCGCGAGGCTGATGAGGGCGCTGATGATGCGGCCGCTGGGCTTCTCGCCGGATTCCAGGCCCGACATGTGGGCGACGCCATGGCCGGCCAAGGAACCGACGACGCCGAGGATGCCCGTCATCCAGAACCCGATATCGTGCGCGCCAGGGAGGATGATGCGGGCGACATAGCCCACGACGAGGCCGAGGATGAACTTCCAGATCCAGTGGAGCATGGCTCCCTCCTGAGGCAGATGGGTGGTTGGGTTGGTTTGAGAATGCTAGGCGCGATGGGAACGAATGGTCAACGAAACAAACATGTCGGAAAATTCATGAACCACTTCCCCCTTCAGGCTAGTCCGTCCTAAGGTTTGTCCGTAGGAGCCCCCTATGCCGCCGGACACCCAACGGGAGAGTTTCCTGAAGCGCTACCAGGAGGGCCCCGCGCTCCTCTGTGAGGCTTGGGGCGAGGTGCCCGAAGGCGCCCGCCAGTGGCGGCCCCGGGAAGGCGCCTGGAGCGCCCACGAGATCATCGTCCATTGCGCGGATTCGGAGACCTACGGCGCCACGCGCATCCGCCTCCTGCTTGCGGAGCCCGAGCCGCTCATCGTGGGCTACGACGAGAACGAGTGGGCCAAACGTTTCGACTACCACGGCCATTCGGTGGAATTGGCCTTCGCGACCATCGAGGCCGTGCGCGCCAACACGATCGCCATGCTGAGGCGGCTGCCGGACACGGCCTGGGACAAGGAGGGCCGCCACACGCACTCGGGGCGCTACACCACCTGGGACTGGCTGAAGATCTACGCCGAGCACCTGGAAGTCCATGCCGCCCAGATCCGCCGCAACCTCGAAGCCTGGCGGGAGCACTAGCCGTTGGGCATCACCCTCCGCGCGCCGCCGCCGCCGCTGTCGGCTTTCGTGGAAGCCCTCTGGCTCTGGGACGGGGGGCCCGTGGCTCACGCGAAGGAGCGCTTGCTACCCTCGGGAACCGTGGAGCTGGTGATCAACCTTTGGGAAGACGAGACCGCCGTCTACGGAGAGGATGGCCGTTGTCAGCGCCTGGAAGGGGCCGCGGTGGCAGGTCCCCACGCGCGGAGTTGCATCATAGACACCGCGGGGCAGCGCCAGGTGATGGGGGCGCATTTCCGCCCTGGCGGCGCGTTCCCCTTCCTAGGCCTGCCGGTGGACGAGCTGAGGGACCTCCATGTCTCCCTTGGGGATCTATGGGGCCGGACGGCGGCCGGTGAACTGCGCGAGCGCCTGCTCTCTGCGATGTCGCCTGTAAGGAAGCTCGCCGTGCTTGAATCCGCGCTCCTGGCCCGCGTGAAGCGGCCCCGCCACCCGGCGGTGGCGCACGCGCTGAGAGTCTTTCATCAGGGGCCGGTCCCGGTGGGCGAGGTGGTGGGCGCGATCGGGCTCAGCCAGCGCCGCTTCATCGAACTCTTCAAAGCGGAGGTGGGCCTCGCCCCCAAGCTCTACTGCCGCATCCACCGCTTCCAAGACGCATTGAAGCGCATGGAGGAGAGTCCGGAGACCGGTCTTGCGGGCCTGGCGCTCGCATGCGGCTACTTCGACCAGGCCCACTTCGGCCACGACTTCCGGGCCTTTTCAGGCTTCAGCCCCTCGGCCTACCTGGCCAGGCGGAGCGGGCACCTGAACCATGTTCCCTTGGTCTGAGGCCCTTCAAATTCCTACAAGACGCCTTGCCGGGGATGGCGCATCGTGAAGTCCTGTCGAACAGGAGACGCCATGAAGCCACAGCCCATCCCCCCTGGCTACAGCACCATCACGCCTTACTACACCGTGGAGGGCGCCGCCGCCTTTCTCGATTTCCTCAAGGCCGCCTTCGGAGCGGAGGTGGTGAGGCGCCATGACCGCGAGGATGGCGGTGTGGGCAACGCCGAACTTCGAATCGGCACTTCCATGATCATGGTCTCGGACGCCCGTGATCCCTGGAAGCCCATGCCCATGTCCGCCTACCTCTACGTGGAGGACGCGGACGCCGTGTACCGCGCGGCCATGGCCGCGGGAGCGGCCTCCCTCTACGAACCCACCGACATGTTCTACGGCGATCGCAGCGGCGGTGCGCAGGATGCCTGGGGCAATGTCTGGTGGATCGGCACTCGCATCGAGGATGTGAGCGAGGAGGAGCTGCTGAGGCGGATGAAGGAACAGGCCTAGGCTCCGGTCATGGCTTCGCTGGATCTCTCCGCGTATTTCCGCCGCACGGGGTTCGAGGGCGCCGCCAAGGCGGACCTCGCCTCGCTGCGGGCGCTGCACTTCGCGCACGCGGCGGCCATCCCCTTCGAGAACCTGGCCATCCAGATGGGGGAGGGTGTCTCGCTGGATCTCGACGCCATCCAGGACAAGCTCGTGCGCCGAAAGCGCGGCGGCTACTGCTTCGAGCAGAACTCGCTGTTCCTGGCCGTGCTGCGCGAGATCGGGTTCGAGGCTGAGCCCTTCGAGGCCCGCGTGCGGGGTGGCGAGCGCATCCGCCCCCGCACGCATATGCTCCTGCGGGTGCGCCTGCCCGGAGGCGACCACCTGGCCGATGTGGGCTTCGGCGGCGAGGGATTGCTGCATCCGGTGCCCATGGATGGCGAGGCCTATCCGCAGTTCGGCCGCGCCTACCGCGTGGCGGTGGAGGGAAGTCTGCGCGTGCTGCAATCCAAGCAGCTCGTGAATTGGATGGACCTCTACGCCTTCGAGCCCGTGCCCCGGCTGGCCGTGGATTTCGAGATGGGCAACTGGTACACGAGCACCCATCCCGACAGCGTCTTCGTGAAGACCCTCACGGCCCAGCGCGTGACGCCCGAGGGCCGCCTCGTGCTCCGCAACCTCAGTTTCACGACTGTAAGAAGTGATGAGGCCGAGGAGCGTGTCCTCGAGCCCGGCGAATTGCCAAAGGTGCTGCGCGACTCCTTCGGCCTCGACATCCCCGACGGTACGAAGTTCAGGGCGTTCGAGAGTTGAAGGGCAACTACTTACACCGAGGACGCGGAGGGACTGAGGTCACGGAGAATTATTTGTCTTTTCTCCGTCCCTCAGCGGCCTCCGTGTAAGTAGTTTGCTTTTTGATCTCAGAAATCGAAAAACAGCGAGACCTGGATGGACCTTCCGGGCTGGGGCAGGAGCGAGTTGTAGTAGCTCTGCGAGCCCGCCCAGGTGGCGCCGTTGAAGGCGCCGGGCGTGGTGCCTGCGCCCGCGTCGCGCAGGCCGGGATGCGCATAGGCCCGGTTCGTGAGGTTCGCTACGCGGAGGGCGGCGTTGAGGCCCTTCCACCCGATGTCGCGGACATCCACATTCAGATCCAGGGTCGCGTAGCTTCCGACTTCGCCCACGGGATTGGTGGGCACGGTGGCGCGGCGGCCGATGTAGCGCGCGAGCAGGGTGGTGTCGAAGCGGCTGTTGAACACCACCGTGGTGCCGACGAGAACCTTGTCCCGGGCCATATCCCCGCTGGGGACCTCCATGGGGCTGGGATAGGCGAGCCGGTCCACCGCGTGGAAAGTGCGCGAGTAGTAGCCCCAAAGCTTCCACTCCTGGACGGCCGCGAAGGGAAGGATGGCCTGGACGCCGAGATCCGAGCCTGTCACATCCTGGTCTCCGGTGTTGGCGACACTGGCCCCGGCCTTCTGGATGATGGCGCGGTTCTGGACTTGGTAGAGGTCCAGGCTCAGGCCGAAGGAGGGCAGCGTCCAGGTGCCGCTCAGTTGCGCGGTGTTGGAGCGCTCGGGATGGAGCGCCAGGTTGGAGCCCGTGCCCGAGGTGCCGCCGTAGAGGTAGCGCGCGATGGGCTGCTGGTAGGCCTGGCCGTAGAGGGCCTTGAAGCCCCAAGGTCCCGCGTTCAGCACATAGCCGCCCCGCAGGGTCGTGGCCGATCCGAAGATGGCGTCGTCATCGTTCCGGATGCCGAAGGTGAGCTGCTGGCCGGGCGAGAGGCGGTAGCGGCCCTGGAGGTAGGCGGCCCGGTCCAGCACGCTGAAGTGGTTGCCGTCCGTGAGCGCCCCGCCCGGCAGGGGTGCGGGAGCGGCCGTGGTGAGGTAGGCCTTCTGGAGCGTCTTCTGCTCCAGGTCGAAGCCGCCGTTGAAGGTGAGGAGGTCGCCGGCCCGGAGTTCGAAATCCTGCGTGTAGGCCAGGCTGGAGTTGAGGACCTCGTAGTGCGTGATGACGGACGCGGCGCCGGACCCGTAGCCGTAGTAGGACTCCACATCGTAGGAGCCGCTGTCCACATCGCTGCGGCGGAAGCGGGCCATGGCCGTGGAGGCGAGGCTGTCGCTCAGGTCCGAGCGGTAGCGCAGGTAGACGCTCGTCTCCGGCCGGATCCAGCGGCCCATGCTCTGGCTCTCGTCCGCCGCGTAGGCCACGCCGTAGCCCGAATCCATCCACAGCTGCTGGATGCCCAGCTCCAGGCCCTTCCAGTCCAGGCGAGCGTCGACGGCGTGATGCTGGTGTTCGGACTTGGGCGAGCCCGCGAGGCCTGGGTCGTCCAGCACAGAACCCCAGAGGCCGCGGTTGGCGTAGTAGGAACCCTTCGTGTACTCGTAGCGGCTGGAAGCGGACTCGTCCACATCCCCCTCGTCCCTCCGGGCGGCGATGCTGAAGCTGAGGTCGCCCTGCTTGTCCGCCGCGTAGAAATCGCCGATGCGCGCCCCGAAGCTGCCGCCCGTGAAGCGGCCGTGGACCTGGAGGCCCTCATCCTGCGGCGTGCGCGTGATGATGTTGATGACGCCCATGAAGGCGTTGGCGCCGTAGAGGGCCGACGCGGGGCCGTAGACCACTTCCACCCGCTCGATGGCGGAGACGGGATAGGTGACCAGCGGCGTGTCGGCGGTGTCGAACCAGAGGTGGTTGAACACGACGCCATCCACCATCACGAGGTAGGGGTCGCCGATTTCCGTGCGGTAGCCGCGCCAGTAGTTCTTCACATAATCGGCGCCATAGGGGCGGACCACATCCATGCCCGGCAGGTCGTCAAGGATCTGGGAGAGCTCCGTGTAGCCCCGCATCTCCAGGTCTTTCCGCTGGAGCACGATGACGGTGGCGGGCGCGTCCGAGAGCGGCTCCGCCTGGCGCGACGCGGAGACCACGGGTGTGCGCATGAGTTCCAGCAGGTTCTGCATGGCCTGGGGGCTGGGGGCCGGTTCCTGGACCTGGGGGGCCTGGACCATGGCCGCGCCCAGCCCGGGGGAGGCCAGCAGGGCGGGGAGGAGCGGCTTCAGTCGCATGAGCCCCTCGGAGGTAGGGCGGGGACGGGGAAGCGCAAGCGGCGAACTTGATCCATCACAGCGGTCTCCTCGCCAACAGCGTCTCGATGAGCGGGACCAGCCGGGCCATGGAGACGGGTTTCACCTCGAAATCATCGCAACCGGATTCCAGCGCGGCCTTGCGGTCCGCGGCCGTGGCGTGGGCGGTGAGGGCGATGATGGGGAGCTTGGCCGTGGCGGGGCGGAGCCTCAGCTCGCGCGCCACTTCGTGGCCATCCATGCCCGGCAGGCCGATGTCCAGAAGGACGAGGTCGGGCCGCTCGCGCTCGGCGATCTCCAGCGCGCGAAGGCCGTCCGGCGCGTGGAGCATGGTGAAGCCGCGGCGGGCGAGCAGGCGCCCCAGCGCGTCGCTGTTCAGCTCGTTGTCCTCCACGAGGAGCAGCTTATGCATCCGCGCCTCCTGCCGGAATCGCAGGCGCAGGCAGCTCCAGTGTGAAGGCGGAGCCCTTGCCCGGCGCGCTCTCCACGGTGATGTTGCCGCCCAGGAGTTGGCCGAGGCGGCGGCTCAGGGAGAGGCCGAGGCCTGTGCCCCCGTAGCGGCGGCTGGTGCTCTCCTCAGCCTGGGTGAAGTCGTGGAAGATGCGCCCCAGGTGCTCGCCGCTCATGCCGATGCCGGTGTCCCGCACGGTGAAGCGGAGCCAGGGCGCGGCCTCCCGCTCGAAGCGCTGGACCTCGAGCCTCACCTGTCCGTTCTCGGTGAACTTGCAGGCGTTGCTGAGCAGGTTGTAGAGGATCTGCCGGAGCTTGGTGGCGTCGCCCAGGAAGGGCGGCAGGTCCGGAGGGTAGGCGGCTTCCAGGGTGTCGCCCTGCTTGGCCGCGATGGGCCGGAGCGCGTGGACGATCTCCTCCACCACCGCGCCCACCTGGACGGGCTCGGAGGCGGCGCTCATCTTCCCCGCCTCCACCTTGGAGAGGTCCAGCACATCGTTGATGAGGCGCAGCAGGTGGTCGGCGGAGCCCGAGACGCGGTCCAGGTCCGCGGCGTCCTGGGGCCGGCCCGCGTCCACGGCCTGCTCCTTCATGAGGTCCGTGTAGAGGATGATGGCGTTCAGCGGCGTGCGCAGTTCGTGGCTCATGTTGGCCAGGAAGGCGCTCTTGGCGCGGCTCACCTCCTCCGCCTTCTGTTTGGCCTCCAGCAGCTCGCGGTTCGCGGTGAAGAGTTCCGCCGTGCGGCTGGCCACCTGCTCCTCCAGATGGTCGCGGTACTCGCCGAGCTGGGCGTCCCTGGCCTCGATCTGCTCCAGCATCCCGTTGAAGGCGTCCACCAGGGCGCCGATCTCGTCCCGCCCGCGCCGCTTGGCTCGCGCGCTGTAGTCCTTCCGCTCCGAGACCCGCTTGGCCACGCCGGCCAGGTCCAGCAGGGGCGCGGTGATGACGCGCTGCACCCGGAAGGAGAGGGCGATGGCCAGCAGCACGAGTGTGCCTAGCAGGCCCAGCGTGAAGAGCAGGTTCAGGCGCGAAGCGGTCCTCATGTCCGCCGATCCCACCTGGAGGAAGATTGTGCCGAGGCGCTCCTCCCGCTGCTGGATGCCGTGGAAGACGACCAGCTCCCCGGAGCGGAACTCCGTCTTGTCGCCCGGCTCCAGGGGCGGGAAGGAGGAGGCGCCCGCGGGATAGACCGCGAAAACGGCGCCGGAGGCGTCGAAGAGACAGGCCCGTTCCAGATCGGGGTTGGCGCTCAACGACTGGAGGATCTGCGAAGCCGCCGCGGCGTCGTTGAAAGCCAGGGCCGCGCGGCTGTTGTCGCCCACCACCTGGGCCAGCGTCAGCGCGCGGTTGGCCTTCGTCTGCCGGAAGAGCCGCGCCTGGAACGCCATGTACGCCAGCGAGGAGAGCACCAGGGCCAGGCCGGCCACGAGGGCCATTCCCAGGGTGATCTTGCGGCGCAGGGGCATGTCGTCGAAGCGCAGCATGTCAGTACACCTTCCGCGCGAGGCCCAGCAGCTGCGCGTTCAGGGAAAGGCTCGCCGCGCCGGCAGCGCCGCGGTTGATCTCGAAGCGGGGCAGGCTGGACTCGATGACGAGGTTGATCATCACGCCGCGGGCGGCCGAGCCCTCCATATCGGCCACGGTGAGCACGGAGCGCGCCGCGGCCCGGGCCACCAGCGCGTCCAGGAGGTTTCGCTGGTCGCCGCAGATGAAGACCATCTGGCACCCGTCCAGGGCCGCTGGATCGCGGGAGTAGCGCACCTCCACCGGATGCCCCTGCACTTTGCGCCCCGCCGCCGCCTGGTCCAGCCGCGCGCCGAAGGGCGAATCGCCCAGCACGAGGATGACGAAGGGCCGCGCCGGATCGCCCATGCCGGAGCTGCGCGGCCAGGAGACGAACTCGGGGAACTGGAGGAGGAAGCGGGCCTTGAGCTCGTATTCCGGTTGCGCCGCCTGAGGCACGGCCACGGCTTGAAGAGCCGACGCGGCCAAGACCATGACCAGGCGGGCCCGGGCCCTCATCCCTCGGCTTCCGGCAGAGCCGCGGCGCGGCGCATGGGGGGTCTCCTGTGCATTCGGGTGCGTGGGAGATTTATGGATGCTTGAGGACCGTCTGTCCAGCGCTCACCACGGGATTTCGCGGCGGTCCCGGAAGAAGCGCCCTGTGAGCGAGGCCGGCGCCTCTGTGGCCAGCCACACAGCTGTGTCCGCTCCGTCCTCCAGAGATTTCGTAGCGCCATTTCCTCCCATGCGGGTTTTCACCCACCCCGGGCAGACGGCGTTCACGGCGACGCGTTTGGCTTTCAACGCCTGCGCCAGCTGGAGCGTGTGCGCGTCCAGCGCGGCCTTGGACACGCTGTAGGCGGGCGCCCAAGCGCCCATGCGCGACAGCTGGCCGGCGCCGCTGCTGATGTTCACGATGCGCCCGCCCTTCGCCATGAGCGGAGCGAAGGCCGCGGCCATGCGCCAAGCGCCGAGGAGGTTCACCTGGAGCGTGGCGAGGACCGTCTCCTCGTCGAAGTCCAGCACGCCGCGCTCTTCGTCCAGCAGCACGCCCGCGTTGTTGATGAGCACATCCAGCCTGCCATGTTCCGACCGCACCCAGTCCGCGGCTTCGCGCACGCTTGCCGCCTCGGCCACATCGAGGGGCAGCCAGGTGGTGCCGATGCGCTCGGCGGCGGCCTGGCCTTCCTCGGCATCCCGCGCGCCCAGGAGGACCCCAAAGCCCCTCAACATGAGCTGCCGCGCGATCTCGAAACCGATGCCGCGGTTGGCGCCCGTCACCAGGGCGACGGCCTTCACGGCATCACCTTGAAGGCACGGCCCTCCAGCACGCGGCGTTCAAAGGGGCCGAGGGCGAAGGTGGCCTCCAGCAACGCGGTGGCCACGGCGGCGGGGGACACCGGCGCCCATTTCCAGAATCGGCGGCCTTTGGGGAAAACGCGGCGGCCAAGGCCGAGCCAGGATTTCGAGAGCACGCGGTTCACCAGCCACTCTGCGGGGCGTCCCGTGCTGTCATCCCTCAGCAGGAAGCTGGGCCGCGCGATGGCGTGGGCCAGGCCGCTGGTCCGGAGCGCGGCTTCAAGGTCGCGCTTCGCCCGCATGTAGGCGCCCACCGCGTGCCCGTCCGCGCCCACGGCGGAGACGAGACCCACCTTCGCCGCCGGGTTCGCGCGGGTGAGAGCCTTGATGAGCCGCACGGGATAGTCGTGGTCCACTTTGATGAGGCCCGCCGAGCCGCCCGCCTGTTTGAGCGTGGTGCCCAGCGCGATGAAGAGCAGATCGCAGGGCGTCTCGAAGAGCGGGCCGTAGGCTGCGTCCTCGTCGTAATTGAACTGGAGCGCGTGCAGGTTCGGCGCCTCCAGGGGCAGCTCCGGCCGCCGCGTGAGGACGGTCACCTCGCAATCCGGCCGGGCCGCGAGCCCCGCCAGCAGGCGCATGCCCACCTGTCCCGAACCACCGGCCACCACCACGCGCGTCATGGGCCTATTCTCCACCTGCGATCATGATCCAGAGCCTATTTCAAAATGCCCGCATGCCGCGGCGCCTCTCGCCATGTGGCGTCAGGCTCAGCTTATGCGGTGTAGCCGCACCTCGCCTCGCCTTCCTTGCCTGACTCGGGCGGCGTTCCTTGCGCGGCGCGCGGGCATTTTGAAATAGGCTCTAGGGATGGCGAATCTTTCGGACCACTTCGACGGGCGGCGCTTCTTCAATCCCTGGGGCTCTTCGGCCAAGAGCTTGGTGGATGTGCTGCGTTGGAAGCTCGCCGGCGGCGCGGAACCTTGGCCCTCCCGCGTCGTGGACGCCCCATCGCCGCCGCTGCCGGAACTGGGTCCGGACCAATGCTCCGTCACTTTCCTGGGTCACGCCTCGCTGCTCTGGAGGTTGCCAGGGCTCACAGTGTTGACGGATCCCATCTTCTCGCGCCGCGCGAGCCCCTTCTCCTGGATCGGCCCCGCCCGCGTGCGCCCGGCGGCCTTCGGCGCCGCGGGCTTGCCGTCCGTGGACACGGTGCTCGTGAGCCACAACCATTACGACCACATGGACCTGCCCACGCTCCGCTCGCTGGCGGCGCGTGGCGTATCCACCGTCGTGGCGCCTCTGGGCAACGGGAAGACGCTGCGCGCCGCGGGGTTCGCCCGCGTCATCGAGTTGGACTGGTGGGAGCCCGTGGAGATCGCTGGGGGCCGCGTGACACTCACGCCCGCGCAGCATTGGAGCTCCCGTTCGCCCTTCGACCGCAACCGCGCGCTCTGGGGCGGCTTCAAAATGGACGCAGGCGGCCGCTCCGCCTTCTTCCCCGGCGACACGGGCTACGGCCCGCACTTCAAGATCATCCAGGAACGGCTCGGCCCCGTGGATCTGGCGGCGCTTCCCATCGGAGCTTATGAGCCACGCTGGTTCATGGCCTCCATGCACATGGACCCCTTCGACGCCGTGCAGGCCCACCGTGACTTGGGAGCCCGCGCCAGCGCCGCCATGCACTGGGGCACCTTCCACCTCACGGACGAGGGCATCGAGGCGCCACTGCGGAGGCTGGAAAGCGCGCGGACGGCGGCCGGCCTAGCGCCGGAGGCCTTCCGCATCCTCGCCCACGGCGAATCCTGGATCCCATGAGCAAGGCGCCCTCCACCAACGCCACGTGGATGCTGAAGGCCGCGGGCATCCCCTACACCGAGCACCTCTACCGCTATGAGGAGCGCGGTGGAACGGCCCTTAGCGCGCGGGAACTGGGTGTGGTTGAGCACGCCGTCATCAAGACGCTCGTGTTCGAGGATGACCAGCGGCGGCCCTTCCTCGTCCTCATGCACGGCGACCGCGAGGTGAGCGTGAAGGAGCTGGCGCGGCAGATGGGCGCGCGCTCGGTGCAGCCCTGCGCGCCGGAGACCGCGGATAAGCACAGCGGCTACCAGGTGGGCGGCACCAGCCCTTTCGGCACGCGCAAGCCCATGCCGGTCTACGCGGAGGTGACGATCTTCGAGCTCGATCGCATCTGGATCAACGGCGGGGCCAAGGGCTTCCTCGTCGCGCTGGCGCCTGCGGCGCTGAAGGATCTGTTGAAAGCCGTGCCCGTGCGGGTGGGTCTGGCGTGAGTCTGGACCGGGAAGACCGCCGCATCGCGCATCTGGACATGGACGCGTTCTTCGCTTCCGTGGAGCTGCTCACGCGGCCGGAGCTGCGGGGCCAACCGGTCGTCGTCGGCGGGCGCCGCGTTCTCATGGGCGAGGCGATCCCCCGCCTGAAGGCGTACCGGGGCCGCGGTGTCGTGACGACGGCCACCTACGAAGCGCGGGCTTACGGCGTGCGCTCCGGCATGGGCCTCATGAAGGCCGCGGCGCTGGCGCCGGAGGCCCTGCTGCTGCCCGCCAACTTCGAGGCCTATGCGCGCATGTCGCGGGCTTTCAAAGCCGCGGCGGCGGGGATCGCGCCCTGCATGGAGGACCGCGGCATTGACGAGATCTACCTCGATCTCACGGAGGTGGAGGGCGGCACGCGCGACCTGGGCCTGCGCCTGAAGGCGGCCGTGTTCGAGGCGACGGGCCTCACCTGCTCCATCGGCATCACGCCCAACAAGCTGCTTTCCAAGCTCGCCTCCGAATTGCAGAAGCCGGATGGGCTGACGCTGTTGTGGCGGGAGGATATCCCGGCGCGCATCTGGCCCCTTCCGGTCTCGGCCCTCAACGGCGTGGGGCCCAAGGCCGCGGAGCGGCTCCGCGCCATGGGCCTGGACACGCTCGGCGCCCTGGCCGCGGCGGATCCGGCGGAGCTCGTCACGCAGTTCGGCAAGAGCTATGGAGCCTGGCTCCATGAAGCCGCCCATGGCCGCGACGAGCGGCCCCTCGTCACTTCGCGGGAGCCGAAAACCATCAGCCGCGAGACGACCTTCGAGCGGGACCTGCATCCGAAGCAGGATCGCGAAGCCCTGTCGGCGATCCTGCTGGATCTCTGCGCGCGCCTTGCCGGCGACCTCAAGCGCAAGGGTGTCTTCGCGCGAGGGGTGGGTATCAAGCTCCGATTCGAGGATTTCAAGACAGTGACGCGGGACACGACGCTGGAGCATCCCGTCCAGGACGCGGAAGCTCTGCGCGCCGCGGCCCGGGCCTGCCTGAAGCGCGTGGAGCTGGACAGGCGGTTGCGGCTGCTGGGCGTGAGGGCCTCCGCGCTGGGACCGGAGGAGGCCCCCCGGGAAGAAGGGCCGCGCGAAACGCCACTGCCCTTCGGCTGAGCGGGATTTTCAAGCCACGCTCTAAGCCCTTTCCAATCGAGGCCGTCCGGCGCATCCTTGGCCCAACCATGTTGGACCCTCTCATCCAAGCCACCTTTGAGGCCTGCCTTGATGCGGTCCGCCGCGGAGATGAGGCCGCCTTCGAGAGCTGCTTCCGCGAGGACGCGGAAGGCTATACCAGTCTCGTCGGCGAGCTCCGCGGGCCGGCCTCCTTCGCCGCCGCCCTCAAGTCCCTGCACGGGCGGCTGCCTGGATTCCGGATGGAGCCGGTGCGCACCTATGGTGAAGGGCCCGAAATGGCGGCCCGGATGCGGCTGCTGGCGGGCGGGAAGGAGGCGGAGGGTCTCTTCGCGTTCCGCTTCGATCCCAGCGGCCGCATCGCGCGGCTCATCGTGCTGTGGGAACCGGCGGAACTACTCGGCACCGCGCCCGGCCGCCTGGATCCGGCTGTGAAGGCCGCTGTCGAGGGCTACTTCCGCACCTACAACGAGGACGATGAAGCCGCCCACATGTCGCTCGTCTCGCCGGACCTCGTCTACTTCGGCGCCGTGAGCCGCATGACGGCCGAAGGCCTGGAGACGGCCCGCGGCATCTTCCGCACGGCCCACGACCGCATGGGCCTCAAGCGTTTCGACCCCATGCGCATCTTCGGCATGGGGCCCCATGCGGCCGTGCTCGTGCGCATCCATGGCGTGGGCGCGGGGGGGCCCATGGAGGAGGGCATCTGGGTCTTCCGGTTCGACGCGAAGAACCGCTTCGACCGCGTCTCCGTCCTCTGGAACCCCGGCACTTTCCTCACCTGGAACCACCGGTAGAAACGCCGCAACAACCGGGTGGGCGGCCTGATGGCGCGGGACCATCCTCAAGACCGGGGAGGATGCCATGGCCAAGAGCGACTACGCGAAGGTGGAGCAGGCGATCCGGTTCATCGGGTCGCGCGTGCAGGAGCAGCCCGGCCTCGCGGAGGTGGCGGAGGAAGTGGGCCTCAGCGAGTTCCACTTCCAGCGCCTCTTCCAGCGCTGGGCAGGTGTGAGCCCGAAGCGCTTCCTCCAGTTCCTCACGCTGGAGGAGGCGAAGAAGGCCCTCGCCGAATCCCGCAGCGTGCTGGAGGCCAGCTACGCGGCGGGCCTGTCGGGGCCGGGCCGGCTCCATGACCTCTTTCTCAGCCTGGAACGCATGACTCCCGGCGAGTACAAGGCTCAGGCCGCGGGGCTCCGCATCCATTGGGGCGTGGAGGACACGCCCTTCGGGCCGGCTCTTTTCGCCGCGCTTCAGCGGGGCCTCTGCGGCCTGTCCTTCCTGCTGGATGACGGCCCCGAAGGCGCCTTCGAAGAGTTGCGGGCCCGTTGGCCCGGCGCGAAACTGGAGGCCTCGCCCACCTTCATCCGGCCTCACGCGCAAGCTTTCAACGCGCGGGTGGCGGGCCGCACACATGAACCTCTCAGCCTCGTGCTCAAGGGCACGCCCTTCCAACTCAAGACCTGGGAGGCGCTGCTGCGCATTCCCGAAGGCCGTGTGGCCGCCTACCAGGATCTGGCGAAGCTGGCGGGTGAGTCCGGCGCCATCCGCGCCGCCGCCAGCGCGGTCGGGCAGAACCCCATCGCCTGCCTCATCCCCTGCCACCGCGTGATCCAGTCCACGGGCGCTTTCGGCCAGTACCACTGGGGCTCGCCCCGCAAACAGGCCATGCTGGCCTTCGAGCGGGCTCGCGTGACGGGCGCGGCCGTGGGAGCCTGAGGCATGCGACTGCTCGGCCCCGTCACCCGCCTCCAGATCCAGACCGCCAGCCTGAAGCGGGGCGAGAAACCACATCAGTGGTACGACCCCGCAGCGCTTTCAGTGGCAAGCGAGATGCGTTTGGACCGCAGGGGCGCCTGGCTGGAAGGACCTGGCGGCGATGTGATCCTGGATGTCCATCACCTCGACCATCCGCAAAGCAAGCAGACGCCCGGCGAGAATCCGCTGTCTCTCGAGTTCTCCCATCACTACGAGTTCATGCGCGGGCGCTTCGGCGCCGTGGTGGCCGATGGCGTCGCGGGCGAGAATCTCATCGTGGGGAACGGAGGGCTGGTGGAGCTTGAGCATCTCCAGGCCGGCGTTGTGATCCGTTCCCGGACCACGGGGCGTCTGCTGGCCCTGCGGAACCTGAGCGTGGCTCATCCATGCCGGCCCTTCAGCCTCTTCGCTCTGGGCGGCTCCGCGGAACCGGAGGCGCTGAAGGAGGCGCTCCGTTTCCTCGACGGCGGCATGCGCGGCTTCTACATGGTGGCGGAAGGCGGGGACGGTTTCACGGTCCGCTTGGGCGATGAGGTCTTCGCAGCCTAGCCTCCGGCCCAGGGCATATTGCCGGTCACTGAATGGCCGCGGCGATTTCTCTTCAAAGTGGCTTGTGCGGCCCGTCGGATCCACCCACCATGGGGGCCTCTTTCTGGAGGCAATATGGGTCTCATGGACATGGTGGGTGGCCTGCTCGGCGGTCAGAGCGGACAAGCCGATCCCAAGGCGGCGTTGATGCAGGCGGCCATCGGGATGATCCAGAACCATCCCGGCGGGTTGCAGGGGGTGCTGGGCCAGTTCCAGCAGGCGGGCCTCGCCGAGCATGTGGAGAGCTGGGTCGGCGGCAGCGAGAACCAGCCCATCACGGGCGATCATGTGCAGCAGGCCCTCGGCGCGGACCAGGTGCAGGCCTTGGCCCAGCAGGCCGGCATGGACCCGGCGCAGGCCTCCCAGAGCCTCGCTTCGATGCTCCCGGAGATCGTGAACCACCTCACCCCCAACGGCGGCATGCCCGACGCGAGCGCCCTTCAGCAGGGCCTCGGCGGCTTGCTGGGCAAGTTCCTGGGCTGAGATAGAACCGTTCATCGCTAGGATCGGACCATGCGTCCTCGCGCGTGGTCCGCTCTCGCGTTGCTCGGCTTCGGCTCGGGCCTGCCGCTCCTGTTGACGGATTCCACGCTGAAAGCCTGGCTGCAACTGGCCGGCGTCGACATCACGGTCATCGGGTTCTTCGCGCTGGTGCAACTTCCTTACGCGCTGAAATTCCTATGGGCGCCCTTTCTGGACCGTTATGTGCCACCCTTCCTCGGCCGCCGCCGAGGCTGGCTCGCGGTGACCCAAGCCCTCCTCGTCGCGCTGCTCATCGCGATGGCTTTTGGCGATCCCCATGGCCATCTCAGGCTTCTGGCCGGGCTCGCCCTGGGCCTCGCCTTCGTCAGCGCGAGCCAAGATACGGTGACGGACGCTTGGCGGACGGAATACCTGCCGAAGGACCGCCAGGCCATGGGCACGGCGGCACATGTGAGCGCCTACCGCCTTGCCATGGTGGTCGCCTCCACGCTGGCGGGCCTGCTCGCGGCCCACTGGGGATGGCGGGCGGCTTATCTGCTCATGGCCGGTTTCATGGTGCTGGGGCTCCTGGGCGTTTGGCTGGCGGAGGAGCCGGAGCTGGATCATCCGCCGCGCACGCTGGCGGAAGCCGTGGTCGAGCCCTTTCGCGTCTTCCTCAAACGGCGCGGCGCCTGGGCAGCCCTGGCCTTCCTGGTGCTCTACAAGATCGGCGATCAACTGGCGACCTCCCTCACATGGCCCTATTTCCTAAGCCGTGGATTCTCCCTCTCGGCCGTCGCGCTCATGTCCAAAGGGGTGGGCATCCCCGGCCTCATGGTGGGCGGGTTGCTCAGCGGCTGGTGGATGGCGAAATGGTCCCTGAAACGCGGCCTCTTGGTGTGCGGGCTGTTCCAGATCCTCTCAACACTCTCGCTCCTGCTGCCGACCTACCTGGGGCCGAAGCTGCCGGTGCTGGGCCTCTCCATCGCTCTGGAGAACATCGGCTACGGCATGGGCGTGACGGTCTTCATGACCTTCATGATGCGGCTCTGCGACCGGCACTACACCGCGACCCAGTTCGCGTTGTTCACGAGCCTCACGGCCTTGTCCCGGAGCCTGCTCGCCTCGCCCGCCGGCCTCGTGGTGAAACACGAGGGCTGGATCTTCTTCTTCGGGGGCATCTGCGCTCTGTCAGCCATCCCGGGCTTGGTGATGCTCCTCTGGTGGGACCGTTGGGGCGTGCCGGAAGAGGCGGCGGCCTCCTAGCTCGGTTCCGGCAATTCCAGCCGCGCCAGCAGATCTCGGAAGGCTTCCGGAATGGGCGCTTTCGTCTCGATGCGGTGGCCGTCGCCGGGGTGGTCCACGGCGAGTTTCCAGGCGTGGAGCATGGGATGGGGCGTGATGATCGGTCGCTGTTGCGCGTCCTGCCAGCGCGGCGCGCCGCCGTAAAGCGGATCGCCCAGCAGCGGCGAGCCGATGTGGCCGAGATGGACGCGGATCTGGTGCGTGCGGCCCGTGAGCAGTTCGCATTCGATGAGGGCCAGGCCCGCGGCCTTGCCCAGCACGCGCACCCGCGTCTGCGAGGGACGGCCCGCGGCCGCGATGGTCATCTTGAGCCGCTCCACGCGATGCCGCGTGATGGGCTCGTCGATGAGGAGCGAGCCTAGTTCCGGCAGGCGGCGCCCCATGCGGCAGAGCGCGAGGTAGCGCTTCTCCACCGTGCGGGCCTTGAACTGCGCCTGGATGGCCCGCTGCGCGTCCGCGTCCTTCGCCAGGCAGAGGCAGCCGGAGGTATAGCGGTCCAGCCGGTGCACCAGCCCGGGCCAGGGCGCGTCCGGGACTTCATCGCCACTTTCGGCTTCGTCCTCCGCTTCGATCTCCATGGGCTTGGCGCCAGCCTGCAGCCGCCCCAACAACGCATTCACCACCGTGCCGGTGGGATGGCCGGGACCCGGATGCACGACCATGCCGCTGGGCTTGTCCACGATCCAGAGGCGCGCGTCCTCGAAGAGCGTCGGCAGCTCGATGGTCTCCGGCACCAGATGTTGGGCGGGCGGCGGCAGATCCGGCAGGCGTCCCTCCACGCGGTCGCCCGCGCGCAGGCGGGTGCCGGGTTTGGTGGCGGGTTCGCCGTTCACGCGCACTTCGCCCGCGCGGATCCAGGCTTCCCAGCGCGAGCGCGGAAGATGGGCCCAGCGGTCGGAGAGGAAACGGTCCAGGCGCGGCTCGGGGCCGTCCATCGTCAGATCGAAAGTGTCCGTCACGCGGCCGCCGTCTCGGAACGCTTGCGCCACATCGCCAGCAGGATCACGCCCAGCGCCGCGAAGCCGATGGCCGTGAGGCGGCCCGTGCTGAGCCAGCTCAGGTGGAACCAGGTGCCGCGGTCCAGGTCGCCGCGCCAGGTTTCCGTGATGGCGCGCTGGATGCCCTCGAAGATGAAGTAGAGCGCCAGGATCTGGCCCTCGAAGCCGCGGCGCTTGCGGGCCATGAGCAGCAGCGCCATCACGATGAGGTTGCCCGCCATGGTGTAGAGCTGCACGGGGTGGAGGGGGATGCCCAGGGGCGTGCCGGAGAAGAGCGCCGCGTTGGGGTCCGTGAAGGTGGCGGCCCAGCTCGCATGCGTCTCCGTGCCATAGCAGCAGCCCGCGGAGAAGCAGCCCAGGCGTCCGATGGCCTGGCCCAGCGCCACGCCGGGGACGAGCGCGTCGCCTGTCGTGCGCATGGGCAGGCCGTGTCCTTTGCGCGTCTGCCAGAAGTAGACGATCGCCGCCGCGATGATGCCGCCGTGGATGGCGCCGCCCGCCCGGAGCGTGCCCATCGTGAAGATGTCAGCGAAGGACATCGCCCCTTCCTGTCCCGCGGGCGTGAACAGGCCCACCAGGACCATGAGCAGCTTGGCGCCGATGACGGCGGCGATGAGCAGCGCGATGCAGAGGTCCGACAGGGAGGCCGGGGCCAGGCCGTCCATGCGCCCCTGGCGCCGCGCCAGCCCCACGCCCGCGAAGAAGGCGATCGCGAGGATCACCCCGTAGGTGCCCACGGGGAAGCTGCCGATGTGGAAGAGGACGGGATGCATGTCAGTCCTTCGGAGGAGCCGGGAGCTCCTTCGGCAGCGCGCGGAGCCGCACGGAGGCGAAGTCGAAGTTGTAGATCTGGAACGAGACGGTCTCGCCGTAGGGGCGGAGCAGGGGCAGGAGCTTGCCGGCCACATCCGCGTGGAAGGCTTCTGTGAACGGCTGGGCGAACTCCGGACGGGGCGTGCCCATCACGAAGAAGTCGCGGTCCTGGCCTTCCCACCGCTCCTCCAGCTTCGCGTCCTTGAGATCCGCGTCGAGGACCGCCATGGCCTTGGCGCGGACCTCCGCGGGCAGGGGGCCGTGATCCACCGCGGCCACGGGCGGCGGCGCGACCTGGATGAGCTTGTAGCAGACGATCCCGGCCCAGATGGACACCACGGCCAGCAGGCTCAGCGAGATGATCGCCCACCAGCGGTCGCCGCGGGTGGCTTGGAGGGAATCAAACTCGGGTTCGGGAGTGTGGGACACTTTGGGGCCAGTCGTGGAAGCGCTTCTGGGACAGGGGGACGGGATGAGCGGAGCGGAACAGTCACTCACCGCGGGCGACCTGGCGGCGCGTCTCAACGGCTCCCTGCGCCATTGTCCCCCTAATCGGGCCATTTCCGAAGTGCGCCCGCTGGAGGAGGCCCTTCACGGGAGCCTTTCCTTCCTCGCCAATCCCAAATACGCCGCCAAGGCGCAGGCCAGCGAAGCCGGGCTCATCCTCGTGGATTCCAAGACGGACCTGGGCGAGCGGCCCGTGCTGGTGGTGGAGAACCCCTACTGGGCCTTCGCCCAGAGCATCGCCTGGCTGCACCCCGAGCCC
>DASRXV010000083.1:0-6350 GCA_035687325.1 Holophagaceae bacterium
TCGCCAGTTCTCCGCCAAGGGTTTCGGCTGTGACGGTCGCGATGGCGTCATCGCCGATCCCGACCCGGGCGGCGTCCGTGCCAGGCAAGGCGCGAGCGAGCTGGCCGGAGGCTTTCAGCGCCTCGCTGGGGTCGGGCCGCAGCAGCAGGAAGTTGGCGGCGCTGGGAGCGGCCGTGTGCCGCTCCAGTCCCTTGGCGAGCCGGTCGCGCCGCAGAGTGGTGGCGCGGATCTCCCGCTCAAAATCGCCCGCGAAATCCAAGGCCACATCCAGGGCTTCCAGAGCGGGCGCGGGGATTGAATAGGGCAATTGCAGCGCGGCGAGCTTGCCCACGAGCGCGGGATTTCCCACGAGATAGCCCAGGCGCCAGGCGGCGCAGGCGAAGGCCTTGGAGAAGGTGCGGAGCAGGAGGAGGTTGGGGAACCGCTCCGGCGCGAGACGGTGCGTGTGGGGCGCGAACTCGGCGTAGGCCTCATCCAGCACCACGAGGATCCCCTTGCGCGCCGCGGCTTCCAACAGGGGTTCCAGCTCTTCAGGTGGCAGCCAGGCGCCGGAAGGGTTGTTCGGAAGCGTGAGCCAGAGCTGGCGGGGGTTCTCTTCCAGCGCGGCGAACCATGGATCGAGTGGAAAGGCATCGCCTACGGGCACGGTCCGCAGCCGCCCCCGGTTCCGCTTCACCAGCAGCGGGTACAAGGAGAAACCCGGCTCTGGGGCGGCGACGGTATCGCCCGGAGATAGACCGGCGAGCGCGATGAGATCCAAAAGCGCGCCGCTGGAGGGGCCCGGGAGCACGCCGCCCGAGGGAGCGCCCAGGCGGCGGCGCAGGCGCTCCGTGAGCTCGCCTTGGCGCTCGGGGTATCGCCGGAAGGGCAACCCGCTCAGACGCTCCAGCAACGCGGCGCGGGCGGAGCCGGGCCAGTCCGCGGCGGCCTCGTTCATGTGCAGGCGTGTGAGGCCTTCCGGCTCCGGGGGCCGGGTGTAGGGGCGGATGTCGTCGAGATCAGGCCGTAGGAAGGTCATGGCAACACGAAGATAAGGCTTCGGGAGTCGAAGCGGGGCGCGCGGCGGAAAGGCCGCGCTCAGGCGTGGTGATGGTGGGCGCGGAGACGGGCGCTGGCGGCGTGATGGGGGAGGCCTTCGGCAGTGGCCAGTTCTTCCACCCAGGGGGCCATGGCGGCAGCGTCATCGCCGGAAAGGCGCAAGAGGCTTTGGCGTTTCATGAAGCTGGCCACGCCCAGCGGCGAGGAGAACCGCGCGCTGCGGCTGGTGGGCAGGACATGGTTGGGTCCCGCGCCGTAATCGCCGAAGGCTTCCGCGCTGCTGCTTCCGATAAACACTGCGCCCGCGGCCTTGAGGTGCGGCAGCCAGGCTTCGGGATCGCGCACCTGGAGTTCGAGGTGTTCCGGCGCCCAGATCTCCGCGAAGGCGATGGCGAGTTCCCGTTTCGCGCGGAGCAACAGACCGTGGTGGGAGAGACTGGCCTCCAGGTCCGCGCGCTTCGGCGAAAGGGCGACACGCTCGCGCAGGATGGCTTCGACCTGGGAAAGGAAGGCACCGTCTTCCGACACCAGCACGGCCGCGGCGTCGGGATCATGCTCGGCTTGGGCCAGGAGGTCCTCCGCCACCCGCGCGGCGTCGGCGCCGCCATCCGCGATGATGAGCACTTCCGTGGGGCCCGCGAGGGCATCGATGCCGACTTGGCCGACCAGCTGCCGTTTCGCCTCCGCCACGAAGCGATTGCCGGGACCCGCGATGAAGTCCACGCGTTCGCCGTAGGCCAGCCAGGCCACGCCCTGAGCGCCGCCGAGCGTGATGAGTTGCCCCAGTCCCAGCAGCGCCGCCGTGGCGAGGATGAGGGGATCAGGACCGCCGCGCCGTGGGGGCGTCACGCCCACGATGCGGCTGACGCCCGCTACCTGGGCGGGGATGACAGTCATGGCGAGGGTGCTCGGGTAGAAGGCGCGGCCGCCGGGGATGTAGACGCCCGCGGAGGCCATGGGCACCCAGCGTTCGCCCACGGAACCGCCGCCAGGCAGCGGGATGGTGATGTCGGACAGTGAACGCGCCTGTGCTTCCGCGAAGCGGCGGATGCTGGCGATCATGGTCCGCAACGCGTCCACCAGCGCAGGCCGTTCGCGCTCAAGCCGCGCCAGCGCCTCCGCCATGGCGGAGGGCGCCACGCGCAGATCCGCTTCCTCCAGCCGCAGGCTGTCGAAGGTTTCCGTGAAACGCAGGGCCGCAGGCAGGCCTTCGGTCCGCACGGCCGCCAGGATCTCCGCGACCCTCGTCTTCGTGTCCGCTTCCACCTCAGCCGTCCTCGCCAAGCGCGCCACCCGCCCGGGCAGCTCCGCCAGGTCCGTCAGATCAGCTGTCGAGATGAAGCAACACCTATGCACCCCTTGGGCGAAGAAGGGAGTGTGACGCGGACCCGCGGATCAACGCAAGGAGAACTTCTTCCGGGTTGCGCGGTGGCTCAGGCGGAAGCCACCAGCGCGGGACGGAAGAGGGTGGGGGTCTTCACGGGCTCGGACAGCTCGGCCCAGGTCCAGGCGGCACGATCCGCCAGCAGGGCCTTCACGAGATCCACATGCAGGGCGTGGCCCGCGGCATGGGCTTCGACGAAACCAAGCAGCGGCGCGCCCAGGAGCGAGAGGTCGCCGAGGAGGTCCAGGATCTTGTGGCGCACGGCCTCGTCGTGGAAGCGCAGGCTCTCGTTGAGCGGGCCTTCGGCGCCGTAGACGACAGCGTTGTCGAGGCTGCCGCCCAAGGCGAGGCCGTTGGCGCGCATCCAGTCGATCTCCTGCTCCAGGCAGAAGGTGCGGGCAGCGCCCACCTCGGCCCGGTACTTCTCAGGCGTGAGGGTCAACTCGCGGCTTTGGCGGCCCAGGGAGGCCAGGGGGAAGTCGATAGTGTAGCGGACGCGGAGGCTGCCGTAGGGGCTCACGCGGATCCGTTTGCCGCCGCGCTCCACTTCCACCGGACGCAGGACCTTCACGAAGCGGCGCCGCCCATCGAGGCCGCTGACGCCGGCCTGGAGGATGGCCTCCATCCAAGGCCGGGCGCTGCCATCCAGGATGGGAAGCTCGATGTCGGTGCCTTCGCCCTCGATTTCAATGAGCAGATGCTCCACCTCAAGCCCTACCAGGGCCGAGAGGAGGTGCTCGATGGTCTGAAGGCGCACACCGTCCTTCACGAGGGTCGTGGCCAGCTGGATATCGCCTGCGAATTCGGATGAGACAGGGATCTCCACGCCGGTGCCCAGGTGGCGGAACCGCAGCCCCGTGGGCTGGGTGACGGGGACGAGGCGCACACGGGAAGGCCGGTTGCCGTGGAGCCCATGGCCCGAGATCGTGATCTCGCGAGCCAGGGTCTGGGGCGGCGTGGTGGCGCGGGGCATGGTCATCCTCGCGAGTAACCAAGCGAGAGTCGTGCCAATCATTTAAGTGTTGGAATAAAATAAATTGAATTGATGGGCCTTGTCACCGTTACGCCGCTGTCACGCCACAGGGTGTGGTCAGAGGCGGGCCCAATCCTCCGGCGTCGTCACCTTGAGATTGGCGCTGCTGGCAGGGACGACCTTCACCCGGAGGCCCAGCCGCTCCAGCAGGGCGACATCATCGGTCCCGATGAAGCCGTCCCGGGAGGCCGCGGCGAAGGCCTGACGCCAGGTGCCGAGCCGGGCCACCTGGGGCGTCTGGGCGCGGTAGAACTGCTCGCGAGGTTCCGTGGCCACCACGCGCAGGCTCGCATCCACGCGCTTGAGCGTGTCCGTGCAGGGCTCCGCAAGCACGGCGCCGTCCCAGTGATTGAGCGCGTCCAGCGCGGCCCGGATGGGGTCCAGAGGGGGGAAGGGACGCACGCCATCGTGGATGAGCACGGCGGCCTCGGGCTCATTCGGCAGCGCGGCCAGCGCCGCGGCCACGGATGCCTGGCGCGTGGTTCCGCCGGGCACGACGAAGAGCGGGACGGGGAAGTGCCAGCCGCGGACTTCTTCCACGCGATCTTCCGGCACCGAGAGCACGAGGCCCGCCAGCGCGGGCATGCCGTGCGCGAAGAAGGCCTCGGCTGTGGCGCGGAGGAGCGGCTTGCCGTTCCATTCGCGGAACTGCTTGGGCACGCCGCCGCCCATGCGCAGCCCCTGGCCGCCAGCGGGGATGGCGAGGTAGGCGCGCATCAGAGCCCCAGCAGCTTGCGGGCCTCGGCTTCGAGCCGGTCCAGCAGCGCCTCGTCCGTGCGGCTCTGGAGGTAGACCTTCAGCTTCGGTTCCGTGCCGCTGGGGCGGAAGGCCGCGAAGGCGCCGCTCGCGAGGCGGAACTTGAGCACATTGCTGCGGGGGATCTCCTGCGCCACATCGCGGCGGTCGGGCCGGTCGAGAATGGGTTCGACGACGCTGCGGCCGTGGAATTCGCCGCTCTGGAAATCCTCCCAGGCCTCCACCGCATCGCCTCCGAGGGTCGTCAGCCCTGCCGCGCGGATGCGGGCCATGGCCTCCGCGAAGCGGCGGGCGCCACCAGGTCGCGGGTCTTCGAGGTTCACGAGCCGGTTGTGGAAGACGCCCACCTGTTTCTGGAGATACCGGACGGCCTCGAAGGGCCCCATGCCCAGGGCCTTGTAGTGGCCCAACATTTCGCCGATGACGAGGCTCGTGGCCACGCCGTCCTTGTCGCGGAGCCGGTCGCTGAGGAGCATGCCGAAGCTCTCCTCCGCGCCGAACGCGTAGGCTTCGCCGGTTTCCAAGAGACGATCCATGCAGGCCGCGATGTTCTTGAAGCCCGTGAGCGTCCACATCACCTGGAGGCCGTGGGATTTGGCGACCTCCGTGAGGAAGTCGCTGGTGACGACTGTGCTGATGACGACGCCCTCGAGGCCGCCGAAGCGGCAAAGGTAGTCCAGCGTGAGCGCGGCGAGATCGTTGCCGCTCATGAGCTCCCAATCGTCTTTGCCACTTCGCTTGGCGACCACGCCGATGCGGTCCGCATCCGGATCGTTGGCGAGGATGACCTCTGTGCCAAGCTGCGCCGCCTCATCAAGCGTGGCGCCATAGGCCGCGATCTCCTCAGGGTTGGGCCGCGGCGCCGTGGGGAAGTTGCCATCCTGGACGCTTTGGGCCTTCGCGGCGTCGAGGGGCAGTCCCGCGGCGCGGAAAAAGTCCGGCACGAAGGCGCCGCCCGTGCCGTGGAAGGGCGTGTAGAGCAGCTTGGCGGCGGAGAAGGGCTGCGGGTTCCGGCGCAGACCGAGGGCGAGCTGCGTATAAGCGGCCTCGACTCCGGCAGGGATGGGTTTGATGCGCGCCTCATCGGCCTTGGGCGGCTCGGGCACCAGCGGCAGGGCGGCCATGGCGGCCTCCACTTCCGCGTCCCAGGGCGACACGAGCTGCGCGCCGCGGTCGTCATAGGCTTTGTAGCCGTTGTAGGCCTTCGGATTATGGGAGGCCGTGAGGATGACGCCGCAGGCCGCGCCCAGTTCGCGCATGGCGAAGCAGAGGAAGGGCGTCGGCAGGGGCCGCGTTCCGAGGTAGACCTCGTAACCCGCCGCCGCCAAGGTGCGCGCGGCCTCGAGGCCGTAGGCTTCCGAGTTGAGACGCGTGTCGTAGCCCACGAGGGCGATGTTCTTCCCCGGCGCGCGCCGCTGCGTGACATCCGCCAGGGCCATGGTCGCGCGGCGCACATTCACCGCGTTCATGCGTTTGAGCCCCGCGCCCATGAGTCCCCGAAGGCCGCCCGTGCCGAAGGCGAGGGGCTCGGAGAAACGGTCCTCCAGTTCGGCGATGGCGCCCGCATCGCCGCTCTCAGCCGCGCTCACCAGCGATTCTAGCTCCGCGCGGAGCTCGGCCTCCAAGTGGGGGGCGGAGAGATAGTCGTGAGCGGCGGTGGTGGTCATGGGGACTCGACGAAAAAAACCTACACGGAGGCCATGGAGTGGCGAAAGGCACGGAGATGAATCATACCTCTCCGTTCCTCCACGACCTCCGTGTAAGCGGTTAAGGCTTTATGCTCCGCCCAGCGCGATGTCGTCCAGCAGGATGCTCATTCCCGCGCTGGATCCGTACCAGCGGAGGTCGTCGCCCAGAGCGGCGATGCGGGTGAGGAAGTCGCGGAGGTTGCCCGCGAAGGTGATCTTGTCCACGGGCTCGGCCAACGCCCCGCCCCGGATGCGGATGCCGCTCGCGCCCACGCTGAGGTCGCCGCTGACGGGGTCCACGGTGTGGAGGCCCATGAGCTCGGTGATGAGGACGCCGCCCTCGGCTTGCTTGAGAAGGCTGGCGAGGGAATCCGTCCCGACTTTGGGCACGAGGTTGAAGGTGGTGACACCCGGGTTGGAGCCCAGGCCGCGGCCCGCGCTGGCGGTGGGC
>DASRXV010000084.1:0-10892 GCA_035687325.1 Holophagaceae bacterium
GGTGGACACCAACACCGCCTCCCGCGAGAAGGCCGAGGCCATGGGCGCCCGCTTCGACCGCATCTACATGACCGAGGACCTGGCCCCCGGCAACGAGATCGTCTTCGCCGCCAGCGGCGTCACCACCGGCAACCTGCTGGAGGGCGTCCGCTTCTTCAGCCACGGCATCCGCACCAGCAGCCTCATCCTCACCTACCAGAGCCGCGAGATCCGCTTCATCGACACCGTGAAGAAGGCCGACGGCGATGTGACGGTGAGGTTCTAAAGACTTCACCACCTAGACACGAAGGCACCGAGGAAAGCGCAAAAAGCTTTCTTGGTGTCTTGGCGCCTTGGTGGTTAGTTTTTCTCCATGCATGAATCCCTCCGCACGCGCTGGTTCCGGTGGGGCACGAATTTCTGGCCCTGCTACCGGGGCACGGGCGGGCGGGTCGCCTTCGTGGCGGCGGACTGGTCGGAGATCCGCGTGAAGTTGCCGCTGTCGTGGCGCACGCGGAACTACGTGGGGACCATCTTCGGCGGCAGCCTCTATGCGAGCGTGGATCCCTTCTTCATGCTCATGCTGATCAAGCGGCTGGGCTCTGGCTTCATCGTGTGGGACAAGGCCGCGAGCATCCGCTTCCGGAAGCCGGGCAAGACCACGCTCACGGCCATCATGCGGCTGGATGACACCGAACTGGCAGAGGTCCAGCGGCTCATGGAACTGGAATCGAAACTGGACCGCACCTACCGGGTGGAACTCGTGGACCGTGAGGGCATCGTCCACGCTGAGATCGACAAAGTGGTGCAGATCCGCCGGAAGTGAAGCCTACTTCACCAATTCCCGAACGAACACGAACTGCACCTGCCCCTTCGACTCAGGGATGAGCTTCTCCAGCGCGTCCACCGTTTCAGGGTAGATGTGGCCGATGGCGACGGCCTGGCCGTCCTTCTTGGCGAACTCGATGGCGCGCCCGAACTGCTTCTGGATGGCGTCGAAGCTCTTGTCGTCGTCCAGGAAGACTTTGCGCTGGATGGTGGGGATGTGGAGTTCCTCCGCCACCCGCCAGCCCGTGGTGGTGGCGATGGTGCGGCTGTCCACGAAGTAGAGTTTGCGGCCGCGGAACTCCTCCAGGATCCAGTGCATCCGCGTGGCATCCGCCGTCATGCGCGAACCCATATGGTTGTTGGCGCCCTCGGTGAAGGGCACATCGCCAAGGGCTTTGCGCGTGCGGGCGCGGATCTCATCCTCCGGCAAATCGTACTTGAGCGCGTCCGGCCCCGGGTCCTTTCCGGGGATGCCCTCCATGGGCAAATGGAGGATGACGGCCTTGCCGGCCTCGTGCGCGATGTCGGCGCTCGCCACCGTGTGTTCCTGGTAGGGCAGCACGGCCACCGTGATGGGCACAGGCTCCGCACAGAGCCGCGTCACGAGATCGAGCTCCGCATAGCCCAGGTCGTCGATGATGAGCGCGAGCTTCGGGAGCTTGGCTTCTTCGGGCGTCGCCGGAAGCGCTTCCGGCGTGACGGTCTCGGGCTTCACCCTGTGGACAGGGTGGAGAGGCTTCACAACCTCCTCGGCCTTGGGCGCCTCCTTTTTGCGCTCGCAGCTGAGGTGCCCTAACAGCGCGCCCGCGCCGAGGCCCAGGGCCAGAACCGCCGCGGCCCAGCCGAGAAGCGCTGGGGTGGAGGCCTTGCGCGAGCTTTTAGGCATGCTCCTGCTTCACGCGGGTGTTCACAGGCAGCGGCGTGGCGAGAGCGGCCAGCACGGATTGGAGCGGATCATCCTTGGGGCCGAGCTTCAGAGCCCGCGTAGGCGTCACGCCTTGGCGGTCCAGCTTCTCGCCGCCATCGCCGATCCAGCGCTCCGTCACGAGCTCCACCGCGCCGCCATCCCGGAGGGGAATGCGCGTCTGCGCCACGCCCAGGCCTGGCGTGCGCTCACCCACGAGGGTGGCGCCGTTCTTCTTGAGGCAGGAGCTGAGGGCCTCGGAAGCGCCCAAAGTGCTGGGGCCCTGGATCACCACGAGCTGCTTGAAGGATGGCAGGCCAGAGGGCGCGACGGCCATGGCGCGATCAGGCTTGCCCGCGTCCTGGACAGTGGCGAAGGGGCCCGCGCCTGTGAAAAGGCCCGCGATGGCGGCGGCCTCGGACAGGGAGCCTTCGGTGTCATCGCGCAGGTCGAGGATGAGGGGCTTGGCGCGGTCCAGCTTGACGATCGCGGCCTTCAGCTCCGCCGCGCGGCCGGACTTGAGATCGGGAAGGGTCACGAGCGTGCCCTGGTCCGTCGTGCGCGCGGTGACGGCGCGGGGCTTCGGCGTCTGGAGTGTTACCTCCACCTTGCCGAGATCGGCCGTGGCGGCCGCGTAGCGGAAGAGTGCCACCTTGGTCCCGGCGGCGCCGCGCAACATGCGGTCCAGCTTCCAGGAACTGAGGGGGCCGATGGGCTCATCGCTGACGCGGCGGATGACATCGCCCACCTGCACGCCCGCCTGGTCCGCGGGACCGCCAGGCACCACGGCCAGCACTTGGGCGTAGATGCCGCGCTTCACCACGGTCATGCCCGCATCGGCGGGGCCGGGCTCCCCGGCGCGGAGATCCTCAGGGCTCAGGAGGCTGTTGAGCGGATGCGCGCGCTCCAGGGCCGCCTGGATGCCGCCGCCAATGACCTTGGGCATGTCGGGCCGATCCACATAGTTCGCCTGGACCAGTTCGAGGATGGTGGCGATATCCGTCATCCCCGCCAGGGGGTCCTGGGAGGGTGTGGCGGTCTTGGCGCCATCCGCGGGGAGTTTCTGCGAGGCGACGGGCCAAGTGAACACCGCCACCATGGGCAGCGAAAGCGCGGAGAGCCAGGTGCGAGCGTGCATAAGGAGATTCTACGCCTGATCGCCCTTGAACCAGTCGCTTCCGCTCTGGAAACCCTTGGATTTCGCGGCCATCTGCTTATGCCGCGCCAGGGCCAGTTCCACGAGCCGGGAAAGCTGCTCGGGATAGGGGACGCCGCTGGCGGCCATGAGCTTGGGAAACATGGAGATGCTCGTGAATCCGGGAATGAGGTTGATCTCGTTCAACAGGACCCGGCCGGACACCTTCTCCAGGAAGAAATCCACCCGGGCCATGCCGTGGGCATCCAGGGCCCGGAAGGCCCGGCGCGCGTGGCTGCGGATGAGATCCACCAGCTCCTCCGGCAGCTCCGCGGGGATCTTCGTCGTGGACTTCCCGGCGATGTACTTGTCTTCGAAGGTGTAGAACTCGTCCGCCACCACCACCTCGCCCGGCACGGAGACCTCCGGATCATCGCCGCCCAGGACGGCCACCTCGATCTCGCGGATGTCGAGGCCCTGCTCCACCAGCACGCGGCGGTCGAAGGTGAAGGCCCGGTCCAGCGCGGCGTCGAGATCCCTGGCCTGCTTCACCTTCTCCACGCCGATGCTGGAACCGAGGTTCACGGGTTTGAGGAAGAGGGGCAAGCCCAGTTTCTTCGCTTCGGCGAGGCAACCTTCGCGGTCCCGGTTCCACTGCTCCTCCGTGAGACCCACATAGGGCACCACCGGCAGACCCTCGCTCTCCCAGATGCGCTTGGTGATCCACTTGTCCATGCCCGCGGCCATGGCCAGCAGGCCGGCGCCGGTGTAAGGCCGGTGCAGGAGCTGGAGGTAGCCCTGGATCTGGCCGTCCTCGCCGCCCTCGCCGTGCAGCGCGTTGAAGAAGACATCCGGCAGCGGCGTGGCTTCGGCGCCAGCTTCCAGCGGCAGGAAGGGGTGGGCGCTGCGTTGTGGCAGCTCACCCGCCGCCAGGCGCGCGAAGGGATCGCCCTTCACCACCCACACGCCGTTCCGGGCGATGCCCATGGGCCGCACTTCGAAACGCGCGGGATCAAGGTGCTCCGCGATGGCGCGGGCCGTGACGATGCTGACCTCGTGCTCGGGCGATTCGCCTCCGAAGAGGAGGCCGATGGAAAGGCGCTGGCTCATGCCTCAAGCGTCTCACAGCCCGAAAAAGAAACAAGAAACCGCGAATGACGCCGATGCGCGCGAATCGGTTTCCATTCGCGGAAATCCGCGTCATTCGCGGTTCCAGCTTTTCTTCCGGCACTTCCAGGCGCTAGGCTGATGCCGTTCCCCAAGGACCATCACTTGCGCACAGCCATCTATCCAGGCTCCTTCGATCCGGCCCACCTGGGCCACTGGGACCTCATCCAGCGGGCGGACAAGCTCGTGGACCGGCTCGTGGTGGCTGTGTTGAACAATCCTGCCAAGACACCTGCCTTCACGGTGGAGGAGCGCATCGCCTTCCTCAAAGAGCTGACGGCCGGGATGCCCAAGGTGGAGGTGACGAGCTTCCACGGCCTGTTGGTGGACTTCGCCAAGACCGAGAAGGCCCAGGTCATCATCCGCGGTGTGCGGGCCTTCAGTGATTTCGAATACGAGTTCCAGATGGCCCTCATGAACCGCAAGCTGGCGCCCGCGCTGGAGACGGTCTTCCTCATGCCCAAGGAGAAGCTCAGCGCCCTCAGCTCCAAGCTTGTCCGCGAGATCGGCCAGTTCGGCGGCGACCTCAAGGATCTGGTGCCCGAACCCCTGCGGGAACGCGTGGCGAAGCGGCTGAAGGCCTAACTCACTTCCGCCAGTTTCAATCGTGCCCATTCGCGCCGCAGCCACTCGCGCTGGGGGTCGGCGAGGCCTTCTTTGATCGCGGCTTCGGCGGCTTCGCGGCAGCGTTGAAGGAGGGCGCGGTCGCGGACGAGGTCGGCCACCTGGAACTGGGGCAGGCCGGCCTGGCGCACGCCGAAGAATTCGCCGGGGCCTCGCAGTTCGAGATCCTTCTGGGCGATGCGGAAGCCGTCGCTGGTCTCCACCAGCGCTTGGAGCCGCGCGGTATCCGAGTTGCTCAATATGAGGAAATGGCTGGCCGCCGCACCGCGCCCCACACGGCCTCGAAGCTGGTGCAGCTGGGAGAGGCCGAACCGCTCCGCGTGATCCACCACCATCACCGTGGCGTTGGGCACATCGACGCCCACCTCGATGACGGTGGTGGCGAGGAGGATCTGGGCATCGCCGCGCGTGAAGCGGCCCATGCGCGCGGCGAGCTCGTCTGTCTTGAGGCGGCCATGGACGACTTCGATGACGGCATCAGGCAGCGCCAGTTTCAGCGTTTGTTCCATGGCCTGGAGATCACGGAGCTGCACCTTGCCTTCCTCTGACGGATCAATGGCGGGGCTCACCACGAAGGCCTGCCGTCCCTGCTCCAACTCGCGCCGGACAAAATCCCAGGCTCGTTCGCTGGATTCGGGCCTTAGCAGTTTCGTTGTGACGGGTTGGCGGCCGGGCGGCAATTCATCCAACACACTCTGGTCCAGGTCGCCGAAGACCGCCAGCGCGAGCGAGCGCGGAATGGGTGTGGCGCTCATGACGAGCCAGTGGGGGTCGCCGCCCTTGGCCTTCAGCGCCTCGCGCTGCTTCACGCCGAAGCGGTGCTGCTCATCCACCACCACCAGCTGGAGCTTCGCGAACTTCACAGCCTCCTGGAACAGCGCGTGAGTGCCGACGATGTAGGCCGCTTCACCGCTGGCGATGCGGGCCAGGGCCTCGCGCTTCTCCGCCGCCTTCATGCCGCCGAGGAGCAGCTGCATGCGACGGGACTCATCACCCAGATACCGCGAGAGGCTCGCGGCATGCTGGCGCGCCAGCACCTCCGTGGGCACCAGCAGCGCGCCCTGTCCACCCGTCTCCGCGACCATCGCCATTGAGAGAAAGGCCACGAGCGTCTTGCCGCTGCCCACATCGCCTTGCAGCAGGCGATGCATGACCTTCCCGGAAACGAGGTCGTCCACGATCTCCTTGAAGGCCCGGCGCTGGGCGCCTGTGAGGGGAAAGGGCAGGTAAGCCTTCAGCCGCTCCCGCAGCTCTGGCGAGGTGGACACGCGGAGGCCTTTGCGTTTGAGACGGCCTTCGCGGCGCAACGCCACGCCCAAAGAGAAGCCGAAGAGTTCTTCTGAAGCCAGCCGCTGATGAGCGGGCGTGGTCCGCTGATCGAGCTGAACGGGATCGCTGTCGTCGGGCGGTTCATGGAGGAGACGCAGGGCCGCGAGAGGCTCAGGCAGACCTTTCGCCAGGGCCATCGGCAGGAAGTCCTCCTCCGGCGCGGCGCGGTCCAGGGCCTCCTTCACGAGCTGCGAACGGACGCGGCTGCTGATGAGGCCGAGCTTGCGGTAGAGCGGCAAGTAGCGCCGCACGAAGGGATTCTCGCCCTTGCTCAACCGTTCGATCTGCGGCGAACGCAGTTCCCAGCCGCCGCGCCCCTGGCTCAGCGGCCCGAAGGCCAGCAAGCGGTCGCCGGGTTTCAGCGTGCGCCCGAGGTAGGGCTGGTTGAAGAAGACGAGCTTCAGCGCGCCGCTGGCGTCCTCCAGCAGCATCTCCGTGATGGTCATGCGCTGGATGCGCGTGGGCGCTTGGCGCAGATCGCGGATCTCGCCCATCACCGTCACGATCTCGCGGCCCTCTGACACCGCGCCCAGCCCGCGAAGGGCCAGGTTCCCCAGGGGCACGACGCTGCCCCGGTCCAGGTAGCGGAAGGGGAGGCTCCAGAGCAGGTCCCGGAAGGTTTCGATGCCAGCCTCGCGCAGGGCTTCCAGCCGCGCGGGCCCCAGGCCGCGCAGGACGCTCACCTGCGTGGCGAGGGGAAGATGTCCGAAGCCGGCCATTGAGACAGCCTATCGAAAGTGGGCGGGATGACCTCGCACTCAGCACGGCCAGCCTGGTTCCAGAGACAACCAAAAGCCTGGACTCAGAGGACGCGGAGCGAGCACGAAGGCCACAGAGCCGCACCCCTCAACCTGCCGCAAAGCGGCAGGCCCGCCAACGGCGGGCAGCCCCGTGTCGAACTGCCTGGCCCCTCCGCGAACTCCGCGAACCTTCGCGTCCTCTGCGACCAGCGTTTTCAGACCTGGCAGATCCACGGTGGATCCGAAAGCGGGGGCTCGACACGGGGCGCGGGTCGTCCGATGCTGGGAGCCCAAGCCCCACGCCCACGAAAGCCTTTGGTCTCCCGGGAGGCCCCATGGCCAAGCTCGACGGATTCCTGAACCAGCTCGCCTCCCGGGGCGGCACAGCCCTGTACCTCAGTCCCGGCGCTCCGGCCACGGTGGAGCTGCCCGGCGGCCATCGCGCCATGCTAGGCACTCAGGACCTGCTCTCGCCCATCATTGACGGGCTCGTGAAGGAAGTGCTGCCGGAGGATCAGAAGACGGCCTACCTCCGGGGCGACATGGTGGCCTTCCAGCGGCAGCAGGGCGACAGCTGGTTCGAGATCCGCGCCACACGCTCCTCGGGCACCACCAGCCTGCTGGCCCACCGCCTGGTCCGCGCGGCCAAACCCGCCGCGGCCGGCGTCGCGGCGGACGCGGAGCTGGCCATCAAGGCCATGATGTCGCCGGCAACGGCGGTGGCCCCGGCCAAACGCCAGCCATCCCAAGCCCCCCCGCAGGTGCCGCCGCCCGTCCTCCTGCCGCCACCCGTGGTGGCGCCCCCGCCGGTGATCGAGGCCGTCTCTCCATCGGAAGACACCCGGCCCGGGTTGTTCCCGTGGGAGGATCTCATCGCCAAGCTGCTGGAGATGGGCGGCTCGGATCTCTACCTTTCGCCCAACGAACCGCCTCTCGTGCGCCACAACGGCGCCGTGGAGCCCGTGCCCGGCTGGCCGCCCGCGCCCGTGGAAGGGCTGACGAGGTGGCTGGAGACGCTCGCCACGCCCCGCCACTGGAAGGCTTTCCAGGACCACGGCCAGGCGGACTTCTCCCATAGCGACACGCTGCGGGACTGTCGCCTGCGCGTGAACCTGTCGCGGGATCTGGAGGGCCCCTCCGCCGCCATCCGCGTGGTGCCGGACCAGATTCCCGAGGACGAGGTGCTGGCCCTGCCGGACGCGGTGCTAGAGCTGGCGGACATCCCGAAGGGGCTCGTGCTAATCGCAGGCACGCCGGGCTCAGGGCGCAGCACCACGCTGGCGGCCCTGCTTCGGCGGGCAGCCCAGAAACGCGGCGGTTTCCTCATCTCCGTGGGCGATTCGCTGGAGTTCAAGATCCCGCCCGCGGGTTCCGTGGTGCGGCAGAGAGAGACCGGCGGCGATTATGGCGACCAGCGCCGCGCCATCCACGCCGCGCTCAAGCAGGCGCCCGATGTGCTCGCCGTGGATGCCCCGCGCGATGGCGCCACCGCCCTCCAGGTGCTGGAGGCCGGCATCTCGGGGCGCCTCGTCATCGCGGTGGTGGAGGCGCCCTCGGCCCTCAGCGCTCTGGAGCGGCTCGTAGACCGCCAGCCGCCGGATTCGCAGCACCTCGTCCGCGCTCTGCTGGTGACGGGCCTCAAGGCCGTCACCCACCAGGTGCTCCTGCGCCGCCCCAATGGAGGCCGGGTCGCGGCCTTCGAGACCATCTTCAATTCGCCGGATATCCAGACCGTGCTGCGGAAGTGGGATCTCGCCAAGGTGCCCTCCGCCATGAAGAGCGGCCGCGCCTACGGCCAGGTGACGCAGGCGGAGGCGCTCATCGAGCTGGTGCAGGCCGAAGCCGTGGAGCCCATGGAGGCCTACACCCACTGCCACGATCGCCAGAGCTTCGTGGCCGCCTGCAAGGCCGCCAAACTGGATTTCGACCCGCGGCGCAGCGGCCAAGTGGCGTGATCAGGCCTTGAGCGCGAACACCAGGTCATCCAGGCAGATTTCCACGGCGCGGTTGGGCTCGGGCTGCTTGCCGAGCTGGTGGCGGGCGTAGGCGTTGCCCATGTGGCTGTGGCAATGGGCCTCGATGTGGTCCGCGAGGTTGGGCTGCTGCTGCACGAGCACCACGCGGTGCTCCTTGGCCATGGCCTCGGCGTTGCGGAGCTGGTGGCCGTTGGCGCTGCCGGGCAACGGGATGAGGATGGCGCCGCGGCCGACGGTCTTGAGCTCCGCGCAGGTGGATGCGCCCGCGCGGCTCACCACGAGGCTGGAGGCTTCCATCGTCCCCGCCATGTCCTCGATGAAGGGCGCCAGCGTGTGCCGCTCATGGCGCGGCAGATCCTTCAGCCGCTCGAACTCCTTCGGCCCCGCCTGATGGAGGATGTTCCAGTCCGGAAACTGCTCCAGCAGCGCCGGCGCGGCCTGCATCATGGCCTCGTTGAGGACGCGGGCGCCGCCGCTGCCGCCCAGCACCAGGAGCTGGAAGGGGCGGCGCAGATCCTTGATGGGCTTGAAGACGCGGCGGAAGGCTTCGCGCACGGGCGTGCCCGCCGTGAGGCAGTCCGCGCCGGGCAGCAGCGGCTTCACCGCGTCCATGCCGCACCACACGCGCTTGGCGCCGGGCGCGACCTGCTTCACCAACGCGCCGGGCGCCGCGTTGCTCTCGTGGAGGAAGTAGGGGATGCCCAAGGCCCGGGCCGCCAGCAGCGCGGGTGCGGCGCCATAGCCGCCCGTGCCGATCACGGCGAAGGGGCGGTGCCGCTTCCACTGGCGCGTGAGCGCGGCTTTGGCCCGCCATAGCTTCCACGCGGACCGCGCCACCCTGAACGGCGATCGTCCAAGGAAACCTTCCACATCCAGCAGCAGATGGGGCCAGCCGCTGTCCGGCAGCTTGCGGGCCTCGATCCCCCGCGTGGCCCCCACGAAGGCGATGGGCCGCTCCGGCCACCGCGCACGGGCCCCTTCGGCCAGCGCCACCGCCGGGAAGAAATGCCCCCCCGTGCCGCCTCCGGTGAAGACGAGCGCGCGGTCGAATCCTGAAGCGTCCATGCCCCCAGCCTACCGGAGGCTGCGCTATTTCATTTCTGGTAGCCCGGGCCCGTGTTCGGATTAAGGACGAGCGTCCGCGTGAGGCTGTCCCCGGCTTCGTTGGTGACTGTGAGCTGGAACGAATCTCCAGCCTTCAAAGCCGGAATCTGGGCTTGCAAAGGGCTCGTGTCGCCACTGGCCAGGACGGTCCCGCCCTGCCTCAATTCCGCCTTCCCGCCCTTGAAGACCCCCACCAGCGTGAAGGGCTGGCCGATATTGATCGCGCCTTGGGCGCCCAGGCTCGAGATGGCGGGAAGAGGCACTACCCTCACATCCACGGTCTTGGAGACGGTGGCCCCAGCGTTATTGGTGGCGGTGAGTGTGTACCGGAGGTTCCCGGAGGGCTTCACCTCGAATCCCGGGCCGCTGGCCTTCGTCACATCCAGGCCCCCCGGATCGAGGATCAGAGTCTTGATCTCCTTGGCGGTCCAACTGAGCTTGGTAGCGTGACCGACGGAGACCACCAGCGGAGTGGCCCGGAAGCCCTCGATGGAGGGCGGCGCCTCGGACTGGACCCGGGCGAGCGTGACGGACTTCTTTCCAGCCGTGTTGGTGCCCTGGCAGAAGAGGCGCACCTCACCTGGAACGCCCGCGGACCAGTTCACGGACTGGCTGTGGATGTCCCCCTCAAAGGCCCCGCCCTGGATGAACCATTCGTATTGCAGACCCGCGTCGCCGGACACAGTCGCCTGATGGCCGCCCGTCCCCGCGGCCACGAGCGCGTCCGCCTGGATGCGGACCACGGGCAAGCCCGGCTGGTCGCCGGTCGGCTCTGGGGCCGGGGCTTGCGTCGCGGCAATCCCAGGCTGGATAAACTTGGGGCCTTCCTCCCCGGCATCCTTCCGTCCGCAGGCAGTGAGGACCGCGAGGCCGAGGAACGCGGCGCTCATCAGGACCACCGCAGAGCCGGGGCAGGAGCGTGTGTAGGGGCGCATGATGGCTCCCTTTTACCACGATCACTCCTGGCAAGCGCACCTTTCGCTAGGGGCCGGTCCGGGCCTCCGGTAAAATGAGGCTTTGGCCGCACGGCCCTTCCGGAGTGCCCATGAAGATCCTCGTCTGCCTCAAGCAGGTGCCCGATACAGAGACCAAGATCAAGGTCGCCG
>DASRXV010000085.1:0-6232 GCA_035687325.1 Holophagaceae bacterium
TGCCCATCCGGTTCCCGCAACGCGGAAGGTATTTGCCATGGCCCAGAACGCCCTACTCCCGGTGACGCTGACTTGCAGCACGGACTTGCGTTTCATAGACCTCATCCAGGTCGTGGGCGCCGAGTTCCTGAAGCATCTCAACTTCAGCCAGGAGGACGGGGAGCAGCTCTGGCTGGCGATACAGGAAGGCATCGCGAACGCGATGCGGCACGGCAATAAGCTCAGCAAGGACAAGAGTGTCCGCGTGAGCTTCACGCCCATGGCGGACCGCTTCGAGATCCGCATCGAGGATCAGGGCAAGGGCGTGGTCCTCGCCGACATCCCCGACCCGAACCTGCCGGAGAACCTCCTGAAGCCCGGCGGCCGGGGCGTCTTCTTCATGCGGCAGGTCATGGACGAGGTCCGCATGGAGCAGGGCCCCGGCGGCGCCGCGCTCACCCTCGTGAAGGCCCGCGGACGCCGCGAGACCGCGCACTAGGGGCTCGGGCCTTCCGGAGCGTCGCGAGCCCGCCCAGCGCCATGAGCACGGCGGCGGTGAAGAAGGCCACGGCGGGATGCCAAGTCCAGAGCAGGCCCACGCCCAGGCTCGATACAAGATCGCCCGTTCCATTCACCGCGCCCAGAAGGCCGAAGGCCAACCCGCGGTGGTCGGGCGGCGCCAGCTCCGCCGTGGTGGCGCCTTCCAGCGTGTCCTGGATGCCGTTCACGAGGCCGCCCAGGGAGAAGATGGTCGCCATGAGCAGCGGTGTGGCGTGGCCGTGAAGGAAGGCGAAGGCCAGCATCACGGGCATCACCGCGCCCGCGAGATAACCCATCCCCAGCAAGGGCCGGTGGACGCGGAAGCGGTCCGCCAGCGCACCCGCCGGGAAGGCGGCTGCCGCGTAGACGGCGTTGTGGAGCACATAGAAGGCCACGCCCAAGGCGGCGGCCCTCATGGGACCCAGCGCGGGCGCCATGAGTTGCGCCGCGGCCAGGATGAGCAGCGTGTGCGCGAAATCGCCACAGCCGAAGAGGCCCACACCGAACAGATAGCGGCGGAAGTTCGATGGCATGGCCCGCATCGCGTCCTTGAACGCGAAGAGGCGCGACTTCGACTTCGGTTTCTCCGGCACAGCGACTGCGAACACGAGCGCCGCCAGCACGCCGGGAACGAGGCTGATCCAGAGGAGGGACCGCAGCCACGGGAGCTCTGCGAATCCGCGGCCGAGCCCCCAGGCCAGCAACCCGGCCGCCAGCGCAGGCCCGAGGATGGCGCCGATGGTGTCCCCCGCCCGATGGAAGCCGAAGGCGCGGCCCCGGGCATCCTCGGGAATGGCGTCCGTGAGCATGGCGTCACGCAGCGGACCCCGCAGGCCGCGCCCCGTCCAGCCGAACACCTTCGCGGCCAGCACGCCGCCGAAGCCGTTCGCAAGAGCGATGAAACCAGACGCCAGACCCGTGGCCGCGTAGCCTGCCACCACGAGCCCCTTGCGCCGTCCCAGACGGTCCGAGACCCAGCCTGCGCCCAGCTTCATGAAACTCGCGGCGGCATCGCCAAGACCCTCCACCGCGCCCAGCGCGGCGGGCGGCAGGCCCAGCGCGGCGAGGAAGGAGGGCAGGAGCGCCGACATCGCCTCGTGGCCGAGATCCGACAGGAAGCTCGTCCAGGCCATGCCCCAGACGGCGCGGTTGAGCCAGCGGTCCGCCATGCCTAGCTTTCGCCGAACACGCCGAACTCGGCTGGGAAGCGGGCCCAGAACAAGTGGGCGCCGTCTTGTTTCACGATGTCCAGCAGCTTCCCGGCCTCAGCCTCGTCCACTAGGAACTCCACGACGATGGTGAGCTCGCCTTGCAGTTCGAAGAACTTCTGCTCATGGAGCACGCCATGACGGCCGAAGCCCGCCACGGCCCGGAACGCGGAACCGCCGTGGAGACCCTGCTTCTTCGCCTGTTCCAGCAGCCACTCGTAGAGCAGCACACCCCGGTGCTTGGCCTTCTCCTGCATGTAGAAGCGCAAGGAGAACCCCTTGGTCATCATCTCGTCCCCCATCTCACTTCCAGAGCATGCGGACGATGCCCATGCCCGCAAGGGTCATCAGCAGCGAACCAAGCAGGTGCAGCACTGTATGAACGAAAGCCCAGCCGATCTCACGGTTCAGGAAGAGCGTGATGGATTCCGCCGAGAAGGTGGAGAAGGTCGTGAGCCCGCCGAGGAAGCCCGTGGTGAGAGCCAGGCGTCCCGCGGGCGGCAGGGCCTGGAAGGCTGGCAGCCCGCCGATGGCCAGGCCCATGAGCAGCCCGCCCACGAGATTGGCCGCGAGCGTGCCTATGGGGATCGTGGGGAAGGCCGCGTTGAAAGCGAGGCCCAGCCCCCAACGCAGCACCGCGCCTCCGAAGGCGCCGAAGCCCACCGCGAAGAACGAGATCCAAGTCATGCCGCTCCCCGGCGTCCTTCGTCAATTGCCCACATAGTTGAACCAGAAATGGACGCCCAGGTAGTCGCCCGTCTGGGTGGGCAGCGGCGGCAGAGGCGAGGAGCGCCGCACAGCCATGAGCGCGCTCTCATCCAGCGAGCCATTGCCGCTGGGAACCTCGATGCGCGCGCCGTCCACGCCGCCATCACGGTTGATGCGGAAATAGATCTGCACACGGCCCTGACCGCCCAGCCGCTGCCAGTTGCCCACGATGCGGCCCTGCACCTGCTGCAGGTACCAGGCGTAGGGGAAACTGCCGTCGATGGCCGCCACGAGTCCCACGCCGCCCTGCACGCCCTCCGTGGCGCTGAGGCCGGGAATGGCGCTGCCCTGCCCCAGCCCGCTGGCGTTGCCCGCGCCCGCGGTGCCGGGCGTGGAGACGGGATTGGGCTTCTCGCTCTTGGAGGCCTTCACCTGCTTGCCCGTGGAAGTCTGGTCCGGATTCTCGCCGCTGCGGACGCTTTTCGCGGACTTGGCGAAGGGGTTGTCCTCCTGCTCGCTGGGCTTGGACACCGGCTGCTGGGCCGCCACATCGTCCACGCGCCTCACGCGCTCGGTCTCCTGGCCCTCGGTGCGCGCTTCCGCGCCGCCGCTCTGGTTGGCCACGGCGGGCGGCAGGTTCACCCAGGTCACCTGCACCGCGTCCGTGTCCGCCTTCATGTGGGGCTTGATGACGAGGGCGAGGATGACCACCAGATGCGCGCCCGCGGCGAGGGCCAGCGCCTTGCCCAGGGGGAACTCCCCCACATGGGCGCGGGCCCGCAGCAGCGCGTGCAGATCCTGCTGGCTCACGGATTCGCCTTCGCCGGAGTGGCGTCGTTGGACCCCTGGGTGACGAAGCCCACCTGCGTGAAGCCCGCAGCGCGGATGGAATCCACGACCTCGATGACCCGGCCGTAGGGGATTCCCCGGTCCGCGCGCACCAGCACCGGGCGCTTCTTGCTGCCGCCCGCCGCCTTGTTCCGCAGCTCGTTCTCCAGGCGGGAGAGGGGCACGAAGGCGTCGTCCAGCTGCACCCGGCCATCCTTGGCCAGCGTGACCGTGAGCGCCTCGTTCTGGAGACTGCGCCCCGTGCGGCTGTTGGGCAGCGCCACATCCACGCCGCTCGTGAGCATGGGCGCCGTCACCATGAAGATGATGAGCAGCACGAGCATCACATCGATCATGGGCGTCATGTTGATGTCGGCCATTTCGCCGCGCCGGCTGCCGGGTGTGAAGGCCATGGTCGCTCCCTGGGGAGATTCTACGCGGAGACGCCGCTCAGCGCCGCGTGGCCACGAAGAACAGGCGCTTGAAGGGGAAGAGCACCTTGCCGTCCGGTTGCGCGGGATAGAGGTCCGCGAGGCCTGAACGGTACCGGGCCAGCAACCGCGCGGATTCATCTCCATCGAGCCCTTGCAGGTAGGGCAGCAACACCGTGCCTTTGGCCCATTCGAGGATGTCGTCCACGCCGCCCATGACCTGCTGGTACTCCGTCTCCCAGAGATCCACGGACGCCGCATGGGGCGCGAGGATGCGGTAATACGCCTCTGGCGCCAGGGGCGGACGCCAGTCGCTGGCGGCGGGCGTCCCCGCCAACTCGCGGATGAGGCGGTAGGCCGGCGCGTCGAAGTTCATGGGCATCTGCACCGCGAGCACACCGCCCGGCGAAAGAAAACCCATGAGCCGCGGGAGCAGCGCTTCATGAGCCGGCAGCCAGTGCAGCACCGCGTTGGCGAAAAGCACATCCATGGCGGCACCCGGTACCCAGGTGGCCACATCGGCCTGGGCCCACGCGACCTTCGGCAGCGCCTTGTGCGCCGAAGCCAGCATCTCCGCCGAACTATCCACGCCCGCGATCAATGCCTGAGGCCAGCGCAGCGCCAACAACTCGGTGCTGTTGCCGGGGCCGCAACCCAGATCGACGATTGAAGACGGCGATTCAAGCGGCACCCGCGCCAGCAGGTCAGACGCCGCGCGGGTGCGCGTGCCCGCGAACTTGAGGTACTGAGTGGGATTCCAGACGAGGGTCATGGCGCGATCCGGGTGAGTATCCAGGTCCCTGGATCAGGCGTGTAAGGGCCAATCCCATAGGAAGTGCACTGGGCTTTGTACTGCCAAGCCAGAACCACTTCGCCTTGCGCGGAGTCGGTCGAACGGCGCAGGACGACGATGCTTCCCTCGTAATCAGAATCGGAATCAGACCAACCGGGCGGCCCGACATGGATCAGTAGCCTGGAATCACCAAGAGAAGTCTTCGCACTTTGGACGATCGCTCTCGCATCATCCATTTCGAACTGCGAGTGTCCTAAATCGAATCTGAACTTGCCTGTCGAAATGGACACACCTTTGAACTGAGTGGAACCTTGAATCGCCCACTTCCCTAGCATCCACCGAGGAATAGATAGGGTCGGCTTCGGGATATCTGTCACAAGGCGCGTTCCAAGCACCTGGACTGATTCACCAGGCGCGCCTGGCTCGATGACCATGGCGGTCCAGGGAGCTCGGCACCCCGATATCGCCACACACGCCAGGACGAGAAGAAGTCCGCCTCTCACACCGCCACCGGTTCGACGCGGTAGCGGCCTTTCTCATCACGGGTCACGGTGCCGCTGGGGGTATCGGGGTCGTGCTCGAAGACCAGCACCGTGTCCGTGCCGGTCACCTCCGCCAGGAGCTGCTGGCGGGTTTCCACGCAGGTGACCACATCCAGGTCGTAGCCCATGACCCAGGCGGGCTGGATGTGGCGGGCGGTGGGGATGAGGTCTGCAAGGTAGATGAGCTTGCGGCCGTCGCCTTCGATGGTCACGGTCTGGAGGCCTTCGATGTGGCCAGGCGCGGGGCGCACAGAGATGCCCGGCAGGATCTCCGTCTCCCCTTCGACGGTATCCAGCACGCCTGCGGCTTCCAGCGGCTCCCAGTTCTTGGCGAGGTAGCTGGCCTTCACGCGAAGGTTCGGATGTTTCGCATCATCAAGATCGCGCTTCGGGGCGACATAGCGGGCGTTCGAGAAGCTGGGGACGAGCTTCCCTTCGCCATCGAAGCGGGTGCTTCCGCCCGCATGGTCGAAGTGCAGATGCGTGAGGATCTGGAGGGTGATGTCCTCAGGCTTCACGCCATGTTTTGCCAGCTCCCGGTCCAGCACGCCGCGGCCCTCGAACTTGAAGCGGGCCATGAAGTCGTCCGGCTCCTTGTCCCCGTTGCCGTTGTCCACGAGGATCGTGTGCTTCTTCCCGTCCACCTCGCCGCGGATGAGCAGGCAGTTGGTGGCCATGAGGATCATGTTGTCCTCATCCGCCGGATAGACCTTGTTCCAGACCACCTTCGGCACCGTGCCGAACATGGCCCCGCCATCCAGGCGGAAGGTTCCGCCCGACACGATCCGCACATCCCAAGGGCCGAAGCGCATGCGACCTCCGGTCCTGATTTTATCCGCGAAGGGCCGCGAAGAAGATTGTCCCTTCGCGGCCTTCGCGGCCTTCGCGGGATCAGTCCTTCGTCTCGCCCAGCTTCTTGAGCACGCTCAGGAACTCCATGGGCAGCGGGAAAAGGATGGTGCTGTTCTTCTCCACGGCGATCTCCGTGAGGGTCTGGAGGTAGCGCATCTGGATGGCCACAGGGTTCTGGCTGATCTTGTTGGAGGCCTCCAGCAGCTGCTGGCTGGCGAGCAGCTCGCCTTCGGCGGCGATGATCTTCGCGCGCTTCTCGCGTTCGGCCTCGGCTTGGCGGCCCATGGCGCGCTGCACCTGCTCGGGGAGGTCCACATTCTTCACCTCCACGCCGCTCACCTCCACGCCCCA
>DASRXV010000086.1:0-2591 GCA_035687325.1 Holophagaceae bacterium
GGTAGGCCATCGCGGCTATCCCCGGAGATTCGGCTTGATGGCGAAGTTGGAAGTGGCGAATCCGATCAGCGCATCGCCGCTGGTGAGACGGCACTCGATGACGGCCGTGCTCTTGGAGAACCGCACCACCATGGCCTCCACCACGACAGCGCCATAGGCGGGCTCCAGGTAGCGGTAGTGCAGGTCCGAGGTGGCGAAGGGCATGAGGCCGTCAAAGGCCGTGCAGAGCGCGAAGGCGCAGGCCATGTCGGCGATGTTCGCGAGCCAGCCGCCGTTCATGTTGCCCCGCGGCCCGTTCTGCACCTTCGGCGAAAGCGGCAGGCGGATGCGCGCGCGGCCCGGCGCGAGCTCCTCCACCGTCAGTCCCAGGCCTTCCGTGACGGGCCAATGCTCGAAACGCGCCCGCACCCGCTCCATCAGATCGGGGGCCAGGACTTCGGGCAGCTTCGGAGAGGGCATGCCCGGAATTCTAGACGGTCAGAGCGCGAACTGCGCCTTCAGCTTGCCTGCCATCTCCAGGAAGGTCTTGGACTGGGGACTGTCCGGGTGGGCTTCCACCAGCGGTTTGCCGTTGTCGCCGCCTTCGCGGATACCCAGGTCGATGGGGATCTCGCCCAGGAAGGGCAGCTCCATGCGCGCCGCCGCGGCCTTCACGCCGCCGTGGCCGAAGATCTGGGTCTCCTTGCCGCAGCCGGGGCAGAGGAAGCTGCTCATGTTCTCGATGACGCCCGTGATGGGCACCTTCACGGTCGTGAACATGCCGATGGCCTTCTTGGCGTCCAGGAAAGCCACATCCTGCGGCGTGCTCACGACGATGGCGCCGCCCACCTTGGCGTTCTGGATGAGGCTGATCTGGATGTCGCCCGTGCCCGGCGGAAGGTCGATGAAGAGGATGTCCAGGTCGCCCCAGAGCACGTCGCCCAGGAACTGCTGCAGCGCCTTGTTGAGCATGGGGCCGCGCCAGATGACGGGCTTGTCCTCGTCGATGAGGAAGCCCATGGACATGAGCTTGATGCCGTACTTCTCCACGGGGCGGATCTTGCCTTCTGGCGTGCCCTCGGGACCTTCATCGGGGCCCACGCCGAACATCATGCCCATGGAGGGGCCGTAGAGGTCCGCGTCCAGCAAGCCCACCTTGAGGCCCAGCTTGGCCGCGGCCACGGCGAGATTCGCGGCCACGGTGCTCTTGCCCACGCCCCCCTTGCCGCTGCCCACAACGATGGCGTGCTTGACGCCGCCCAGCAGGTTCTTGAACTCCACCTGGGGCGTCTTATCCCAGGCGATCTCCACCGTCACGGATTCCACCCCGTCCACGGACCCGATGCGCTGCGCGATGGCCTTGCGGATCTCGGCCTCGCGGTCCTGGTAGGCGTCCAGCATCTGGAGGCGGACGGTGATTTTGCCGCCGTCCACATCCAGACCCTTCACGGCCTTCAGAGCCACGAGCGTGGCGCTGGTGCCCGGCACCTGGTAGGCGTTCAGGGTGTCGAAGAGCGAGGCGCGGCTGACCTTTTTATCCATGATCCGGCTCCAGCCCTCCAGTTTCGCATAGGCGGCCCGGACCGGCTCCCGATGAAGATCAAGGCAGGCGCCGCGTGGGTGCCGACGCGCTGCGGCGCAGGGCCAGCTCGTAGGTGCGGATCTGGCTGCGGAGAGCCGGGCCGGGCTCCAGGCCCCGGCGCAGGACCTGGCCTTCGGGGCCCAAGACGCGGCCCTTCACCGTGTCCTTCAGCTGCAGCTCCAGCAGCTCTGCCACCTCGCCCGCCAGGGCCGGGTCGAGCACGGGGAAAGCCAGTTCCATACGGTGGTCCAGGTTGCGGGGCATGAGATCCGCGCTCGAGAGGAAAGTCTCCGGCGCGCCGCCCCCGGCGAAGTGGTAGACGCGGGCGTGCTCCAGGAAGCGGTCCAGGATGCTCACCACGCGGATGTTGTCGCTGAGCCCCGGCACGCCGGGCTTGAGGCAGCAAATGCCGCGCACGATGAGATCCACCTTCACGCCGTCGCTGGACGCGTCATAGAGCGCCTGGATCATGGGCGGATCCACCAGCGCGTTCATCTTGAAGAGGATCCGCGCGGGCCGTCCTTCCCGCGCGTGCTCCCGCTCCCGCTCGATGCGCGCGAGGAGGCCCTGGCGCAGGCCCTGGGGCGCCAGCAACAGGCGCTTGAGCGTGCCGGTGCGCGTGTAGCCCGTGAGCAGGTTGAAAACCCGCGAGATCTCCTCGCCCAGCTCCGGATCCGCCGTGAGGAGGCCTAGGTCCGTGTAGAGCCGCGCCGTGCCCTCGCTGTAGTTGCCCGTGCCGATGTGGCAGTAGCGGCGGATGCGGTCGCCCTCCTGCCGCACCGCGAGGCAGGCCTTGAGGTGTGTCTTGAAGCCGGGGAGGCCGTAGACCACATGGACGCCCGCCTTCTCCAGGCGCCGGGCCCAGGCGATGTTGGCTGCCTCGTCGAAGCGGGCCCGCAGCTCCACGATGGCCGCCACCTGCTTGCCCCGCTCCGCGGCCCGCTCCAGCGCGCGCGCGATGGGGCTCGTGGCGCTCGTGCGGTAGAGCGTCACCTTGATGGCCAGCACCTTGGGGTCCTCCGCCGCCTCG
>DASRXV010000087.1:0-14143 GCA_035687325.1 Holophagaceae bacterium
CCATGGTGTCCCCCGAATGTTGGGTAGAAGGTGGAACGATTATAGAGCCTCGACGCGGATCATGTCGGAAAAAAGAGTGAGCCGCTTCTGGATTTCGCTGGGTGTGACGGTTTCAAGTCGCTCGGTGGAAAAACGCTCCACAGTGAAGCTGGCCATGACGGAGCCCGCCAGTGTCGCGTGTTTGAGCACCGGGAAGTCCATACGCCCGATTCGTGCCAGAAAGCCTAGGAAACCTCCGGCGAAGGTGTCTCCGGCCCCGGTGGGATCCACCACTTCTTCCAGAGGGTAAGCGGGGGCCGCGAAGACCCCCTCAGGCGTGAACAGGCTCACCCCGAACTCCCCGTGCTTCACCACGAGGATCGAGGGGCCCATCTCCCGCACCCGCTGGTAAGCCTTGGCGTTCTGACGCTCCCCCGTGAGGGAGCGGACCTCCGCGTCGTTAACCAGGAGGATGTCCACCTCCCGCAGCACCCTCTCGAGGGGCTCCCGGGCGCCGGAGATCCAGTAGTTCATGGTGTCCAGGGCGATCCAACGGGGCCGACTCTCCATCTGCCGCACCACATCCAGCTGGAGGGCCGGGTCGATGTTGCCCAGGAAGAGGCACTCACTCCGGCGGTAGGTCTCGGGCAACCTGGGGTGGAAGTCGGCAAAGACATTGAGATGGGTCTCCAGCGTCTTCGCTTCGTTGAAGTCCCAGGCGTAGGCGCCCTTCCAGTGGAAGCTCCGGCCCGGCCGCCGCTCCAAGCCCTCCAAGTCGATGCGGCGGTCCTTGAATGCGGCCATCTCGCGCTCACCGAAATCCTCGCCCACCACCGCCACCACCCGCACATCCGTGCTGTGGCTCGCGCTCAAGGAGAAGTAGGTGGCCGATCCGCCCAGGGCGCGCTCGCGGCGCCCCAGCGGCGTCTCCACATCGTCAAACGCCACACTGCCCACCACCAACAGACTCATCGGCTCTCCCAATCCATTCCAGGTTCCGCCGGAGCGGTCAGTAGTAGAGGATCCAGGCCTGCGCGCCGCCCATGGGGACGGGGGCCTGGGCGTAGCGGCTGATCTTGATGGGGCCGCCTGCGGCGAACAGGGCCAGCAGCGCTTCATGGAGCGCCGCGTCTTCGCCGAGCACCACATGGAGCGTGCGCCAGCCCATGTGCGCGCCATCCTCCAAGCGGTCCCGCAGGCGGCCCAAGGCGTCCGGGACGCTGTGGTTCCGGAGGTCAAGCACCGCATCCACCTCCACCGCCATGCCCGCGGCCAGCTGGATGCGGATAGGGCCCCTGGAGGGATCCGGCTCCACGGCGGCGGGCAGCTCGCCAAGCCGCTCTACCTGGGCAGCGGGCGGCTCCAGAACCGGCACGATGGGCGCGGGAGCGGCCTCCATCTTCGCTGGAATGATGGGCGTGGCCAGGACCGGATTCCGCGCCAGGGGCTTGAGCCCCTTCAGGTCCGCAAGCTCCGCGTCGAAGGAGACCTCGGCTTCTGGCGGAACTGGAACCTGCGCCATCGGAGCGGCCGTTCCCACCTTGGGAGGCCGTGGCGATGGAGCGCCCATGGCCGCCAGGAAGAAGGCATCCTCCGCGTTCAGATCCTTGACTTCGACGGGTTTGGGCTTGGGCTTCACGGGCGGCGGGGGTGGCCCTCCCGCATCCGGAAAGGCCTGTTTCAGCTTCGCGAGATCCTGCTTCCAGACCATGACAACCTCTTTGAGATCAGAGTAAGCCATCTGGGAGCCTGTCCAAGCAATCCCCTGCAGGCGGCGCCAGTCGCCAAGGGCTTGGTAGCAAGGAAGCGCGCGCAGCCGCGATGCGTTCACATCGTGCCAGCGCGGTGACGCAGCCAACGGGCCCTTGGCGGCGGGCCCTCCGGGTTGGGGCGGCGGGCGTCGCCATGCCGCGTTAGGCTCGCCCGGCGCCCCAACGCCGCCCGGGGGATTGCTTGGACAGGCTCCCAGGCGTTGCATTCCTCCCTCCCCCTGAGGTGCCTTGCGACACGCATCAGTGCCTCAATCTCGGCTCGCCAGGCGGCATCTCGTGGATGAGCTACACTTGCGCGTTCCGGCATGCCCCTGGCTAGAACGGCTTCGGACCTTTTCTGGAGATCCCATGCGACGCACCGCCCTGCTCCCCCTGCTGACTCTGGCTCTGGCCGCACCCGCCGTGCAGGCCCAGGACTTCCACCCCGGCTTCACCATCGACCTCATCGCACCCACGGGCAGTTTCAACAGCAAAACCTACCCCCCCACCGCTGGCGTGCTGACGCCCCAGACCGAGGCCTACGATGTGGGCATCGGCGCCACCTTCAACATGAGCTTCCCCACGAGCCGGGTGACGGCCATCCGCCTGAACCTGGGCTTCGCGGCCAACAACGGGACCAACACCGCGCAGGGCTACAGCACGCTCAACCTGCGGCACTCCCAGTTCAACCTCGGCGGCGATCTGCAGATCTTCCCCGGCGAGGGCGCCTACCGGCACCGCGGGTTCTACCTGCTGGGCGGCCTCTCCGCCGACTTCGAGAAGTTCGAGCGGAGCTTCGGGAATTTCAGCTACTGGGACAACTACTACTATGGTGTGGACACCACCAACAAGAGCCGCATGGGCGGCGAGGCGGGCTTCGGCAACACTTTCGGCGGCGACGCGGGCCCCCGCTTCACCTTGGAAGTTGTCTATCACACCAGCCTCACGGGCCATGACGCCGCTGCCGGCGATCCCCCAGCCACCAGCTATGTGCGCGCCGGATTCGGCCTGGTGTTCTAGGAAGGCCTGCTCTGTCCAAGGAAGAAGGGCGCCTCGCGGCGCCCTTCTTCCTTGGTGGCGGAATGCGTCAGCGCTTCTTGCGCGCCGCCTTCCTCTTCGGGGTCGCCTCCGCCAGGGGCTTGCCCTGGAGCGCGGACTTCAGGCGCAGCGCGGCAGCGTTGGCTGGATCCAGTTTGAGGAGGCGCTCCACATAGTCCAGGCGTTCTTCCGGGGACTTCGCGTCATCGGCCTTCACCTGCTCAGTCTTCTGGGACACATAGGCCATCGCGCTGCCCGCGGCCGTGATGTCCGCCTTCTCCTTATCGATGAAGGCGGTCCAGGCGGCGGCTGAAGCCTCGTAATCCGCTTTTTCCTGCCGCAGCGTGACAAGGGCTCCGTCCATGGCCTTGAGGGCGTCCTCGCTGTGCTGGATGGAGGACTGGTGCTCCGCCACGAAGGTCTGGAGCTGGCCCTTCAACTTCATCTGGTCTTCCGTGAGGCCCGGCGCCGCGTTCAGCTGGTCCAGCTTCGCCTGGGCATCGCCCAGCTCACCCTTCCAGAGCGTGAGCTTCTCCGCGTGATCGGCTCGCAGCTTGGCGAAGGAAACCTCCGTGGCGGAGAGGTTCTCCCCGGCCGTGGCGGAAGCCTTCTGCAGGTTGGCGAGGGCGGCCTCCCATTCGCCGGAGGCGACGCAGGCCCGGGCCTCCAGGCCCCGCGCCCCCACGATGGCGTGCTGGTCCCCGTAGTTGCTGGGGCTGGCGTTGGCGCCCTGAACGGTGAGGAAGGTCTCGATTTCCTGGCGCACAGCCGCCGCATCGCCGCGCTTGAGGCGCGACTCCCAGCCGTCCCGCTTCCCGTTGAAGGCGTCTGCGAACACCTGGGCCCTGGCCGGGACGGCCAAGGCCAGGATCAGCGCCGGGAGGAGGAAGGCCCGGAACCTCAACTCAGTGGCCCTTCTTGTGACGGACGACACCCTTAAGGGGCTCCTGCTTCACCTTGCCCAAGAGCACATCCAACTTATGGGCGACGGCCTTGCTGGAAGGATCGAGAACCTGGAGGCGGCGCAGGTAGGTCACCTCCGAATCCTTGTCCTTGTACTGGTCCGCGCCTTTGAGGGCCGCGGCGGCGAAGACCTTCTTATCGCCCTTGAACTTGTCGATGTTGCCGGCTTCCGTCTTCAGGCGGTCGGAGATGTTCGCGATGAAGGGATCGAAGTCCGCGGTCTGATCCTTGAGGACCTTCAGCCTCGCATCCACGGCGTCCACCATGGTCTTGCCGGAGGAGACATTCTTCTGGTAGACGCTCTCATTCAGCTTCAGCCCATTCAACTGCACAGTCTGCTCGGGCGTGGGCTTCTCCACCTTGGCGAGCGTGGCCTCCTCGTCCAGATGCTTCTGGGCCTCGGCCTGAGCCTTCTTCCAGGTGTCCTGGAAGGCGGTGAAAGGCGGTACCGCGTTGTCATAGGTGGCCTGGGCGTTGGCCTTGGCCTTGGTGGCGTAGTCCCGGGCCTTCTCCCACTGCCCGGCGGCATCCGCGCAACTGGCGGCGGTTCGGTACATGTCGGTCAGCGCGTTGTACTCGCCCATGCTGTCCTGGGCTGTGCGGAAATCCGTCTTGTTGAAAGCAGGAGGGACGGCCGGAATGATGGCTTCTGCCTTGGCCAGGGCCGCATCAGGGTCCGTCTTCACGAGGGCCTGGATCGCAGGGGCTTGGGCCTTGAACTGGTCAGCGAGGCCGGCAGCGGCAGGCGCGGGAGCCGCGACAGGAGCCTGGGCTGCGAGAGCTGCGGGAAGGAGGGTCAGGGCGGAGAAGAGGCGGCGCATGGACGATCCTTTCGAGGGCAAGAGACTAGGGTAATAGAGGTGAGGGCCGGGATGCATCCATGGAAAGCGCGGCCCACTTCAGCGATGTGGAGATCAACAGGCGGCGGTGAGGGCCCGCGAGACCCGCGTCGAGGTCGCGCTGGAGATCGTAAGCCGCGAAACGGGGAGCTCCCTCCGGCGGATCAATGCGCAGCACGAGCCTGTCGCTGGTGAGGCGGGGGATGTAGCCCTGGTGCCAGCGCCGCAACCCCGCGCGGATCTCCAGCGGGGGCAGCGGCAGGGGCTTGGCGGCATCGTCCTGCACCATCCAGGGCCCCTGGAACCCTGGCGCGTCCTGCTTCCAAGCCTTGGCGGGGCCGGTCCAGACCTCCACCTTGCTGCCTGCGGGCAGATCTTTCACCCAGACGCGGGCGACCACATGGCCGATGCCCGAGACAGCAGGCGTCTCCCACCAGGCCCAGAAACCTGAAGCGCCCAGCAGCAGCGCCACCCAGAGCGCGTACCACCAGCGCTGGCGCCAGTGGATGGACCGCTCGGGCGCCTGTGCCGTTCCGGAATCCGTCACGACCTGGCTCAGAACGGGATGTCGTCGTCAGGGCCGCTGGGCGGCGGCGGCATGTCGTCGTAATCGGGCGCGCCCTGCGATGAGGACGAGGCCGATCCGCCGCGGCTGTAGCCGCCCTCTGAACGCCCGCCGCCTTCTTCCATGCGGCCCAGCATCTGGAAGTTGTCGCAACGGATGTCGCAGGCGGTCTTCTTCACGCCCTGCTGGTCCTGGTACTCGCGGTACTGGATGCGGCCCTCGATGAGGATCTGCTTCCCCTTCTTGAGGTATTTCTCGGCGATCTCGGCCTGCTTGCCCCAGACGACGATGTTGTGCCACTCCGTCTTGGACTGCTTCTCGCCCGCCTTGTCCTTCCAGGTTTCCGTGGTGGCGATGCTGAAGCGCGCCACGGGCTGGCCCGAGGTCGTCATCTTCAGCTCGGGATCGCGCCCCAGGTTCCCGATGAGCAACACTTTGTTAAGGGATCCGGACATCTCGTCCTCCTGTTCCCGCGGAGCTCTCCGCGGCACCGTTCTCAGACCACCTGAGCTGGTAGGGTGTCCATGATCGCTGGAGGGCGTCCCATGTCAAGCATCCTCGTCTGCTGCCGGGACAAGAAACGCGCGGCTCAGCACTATGTGCCCGCCCTCAAGGCCGCGGGCTGGAAGGGGCCCATCCAGCTCTGCGGCACCGACGACCCCGCGCCCTCCTTTGATGGCGTCGCGGGCTTGCTATTGACGGGCGGCGCCGACATCGACCCCGCCCACTGGGATCCTGCCGAACCCATCCATCCTAAGGCCGAAGTGGACCGTGCCCGGGATGACCGCGAGATCCCCGTCATCCGCGTGGCCTGGGAGAAGAACCTGCCCATCCTCGGCATCTGCCGCGGACATCAGATCCTCAATGTGGCCCTGGGTGGTTCCATGATCCAGGACATCCCCGACGCCACGGGTTGCGCGCCGGAGCTCCACGACCATGGCACGGCGGATATCCCCGAGCTCCGTCATACAGTGAGCGTCACGCATGGCTCCCGCCTCGCGCAGCTGCTGGGTGGCCACGCCGTCGCCGTCAACAGCCGCCACCACCAGGCGGTGAAGAAGCTGGGCAAGGGCCTCAAGGCCGTGGCCTTCCATCCCCAGACGCTGGACCACGGCCAGGCCCTCATCGAAGGCCTGGAGGCGGTGGAGCCGGACCGTTGGGTGGTGGGCGTGCAGTGGCATCCCGAGAATCTCGTGGCCCTCCATGACGCCGCGGGCGACTCGGCGCGGGGCCTTTTCAACGGCTTCGTCCAGGCGGCGGAAGCCCGGGCGGAGAAGAAGTGAACTCGCCCATCCACATCGAGGTCCAGGACCGCATCGTCACGCTGACCCTGAACCGGCCCGACAAGCTGAACGCCATCGTTCCGGAAATGGCCGATGGCTTCCGTGAGGCGCTCCGCAAGGCCGCGGAGCCGGGCGCGAAGGGACTCGTCCTGCGGGGCGAGGGCCGCGGCTTTTGCGCAGGCGGCGATCTCGGCTGGCTCGTGAAGAATGTCGAAGCGGGCAACCAAAAGGAATTGGAAGCGCTCCTCGATCTCGGTGTCGAAGTGGCCCACGGCCTCCGCACTCTCCCCAAGCCCGTGCTGGCCCTCATCCAGGGCCCCTGCGCGGGCGCGGGCATGAGCCTGGCGCTGGGCGCGGATCTGCGCGTGGCGGCTACCGACGCCAAGTTTTCCATGGCCTTCGTGAAGGTGGGCCTTCACCCCGACTGGGGCGGCAGCGTGATGCTCCACCTGGCCGCGGGCCCCAGCGTGGCGGCCCATCTCATGCTCACCGCCGATGCCGTGGATGCCGCCCGCGCCAAGGAGCTGGGTCTCGTCCATGAAGTGGTGGACCCCGAGATGCTCGCCGATGTCGGCAAAGTCTGGACCCAGCGCCTTGCTCACGGCCCCGGCGAGGCCATGGCCCGAATCAAGGCCTCCGCCCTCCGCAACGCGGGCCTCACGCCTGATTCGCTCCTGGCCCTCCTCAAAACCGAGGGCGAGCAGATGAAGACCGCCATCCGCAGCGCCGATGCCCGAGAAGGCATGCAGGCCTTCCTGGAAAAACGCGCGCCGAAGTTCGCCTGAGGCGCTACTCGCCCTTCCCTGCGCGGCCCTGGCCCTGCTCGATCAGCTCTTTGATGCGCCGCGCGTCGGACTTCATGTGGCCGTGGCTGGCCATGGGGTCGCTGCCGCCGGTGCTCTCGATGAGGATGTCCGCGAAGAGGAGGCCTGTCTCGATGCGGACGCTGGCCACGCGGCTGAGGTGGATGCTCATCTCGTTCACGGTGAACCAGCTCCGTTTGCGGCGCACGACGGACTGGTCCGACACCTCGATCACCGTGCGGAAGAGGTGGTTGCCCTTCGTCCAGCGGCTGGCTTTGAAGACTTCGTTCATGGGGCGCTCCGGGTTTGAACGATCATAGAAGCTTCGCCATGACTCTGCCCATCGAAGCGATCCTGCCCCAGATCACCGAGGCTCTGCGCCGCGGGCCGAACCTCGTGCTCACGGCGGAGCCCGGCGCCGGGAAGACGACGCGCGTGCCGCGGGCCCTCCTGGAAACGGGCCTGCTTGGAAAAGGCGAATGCTGGATCCTCGAACCCCGGCGCCTGGCGGCCCGCCTCGCTGCCACGCGCGTGGCGACGGAGATGGGCGAGAGCCTCGGCGCCACGGCGGGCTACGCCGTGCGATTCGAGTCCAAGGTGTCCAAGGCCACGCGCCTCCGCTTCGTGACGGAAGGCCTGCTGCTGCGGCGCCTCCAGTCCGATCCGGATCTGACGGGCATCGCGGCCGTGGTGTTGGACGAGTTCCACGAGCGGCACCTGCATACGGACCTGGCGCTCACGCTGCTACGACGCCTCCAGCGCGGCGCGCGGCCCGACCTCAAGCTCGTCGTCATGAGCGCCACGCTGGACGCGGCCCCCGTGGCGTCCTTTCTCGGCGCGCCCATCCTCAGCAGCGAGGGCCGCGGCTTCCCCATCGAGCTGCGCCACGCGACAAGAGAAGACTCCCGGCCCCTGACGGAGCGTGTAAGTGAGGCCGTGCAGCAGCTTCATCAGGACAAGCTCAGCGGCCATATTCTGGTCTTCCTGCCCGGCGCGGCGGAGATCCGCGCCTGTGTCCGCGCGCTCGACGCGCCCGCATCCCGCCTGGGCCTGCGCGTCCTGCCCCTGCACGGGGACCTCAGCGCCGAGGCCCAGCAGGAAGCCATCGCCCCCAGCGACACACCCAAGATCATCCTCAGCACCAATGTGGCCGAGAGCAGCGTGACGCTGGATGGCGTCCGTGCCGTGATCGATTCGGGCCTGGGCCGGGAGGCCCGCCATTCACCCTGGTCCGGCCTCTCCAGCCTCGCTACCGTGCGCATCAGCCAGGCGCGCTGCGTGCAACGCATGGGTCGCGCGGGCCGCACAGGGCCAGGCCTCTGCGTGCGGCTCCTCACCGAGGCTGACTTCCGCCAGCGGCCCGCCTTCGATACGCCGGAGCTGCAGCGGGCCGATCTCGCGGAGGCGCTGCTCGGGCTGCATGTCTTAGGCATCCGCGATCCCGCTTCGCTTTCCTGGTTCGAGGCGCCGCCGGAGGCTTCGCTGAAGGCCGCGGAAAAGCTGCTCCGCGATCTTGGCGCGCTGGATGCGGCTGGCGCGATGACCCCCACCGGTCGCCGCATGGTGGATCTGCCTATGCATCCCCGCCTCGCGCGGCTCGTGCTCGCGGGCGAGGCCGAAGGCATCGCGGACACGGCGCGATTGTCAGCGGCGTTGCTGGAGAGTGGCGATCTCGCGGTCCGCGCCAGCCTCGACCGCCGCGAAGGGTCTGGCGCCGCGATCCCCTGCGATCTGCTGCCGCGCCTGGACGCTTACCGCGAGGCTGAGGATGCCGCCTTCCATGCGGGCGCGCTGCGGGCCGCGAACCTCGATCCAGGCGCCGTCCACCGCGCGCGGCTGGCCCGGCGCAGCCTGGGTAACGCCTCCGATACCGCCACCGATCCGGAGATGGCCCTGCGGCGCGCGTTGCTCATGGCCTATCCCGATCGCGTGGCCAGCAGGGGTGAGGGCCGCAGCTACCGGATGTGCGAGGGCGGTGGCGGGACGCTCGATCCGATGAGCCGAGTGAAGGCCGACCTGCTGCTGGCGCTGGATGCGGACGCGAAGGGCAACACAGTCAGTATCCGCCTCGCCTCCGCCCTGGAGCCCGAGTGGCTGCTGGAGGCCTTCCCCGACCGGCTGCGCGAGGAGGACGCCTTCGAGTTCAACGAATCGCGACGCCGCGTGGAGCGCATCAATGGCCTCTGGTTTGGCGAGGCCTGCCTCGATGCCACGCGCAAAGTAGCCGAGCCGGGTGACGCGAAAGCCGCCGCCCTTTTGTCGGAATGGCTGAAGCGGAAACTGCCGGAACCGCTCTCGCGCCTGCTGGACCGGGCCGCCTTCCTCACCGCCGCGCGGCCCGACCTCCAATGGCCGCCGAAAGATGATCTGAGAGAACGCCTCGTCCTGCGCGCCTGCCTGCAGACCGCATCATTGGCGGAAGCTGAAACCTCGGATTGGACCTGGATCTTCACCGAAGAACTGGGTAGCGACGCTGCGAAGCAGCTCGATAAGCTGGCGCCCGATGCCGTCCAGCTCCCCAAACGCCGCGTGCAAATCGAATATGGCGGCGATCGGCCCTGGATCGAAAGCCGACTCCAGGATTTCCTCGGGATGAAAGAAGGCCCCCGCATCGCGGGCCAGCCGCTGGTGCTGCACCTCCTCGCGCCCAACTACCGCGCCGTGCAGGTGACGACGGACCTCGCGGGCTTCTGGCATAAGGCCTATCAGGAATTGCGCCCCGCGTTGAGCCGTCGCTACCCTCGCCACTTCTGGCCCGAGAGGCCGGAACTCGAGACCGAGCCGCCAGAGCCTAAACCTAGACGCTGACCTTCATGCGCCGCACGGCCTTGGCGCGGCCGCCCACCCACACAACTTCACCTTCCAGTTCCACTTGCAAAAGGCTCGGGGAAGCGGGCCGCATGAGGCGGCCCTGCTCCAGGAGGAAACGGCTGCCTGGCATCCCGAGCACCTTGGAGAGCCAATACCCCAGCGGCCCCGCCATCATGCCAGTGGCCGCCTCCTCTGGAATGCCGTAGGCCGGAGCGAACATCCGCACGACGGCCTGGCGCTCACCACCCTCGCGGGGGACGAACACATAGCCGCCCACCACCTCCAGCGCTTCGCTGAGGGCGGTCAGCGCGGCCATGTCCGGGGCGAGCCGGGCCAGCGTCGCCTCGTCCCGCAGCGGCACGAGAATGGACCCGTTGCCATTGAAGGCCCGCAGTGGCTCGAAGCCAGGAAGCAGATCGGCCGCCCCGATTCCAAGCGCGGCCAGGAGCTCCTCCCGCCGCGCCGATGCGAGCGCCTCCAGGCGCGGGCTCACCTGCTCCAGGAACACCAAGTCGTCGGCGATGCGGATGCGGCGGGGGCCATCCACCGTCTCGTTCACGCGTAGAGGTCCTGTCATCCGGCCGCTGGCCACGAGCTCACAGAAAGCGGCCACCGTCGCGTGCCCGCAGTGCGGGATCGACCGGGTGGGCGTGTGGAAGACGAGACGCGCATCCGCCGAAGCCGAACCGCAGACGAAGGCCGTCTCGGGAAAGCCCGCTGCCGCGGCGATGCGCTGGCGCTCCTCGGCGGTGTACCGGTCGCCTTCCAGCGCGACACCCGCGGGGTTCCCGCCGGCTTCTCCATCCACGAAGGCATTCACGAGGGTGATGTCGACTTCGAGCACGGATCCTCCAAAGGGTCTTCCGTTCTGAGGCCTGGGCCCAGGACCGTCAATCCCACCCGAAGGTGCGTGTCAGCGGAATTGACGGATCGTCAGGGCATGAACGACAGCTTCTCGCGCCGGATGCCCCATCCGAACAACCGCGCGGGGATGCGGCGCATGAACCGGAAGCGTGAAAGGAACCGCGCCACCTTCGGCGCGTTCGGCGGGCCGCCTGACGCCGCCAGGGCGCGGGAGATGACCTGTTTCTGGACGGTGCGCTGCACGGCCTGGATGACGCGCGTGGGCAGCATGCGGCGGTGCTGGACCCGCGCGAGCAAGGATTCATCAATGAGGCCGCCACCGCGCAGCGCCGGACCCACAAGGTTGGCCGTGGCCACGGCGTCCTGGATGGCGAGGTTGATGCCCACGCCGCCGATGGGGCTCATGGCGTGGGCCGCGTCGCCGATAAGGAGGAGACCGGGCCTGTGCCAGCGATCGAGCCGGTCCACCTTCACCTCCAGCAGCTTCGCGTCATCCCAGGTCTTAAGGCTCTGCACACGGTCCGCCAACAGAGGCGCGGCCTCGGCAAGACGGGCCTGGAAAGCCTCGATGGGGCCTGCCTTCAGGGTCCCGGCACTGCCCTTGGGAATGACGAAAGCGGACTGCCAGTAATCGCCGCGATCGATGAGCACCACCATCTGCCCCCGCCCTGCGTAGCCGAAGGTTCCAGGGGCGTCGTCGGGCATCTTCGGCATGCGGTACCAGAGCACATCCATGGGCGATCCGAAGGTGCGCGGCTCCAAGCCCGAAGCCGCGCGCACGGTGGAGCCGCGCCCATCACAACCCACCACGAGACCGGCCCGCACTTCCAGCGGACCTTCCGGCCCCGTCGCTCGCACGCCCGCGACCCGGCCGTCTTCTTCGATGAGGTCTGTCGCCTCCGTGCGCATGAGCAGCTGGAAGTTGGGATGCTTGCGGCCCTCCTCCGCCAACAGATCCAGGAAGTCCCATTGGGGCACCAGCGCGATGTAGGGAAAGCGGCCCAGGCTCCGGAAGTCGCCGAAGGTGAGGCGGCCGTCCGCGAAGGCGACCTGGATCTTGTCCTCCCGATGTTGCGACAGCCGCTCGAAGGCCGGCAGCAGGCCCATGGCCTCCACGATCTCCAGCGTGGAGGGGTGCACGGTGTCGCCGCGGAAATCGCGGAGGAAGTCGCCGTGCTTCTCCAGCACCACCACCTCCACGCCCGCCCGCGCCAACAGCACGCCCAGCATGAGCCCCGCCGGCCCGCCTCCCACGATGCAGCAGCGCGTGTCCATAGGATCTCCAAAGGCCAGTATCGGGAGTCGGATGGGAAGACGGAAGGAACCTTCACAAAACCCCAATGCTGGTCGCAGAGGTCGCGAAGTGAACGCGAAAGGACACAGAGTCTTCATGAGCATCCGGCTTCGGCCGGACCAGCGGTGGCCAATGACTGAGGGTCAGGGCCGGAGACGCCTTTTGAAGCGTCTCCGGCCCTGACCCTCAGTCTGCCGCGACGCGGCAGGTCCGCCTACGGCGGGCGGCCACCGCGTTCATGTGCCAGGCCTCCTCTGCGTTCTCCGCGCTTGCTCCGCGACCTCTGCGTTCCGCTTTAGTTCTGAAAAGCCGACAATGGATCCATGACCGGCCTGTCCTTCCGTCCCATTCGCCCCGAAGACGACGCCGCCGTGGCCGCCGTCATCCGAACCGTCATGCCCGAATTCGGCGCGGACGGTCCCGGCTTCGCCATCCACGATCCCGAGGTGGATCACATGAGCCGCGCTTACACCAAGCCTGGTGCCGCCTTCTTCGTGGTGGTGGATGCGGTGGACCGAGTCCTGGGCGGCGGCGGCTTCGCGCGGCTGGATGGCGCGGATGAGGGCACTTGCGAGCTGCGGAAGATGTACTTCCTGAAAGAAGCCCGCGGCACCGGCGCGGGTGAGCGCCTGCTGCGCCACCTCATCGCCGCCGCTCGGGAGACGGGCTACCACACCATGTATCTGGAAACCCTCACCGGCATGGACGCCGCCATGAAGCTCTACACCAAGCTGGGCTTCAAGCCCTTATGTGCGCCTATGGGAATGACAGGGCACACGAGCTGCGATCGGTGGTATGCGATGGAATTGGTCTGACCACTCCGCGCAAACATAAGGAGCCAATTTGACCTTTGAGTTGTTTGGATATCCAAAAGACAAGCGCGAGAGGCTTCAACCTCTCACAATGAGGGGAGTCTCTTTCTCCGCTGATCCCGCAACGCTAAGGGAGATCGCCCAGTTTCTTCTTGATTCGGCCGACCTCCTTGAACTTCACGGATCTCGATTCGGGCATGAGCATCTGCAAGACAATTGGAAGGGCTGGAAGAAGGGGTTTCCAGATCTCGTGGTCGGAAACCCCGATCCGAAACCTGATGATTCCGACTAGGCTCATATCGTGATCCTCGGTCTCGGTTCTGACATCTGTCCGGCTCCGCGCTGGGCGCACTTGATCGAGCGATTCGGTCCGGAGAAGTGCTGCGCGAAGATCCTCCATCCGGAGGAGGCGGCCTATTTGCTGAAGGGCAACCGGGACCGGCTGCCGGAGCGGATGGCGGGTCGCTGGGCGCTGAGAGAAGCCTTTGGCAAGGCGCTGGGGACGGGGTTGGACGGCTGGTCCTGGCGGCAGCTGCGCTACATCAACGGGCGGTTGTGGACCGTGGACAAACTCACGCAACAGATGAAAGACCGCGGCGTCGCGCGCCTCCACGCCACCGTGGCCCACGACCATGGCATCGCCTTCGCCACGGTCATCCTGGAGTCCGAATGAAGCGCCTGCTCCTCCTCAGCAGCTCCGCCTATCACGGCACCAGCTATCTCGAACACGCGGCGGACGCGCTGAAGGCGCGCCTCGCGGGCGTCTCCAAGGTGCTGTTCATCCCCTACGCGCTGAAGGACCGGGATGCCTACGCGACCAAGGCCCGTGCCGCTTTCGAGGGATTGGGCTTCGGGCTGGATGCGCTGCACGAGGCGCTCAATGCCGTGGCCGCCATCGAGAAAGCCGAGGCCATCTTCACCGGCGGCGGCAACACCTTCCGCCTGCTGGACGCGATGGTCCGATTGAAAGCCATGGACGCGATCCGCGCGCGGGTGTCCACGGGCATGCCCTACACGGGCGCCAGCGCGGGGACGAACCTGGCCTGCCCCACCATCCGCACCACCAACGACATGCCCATCGTCGAGCCGCCCTCTCTGACGGCGCTGGGTCTCATCCCCTTCCAGATCAACCCGCACTACC